>JACPQR010000184.1 GCA_016190375.1 Deltaproteobacteria bacterium
GCGGCTGCCAGTTGCCAGTTGCCTGTCGCCTGTCGCCTGTTGGGCCCGCGTCTGGCAAGCAACCGGATGGGCATGATCTTCCCCATCGCACGACATGAGCACCCGAACGCCATGGGGCGGCAGGTTCTCCGAGGCGCCCGACGCGCTGGTCCAGCGGTTCACCCAGAGCGTCTCGTTCGACCGGCGGCTGGCGCCCTTCGACATCCGGCAGTCGATCGCGCACGCGCGGATGCTCGGCCGGACCGGCATTCTGGCCCAACCCGACGTCGACGCCATCGTCCGCGGCCTCGAGCAGATCGGTCGAGAGGTCGAGGCGGGGACGTTCGCCTGGAGCGAGGCGCTCGAGGACGTCCACATGAACATCGAGGCGCGCCTCACCGAGCTGGTCGGGCTCGCCGGCGCGCGCCTGCACACCGCGCGAAGCCGCAACGATCAGGTGGCGACCTCCTTCCGGCTCTGGTGCAAGGACGCCGTCCGGGCCGTGATGGCTGCTCTGGACGGGCTGGCCGTCGCGATCCTCGGTCAGGCGCGGTCGCACGTGGAGACGCTCCTGCCGGGCTACACGCACCTGCAGCGCGCGCAGCCGCTTCGGCTAGCCCACCACCTGCTCGCATGGGTCGAGATGCTCGAGCGCGACCGGGGCCGGTTCGTCGATCTCCTCGCCCGGGTGGACGAGTGCCCCCTCGGCTCGGGCGCGCTGGCCACGACGACCCACCCGATCGACCGTGAGGGCGTGGCGCACGAGCTCGGGTTCTCGCGGCCGTGCCGCAACTCGGTCGACGCGGTCTCCTCTCGCGACTTCGCGCTCGAGCTCCTCGCCGCCTGCGCGATCGCCATGACGAACCTGTCGCGGATCGGGGAGGAGCTCGTCATCTGGTCGAGCGCGGAGTTCGGCTTCGTCGAGCTCTCCGATGCCTTCGCGACCGGCTCGTCCATCATGCCGCAGAAGAAGAACCCCGACGTGCCCGAGCTGGTTCGGGGCAAGACCGGCAGGATCGTCGGCGATCTCGTGTCGCTGCTCGTGACCGTGAAGGGCCTGCCGTTCGCCTACGACCGCGACCTGCAGGAGGACAAGGAGCCCGTCTTCGACGCCACCGACACCCTCGTCGCCTGCCTCGGCGTCCTCGCGGGCGCGATCGGCTCGGCCCGCTTCGACGCCGCGCGAATGCGCGCCGCCCTCGAGCAGGGCTCGGTCACCGCGACCGAGGCGGCGGACTATCTGGTCGCGAAGGGCGTGCCCTTCCGCGAGGCCCATGCGGTCGTGGGCGCGCTCGTCGCGCGCGCCGTGGCCCAGGGCACGGATCTGACGGCGCTCGGCGCGCCCGTGTTTCGCCAGGCCCACCCGGCGTTCGACGACGACGTGATGTCCTGGCTGGATCCGGAGCGCGCCGTCGAGCGCCGTGACGTTCTCGGCGGCCCCGCGCGCGGGCGAGTCCTGGCGGCGCTCGACGAGGCCGAGGCCCGGCTCCACGAACGCGGCGACGAATCCTCATGCACCACTTCGAGTACGTAGGCGACGATTTCTGCGCCGAAGCGGTGCGGCTCGATTCGATCGCCGCCGCGGTCGGAACGCCGACCTACGTCTACAGCACGGCGACGCTCCTCAGGCACCTGGAAGCGTTCGACGCTGCATTCGCAGCGAGACCCCACCTCGTCTGCTACTCGGTCAAGGCGAGCTCGAACCTGGCGGTCCTGCACCTGCTCGGCGAGCACGGCGCCGGGATGGACGTCGTCTCGATCGGCGAGATCCACCGAACGCGTCTGGCGGGCGTGCCCGGATCCCGGGTCGTGTTCTCCGGCGTCGGAAAGCAGGCTCACGAGATCGAGGCGGCGCTCGACGCAGACCTCAGGATGATCAACGTCGAGAGCGAGCCCGAGCTCGACCTGGTCGAACGCGTGGCCGAGCACGCCGGAAAGCGCGCCCGGATCGCCATCCGGGTGAACCCCGAGGTCGATCCCCGCACGCACCCGTACGTCGCGACCGGCCTTCAGGAGAGCAAGTTCGGCGTCACCTCGGATCTCGCGGAGGCGCTCTACGCGCGCGCGGCGGCGTCGAGGTGGCTCGACGTCGTCGGCATCGACTGCCACATCGGCTCGCAGCTCGTCGACGTGGAGCCCTTCGTCGACGCCGTGCGCCGGGTCGCGATCCTGGCCCGCAAGCTCCGTGACCGAGGGATCGCGATCTCGCAGTTCGATCTGGGCGGCGGGCTCGGCATCGCCTACCGGGAGGGCACGCCCGCCCCGCCGCATCCGAGCGAGTACGGCAAGGCGGTCCTCGAGGCGCTCGACGCGGAAGGCTGCGGCGACCTGGAGGTCGTCGTCGAGCCAGGCCGCGCGATCGTCGGGAACTCCGGGATCCTCCTCTGCCGCGTCCTGCACCTGAAGCGCACGCCCGTCCGCACCTTCGTCGTGGTCGACGCGGGCATGAACGACCTGGTGCGCCCGGCGCTCTACGGGTCGTTCCACGAGATCCGCCCCGTTCGGCGCGGCGTCGGTGCGCCGGTCGAGGTCGACGTCGTGGGCCCGGTCTGCGAGAGCGGCGACTTCCTCGCGCGCGGGTGGCCTCTGCCCCTCCCCGAGCCCGGTGACCTCCTGGCCGTGATGAGCGCGGGCGCCTACGGCTTCGTGATGTCATCCACGTACAACTCGCGCCCACGACCTGCCGAGGTGCTCGTGGACGGCGCCCGCTTCCGAGTCGTCCGCGACCGCGAGACCATCGAGGACCTGACGCGCGGCGAGCGGATCTAGCGCCTCGACTCGCGCGCCACGAGCACCGACGCGAGCGCCCAGATCAGCGCCGCGCCGGGTGGCGGCAACAGGCCCCCCACGGCCAGGATCGCGCCGAGCACGAGCGCGGAGGACGCGACGGTGACGTTGCGCCGGATGCCGCCAAGAGCCGCCCTCGCCTCGGCGAGGGCCTGAACGGCGTCGGTCACGCGGTCGCCAGCGAGCCGTACCGCCGGCTCTCCCTGGGGGGCGCCCGCCCACTTGAGCGCGATTGCGACGTCGGCGCTGTCGAGCGCCGCGCCGTCCCGCGCCGGGTGGCCGATGACCGCGACGGTGGTGCCCGACTCGGTGAGGCGGCGCACCTCGGACGCGCGCTCCTCCGGCTCGACCTGAGCGCGCACGTGGTCGACGCCGAGCGACTCGCCCAGCGACTCGGCGGTCGTCCGGGAGTCCCCGGTCAAGAGCACGGGCTCGATGCCGAGCCCGTCGAGCTTCTCCACCGCGTGGCGGGCCTCCGGCCTCGGAGCGTCGCACAGCCCGATCACCGCCTGCACCTTGCCCGCGGCCGCGACCAGAATGGTGGTTCGGCCCTGGCCTTCCAGCCGGCTCACGATCTCGTCCGCCGCCGCGATCGAGACGCCCTCGGACAAGAGGAGCTGCCGCGACCCGACGACCAGGTTCTCGCCCCCGGGCGCCGCCCCGAGGACACCGCGGCCGGCCTGGTAGGCGGGCCGGCGCACCTCCGGCAGGTCGATCGTGCGCGCCGACGCGGCCGCCAGGAGGCCCTGCGTCACGGGGTGGTCCGGAGCGGCGGCGGCGGTCGCTGCCGCGGCGAGCCCCAGGAGCTCGCTCTCGTCGCGCTCCGCGATCCGCTCGACGTTCGTGACGGACGGAACACCGGTCGTGACCGTGCCCCTCGCGGGGAGCACCACGGTCCCGACGCGGGCGGCCGCGTCGACGGCGGCGGCGTCCCTGAAGAACGCTCCGTGCTTCGCGGCGCGGCCGATGCACGATGCCAGGGGCGAGGCGCCCGAGCGCCCCAGCGCTCGCCCCGACATGGCGAGGACCACCGAGGAGGCGCCGATCAGCGAGGCCGCGAGGCTGCGCCCCGCCAGCCACGTCTCGAGCGCCGCGACGACCACGGCTCCGCCGATGGCGAGAGCCGTCGCGATGCGCGCGGCGAGCACGGCACCGCGGACGAGCGGGGCCTGCTTCGGCGACTGGCCGAGCCTCGCCACGCGGGCGAGCGTCCTCTCGGCTCCGACGAAGGTCGCGACGAGCCGCAGCTCTCCACGCGTGACCTTCGCGCCCGCGATCACGAGGTCTCCGCTGCGCACTCGCTCCTCGTCCTCGCTGAACGGCAGCGGCACCGTCGTCGCCTCGCCGGCGCGGACCACTCCGTCGACGGGAACGATCTCCCCGGTCGGGACGAGCACCTCCTCGCCTGCTCGCACGCGGTCGAGATCGGTCTCGGTCTCGCCTTCCGGCCGAACCAGGAGCGCCGAGCGCGGCAGCGCGGCGAGCATCGAGCGGAGCTCGCCGCCGGCCTGCCTGGCGAACCGCGCTTCCGCGTCACGGCCGAGCGTGCAGATGGCCGCGACCCCGGCCGCGAAGCCGAGGGGCAGCTCCGCGGCCGAGGCGCCGCTCGCGAGGAGGGCCGAGACCGCCGCCGCCACCGAGATCGCCGACGCCAGGAGCGGGAGCGCCTCCTCGAGACGCTCTGGCCCTTTCGCTGCCATGACCGCGGAGCAGAGCGGGACCAGCAGGAGCAGCACGCAGACGGCCTGCATCGAGGCCGCGAGCACCGGCGGAAGAAACAGAGGAGTGACGGCTGCGAGCCCTCCCAGCAGCAGCACCGCCGCCAGCCGCCTCCCCCGGCCCCGCTCCTCGCCTCGCGCGCGGCTCGCTGGCGCCGTGTCCGGCTCGGTGTCGGACCTCTTGTCGGGAGCCTCGGGGAACGACCGGGCCGGCTCGGCAGCGGCAGGGGCAGGCGCCGCCGGCGCCTCGACGGGAGCCGGAGGCGGAAAAGAGGCCACACCGAACTGCCCCTTGCACTCGGGGCTGCAGAAGTACCGGATCGTCTCCCCGTAGATTCCCATGGCGCCGGCGCGCAGCTTGTCGACGGACCTGCCGCAGACGGGGCAGGTAGCGTTCGCCGCTGCCGGGGGGGTCGCCATGGCCGCGGCGAGACTAGCACGCGGTCTCCTTGACCCACCCCGGCAAGTGGGCTAGTGCACCGGCACGAATGCGGTATCAGTGCGTGAGCTGCGACCTGTCATTCGACGTCGACGGCGAGAAGCCGCGCTGTCCGCGGTGCCGCAAGACCACGGGCCTCGAGCTCGTGCCGGAAGGCCGAGCGCCCAGGAAGAACGTGCGCGGCGTCGTTGCGCTCGCCGCCATCCTCGCGGCCGTCGCCGGCGGATACCTGTGGTGGGCCGAGCGCGCGCCCGCCGGCGTGCCGTCGGACGTGCCGATGCGCCCGCTGGAGTCCGACGAGCTGGGCGCCTTCGCCCGCGATCGCGGCGTGACCTCCAAGCGTCCGCCGGCCCCGTTCGAGGAGTCGGAGCAGATCGCCCGCTTCGCCCGTCGCGCGTCGAAGGGCGCGTCCGGTAGAGCCGCGCTCGCGGCGGAGTGGGACGCCCTGCGCGAGCTGGGTGGCCAGGGAGGCTTCAGGCCGCACGTCGCGAACGAGCCCCGCGACACGGACGTGCGGTCCGCGAAGCGCGCGTTCGCAGCGATCCAGCGCAAGCACGGCGAGCGTCTGTACAGCCTCGAGCTCGCGCTGGTCCTCGCCTCGGCCGCGCGCGCGGTCGGCGCCCAGGCGATGGTGGTCGAGGTCCTCGCGTACCCCGGCGAGCGGACTCCGGTCGACCCTTCCGGGTATCTGGGCCACTTCGCGGTCGCGCTCGCTCCGGCCGGCAAGGCCAAGCGACCGATCGAGGTCTTCGACCTGCACCGGGACGCCAGGACGAGGCTACCGGCGTCGGGCGCCGTCGTGCTCGACGACGTGGCGGTGCTCGGTCACTTCCTCAACCACCAGGCCCTGTTCGAGCTGGGGCAGGCGAGCGACGCCGCGAGCGCGATGGAGAAGGTCGAGCTCGGCCTCGAGCTCGCGCCGCGTGCCGTGCCGCTCCTCGGGACCCGGGGCGCCATCCTCGCGTCCTCGGGCGCCGTGCGTGAGGGCATCCGCGACCTCGAGCGCGCGCTGCACGTCCGGCGCGATGCGGCGCGCCACCACAACCTCGGCGCGATGCTGCTGTCGACGGATCCGGACCGTGCGGCCCGCGAGGTCGGCGAGGCCCTGAGCGCCGCGCCCGACTTCGCTGCGGCCCACGCGACGATGGCGGCGCTGCACATCGCCCGGTCGAACCTGACGGACGCGCTCGCCGAGCTCGAGACCGCCGAACGCCTCGATCGCGAGCTCTCGATGCTCCCGTTCTTCTGGGCCAACTACCACATGAAGCGCGGCGACGCCGACGCGGCCGTTCTCGCCGCGAAGGAGGCGGTGCGCCGCCGGCCCAACGACGACCGCGCGCACCTCATGCTGGCCTCGCTCTATCACGAGCTCGGGCGAGTCCTCGACATGCACGCGGAGCTCCGGGCCGTGCTGGCGCGGACCTCGAACCGCGAGCAGATGCGGGACCTGATCCGTGCGAACTTCGGCGCGGCCGCGCTGGAGGCGGCGGAGGAGCCCGAGGAGGAGCCCGCCGCCCACACGAGCAGCCCCGACGCGGGCAGCCGGGTGGCCGAGGATCAGGATGGAGGCGGAAGGGGCCTCGAGCTCGGCTCGAAGGTCCTGGGCACCGGCGGGGAGGGGGGCGGCCCGCGATTGCGCCTTGGGGACGGCTCGGGGCTGAGGCTGGGCCCGGGCGCGCCGGGTGGGGGCCTGAAGCTTCGTCTCGGGGAACCATAGAGGATGGAGGGCGAATCATGGCGGACGAGAAGCCGATAGCACCGGGCGGAAGTCTGGCGGACGACGAGAAGGCCCTGCACAAGGGCAGGGGCAAGATGATGATGTTCATGGTGGTCGTGGTGATCGCGGCCATTGCGGGTGCCGTCTTCTTCGTGATGCAGAGCGGCAAGGGCGAGGAAGCGCGCGTGACCCAGCGATCGCTGAACAAGCTGCACGCCGACTACTACAGGCCGTTCTGGGGCTGCGCGCTGCAGGGCCCGGTCGAGCGATACAAGCGCGACACGGACCTCATCGCCAAGCTCTCGAAGATGGCGACGGGCTCGGAGAAGCGCTACGCGGCGTACATCCGCACCAAGTGCATGCCGCAGATCGCGCCCTACAGGACCAAGCTAGACTCGCTGCCTCCGGCGCCGGAGATGTACGGCGATCAGATCCAGGAGCTCGGCGCGCGCATCGACCAGGTACGTTCCTCGTGGACGGACTTCGTCGCCTACCTCGAGTCCGGCGACGTCGACCCGGAGACCACCCCCGAGCGCGTGGAGCTGGTCGCCAAGGGCTGGTACGAGTACGCGAAGACACGTCGCGAGATCCAGGGCACGACCCTCGAGGCGCTCGGCGAGGAATCGACCTCGGCGGCGCGGTAGGCCCTACTCCCTCGACCCCACGACGACCGACGTCTCCTTGAACCCTCCGCTCGTGCAGTAGAGCGAGAGAGTCACTCGTGCGCCCGGCTGGTGGTGCACGATGGCCTCGTCCAGCTCCTCGGGCGTGCGCACCGGATGGCTGTCGACCGCCCAGACGATGACGGGCTCGGTGGGGCCGCAGGCCGCTCCCGCGCCGAAGCCCGCGCTCGCGGGGCTGCCGGGCGCGATCGACGTCACGAGGACGCCCCGCACGCGCTGATCGACGAACTGCACCCCGTCGAGGCCGATCCACGGTCGGGGCTCAGGCGGCTCGGACTCGCGCCGCCTGACCTCTTCGAGGAAATCGCGCACCGCGTTCGACGGCACCGCGAAGCCGATGCCCTGGTTGCCGCCCGAACGCGAGAAGATCGCGGTCGAGACCCCGACCACACGACCGCGCGCGTCCGCCAGCGGGCCGCCGGAGTTGCCAGGGTTGATGGCGGCGTCGGTCTGCAGGACGTCACGCATCGTCCCGCCGGATGGCAGGGGCAGCGCGCGCCTGGCGCTCAGTATGCCCAGGGTCAGGGTGCCCCCGAGCCCGAAAGGCGCCCCAACGGCCAGGACCGTTTGACCTACCCTGGCTCGGTCGGAGTCGCCCAGGCGCAGCGGGGGCGGCGAAGGCCCCACCAGGGTTGGCTCGACCAGTGCCAGGTCCCAGTCCTCAAGCGTTGCGATGACCTTCCCCGGTGCGGTCCGACCGTCCGAGTACCGGATCTCGATGGGCTGCGGAGCCAGGGTGGGCTGAGCCCCGGCGGCCGCCGGCCCCGCGCGCTGCGGCGGGATGACATGTAGATTCGTGAGGATACGGCCCGTGCGGTCGACCACGAACCCCGACCCGACGGTGCCGGAGCCGGAGGCGATGGTGACGGTCGAGCGGGTCAGCACCCCGCCCAGCCGGACACGAGTAGCCTCGGTGAGCTCCTGCGCGCAAGCTCCGCTTTCGACCGCCGTGATGGCGGCGGCAAGGACGATCGCGGCGACGAGCCGCCCGCGCATGCCTTACAGAATAGCCGGTCGCGGTCATCGGGCAAGGAGCCACTTCGCTTCCCATGACCGGCGCGCCTCGGTCTACACTCCGCCTTGCTCGGGGGGCCCTGGCCACCCGGAGGACGTGTATCGCGATGACGATCGACGTTCCGAGCTGCATCCGACCCTTCGCGCTCCCTGGCGACCGGCGCCACTTCGAGAAGGACGTGCCCTTCACGCTCCGACACCTTCGGCTGGACGTGACGCTCGACTTCGAGTCGCGATCGGTCGCCGGCACGGTGCGGCTGACCCTCTTGCCCGTGACGAACGGCACGAGCGAGGTCCACCTCGACGCCCGCGAGATGAGGGTCACCGCGGTACGCGGCCGCGAGGGCGAGCCGCTGCGATTCACCCACGCCAACGGCGGTCTTCGGGTCGCGCTGCCTGGACCCTTCGAGCGCGGCCGGCCGCAGGAGATCGAGGTCGCGTACCAGGCGACGCCGCGGCGAGGCCTGTACTTCGTCTCGCGGGACCAGGCCTGGACGCAGGGCGAGGCCGAGGACACGAGGTACTGGTTCCCGTGCCTCGACCTCCCGAGCGCCAAGTCCACGAGCGAGGTGCGAGTGACGGTGCCTTCGGGGTTGTTCGCGCTCTCGAACGGAGTGCTGGTCGAGGAGCACGAAGACCCGACCGCCGGTCGCAAGACCTTCCACTGGCGACACGACGTCCCGCACCCGGCCTACCTCGTGTCGCTCGCGGTCGGCCCGTTCGCGGAGGTCGTCGACGATCGGAACGGCATCCAGATCCGCTACTACGTCCCGGCGGACAGGGTCGGCGACGCGCGCCGAGCCTTCGGGCGCACGCCCGAGATGATCGAGCGGTTCTCGTCGCTACTGGGCGTCCCGTATCCCTACCCGAAGTACGCCCAGGTCGTGGTCGACGACTTCATCTTCGGCGGGATGGAGAACACCACGGCGACCACGATGCACCGGTTCGTCCTGCTGGACGAGCGCGCCGCCATCGACTTCACCGCCGACCACATCGTCGCGCACGAGCTCGCCCACCAGTGGTTCGGCGACCTGGTCACCTGCCGCGAATGGTCCGAGGGGTGGCTCAACGAGGGATTCGCCACCTTCTTCGAGAGCGTCGACCTCGAGCACCACGAGGGTCGCGAGGAGGCCGCGTTCTATCGGATGGCCGAGGTCACCCGCTTCATCGAGGAGGACTCGGGTCGCTATCGGCGTGCCATCGTGGAGCGCACGTACCGGGAGCCGATCGACCTGTTCGATCGCCATCTCTACGAGAAGGCCGGCGCGGTGCTCCACATGCTCCGCCGCAAGCTGGGCGAGGAGGGATTCTGGCGCTCCATCCAGCTCTACCTCGAGCGGCACCGGGGTGGAGCGGTCGAGACGACCGACCTCGTCCGCGCCATCGAGGAGACCACCGGGCGCTCGATCCGCCGGTTCTTCGACCAGTGGGTCCACTCCGCCGGCTTTCCCGAGCTCGAGGCGATCTACGCCTGGGACGGCGACGCCCGGCTCGCGCGCCTCACCATCCGCCAGAAGCGGACCGAGGGGACCAATCTGTTCCACCTCGAGCTCCCCGTCTTCTTCGGCAAGGGAAGCGCCAGGGAGTGTCGCGAGATCGTCGTCGCGGAGGAGCACGAGACCTTCGCCTTCGCGCTGCCGTTCGAGCCCGAGCGCGTCGTCATCGATCCGTGGGAGGACGTCCTCGGGCGCATCAAGCTCGATCCGGGCCGGGAGATGCTCCTGACGCAGCTCCGCGAGGAGCCGGAGGCCCCGGCGCGGGCACGAGCGGCCGAGGTCCTCGGCGCCGCTCATGGCGACCTCGAGGTCCTCGATGCGCTCGGCGCGTCCCTCGCGTCGGATCGCTTCTGGGCGGTCCAGGCCGCGGCTGCCACGGCCCTCGGCGAGACGCGCTCCGGCCGGGCGCTCGAGATCCTCGCCAGCCACACGTCCGTCGCGCACCCCAAGGCCCGGCGCGCGGTGGCGAAGGCGCTCGGCAACTTCAGGGACCCGGGCGCCGCGCGAGCGCTCCAGGCGATGCTCGAGAACGAACCGAGCTGGTTCGTCAACGCCGAGGCCCTGAGATCACTGGGCAAGACCCGCGTCCCGGACGCTCTGGATACGCTCGTCCGCGCGCTCGACCAGGACTCCTACGAGGATCAGATCCGCGTCGGCGCGCTCGACGGCCTCGCGGAGAAGCGCGACGACCGAGCGATTCCGATCGCGATGGAGCGGACGGGCGCGGGTCACTACGCAACCGTCCGGTCGGCCGCGTGCCGGACCCTCGGCAAGCTCGGCGAGAACAAGAGCGAGGTCCGCGAGCAGCTCCAGCGAGTCCTGGACGACTCCGACCTGCGGGTGCGGATCGCCGCACTTCGAGCGCTGGGCGAGCTCGGCGACCCGAGGGCCCTCGGGGCCATCGACCGGGTCGTGGAGCGGGACCTCGATGGACGCGTGGTCCGCGTGGCCCGCGAGGTCGCGCGTGACCTGGGAACGGGGCGGCGCTGGACGGACGAGCTGGGGGCGCTGCGCGACACCGTGGAGAAGACGAGGCAGGCAGCTCGCGCGCTCGAGGATCGCGTCGCCCTGCTCGAGGCACGATTGAAGAAGGAGGCTTGAACGCCATGAGGTCCCTCGCGCTGTCACTGTCACTGTCATTGTCACTGTCACTGTCATTGTCGCTCCTGGCCTGGGACGCCTCTGCCCAGCCGCACACCGTCACCGGCAACCCGGCGACGAGCTACGTGCGCGACTCCGGGCCCCACTCGCGGCCGCTGGACTTCTCGGCGCTCGTCGGGACCCCCGGCGTGGGCCTCGTGGGCTTCGGCGGAGGCGTGCGAATCGCCTTCCCTCTGGTTCACGACGGCTTCATCGGCTCGCTCAACAACTCGGTCAAGCTCGAGACCGGCGTCGAGTTCTATCACTGGAGCTTCCTCTCCTTCGCGTACCAGAGCATCGCCGTCCCGATCCAGATGAGGTGGGACTTCTACCTCGTGCCCGACTGGACGGTCTTCGCCGCGCTCGGCGTCGCCATCAACGTCTACAACTTCGACGAGGGCTTCTTCGGCGCCCCGGACGGCGTGGCCTTCTTCAGCTTCGGTGGCGGCGGCGTCATCACGAGCGCCCTGGGTGTCGGCGCGATGTGGAACATGAACGATTCGATGGCGCTCCGCCTCGACGCGTCGGCGAACCTCCTGGGCGTCGGGCTGACCTTCCGCCTGTGACCTGGCAGGGGATGCGGGCCACCCCGATCCCGTACACAATCGTCAGGGGAGCTGTAAGGAACGGCCCCCCCGACGGTCATGGAAGCGCAAATGGCGGAGCTTGGTCCGGAGGTCTTGCCCGACGAGGTCGCGGAGCGGGCAAGACTGGGTGATCGTCGAGCATTTGCGGAGCTTTACCAGCGGTTCTGGCCGCGGATCTATCGCCACACCTACCGGATGGTGGGCGGCGACGCCGAGCGCGGGCGCGATCTCGCTCAGGAGGCATTCACCAGGGCCTTCGCGGCGATCGCGCAGACCCCCCCCGGTCTCCGGTTCAGGCCGTGGATCTACCGCATCGCGACCAACCTCTGCCTGAACGACCTGGAGAAGCGCCGGCCGACACTGGTCCTGCAGGACCTCCCGGACTCGGACCTCGATCCCCCGGATGCCCGGGGCCTCAGGCGCGACGAGCGCCGAAAGGTCTGGCGAATCCTCGCGGCCCTTCCGGATCGCGCGCGTCAGGTCCTCGTCCTGCGCGAGCTCGACGAGCTCGACTTCGGCGAGATCGCCCTCATCCTCGGTACCACCGTCGGCAACGTCCAGGTGATGCTCCACCGGGCCAGGCGCCGCTTCGCGCAGGCCCACGGCGCGAGCATCTCGAGCGACCGCGAGCCCGAGAGCCTCGCCTGCCGCGAGTTCGAGGATCTGGTCCGGCGCTACGTCGAGGAAGACCTCGACGGTTCCGCCCGCGTGCAGCTACGCGAGCACCTGGAGCTCTGCGCCGGCTGCGGGGCGGAACGCGCGGCCCAGAGGTCAGCGAGAGCGCTCTTCGCGATGCTCCCGATCATTCCGGTTCCGAAGGCGCCCGCGGGAGTCGTCCTTGGCTCGGGCGGCGCCGGCTCGGCCATCGGCTCGCAGGGCGCGCTGGGCATCGCGGGATCGACGGCGAACGCGGCCGGCTGGGCCGCGATCGGGGGCAAGCTCGCCCTCGCGGCCGGCCTCACTGCGGTTGCGGCGGTGGGCGTAGTGCTCGGGCCGCGGCTCTGGATCTCACCACCGAGACCCGCCGGAGCGCAGCACGGGGTGGCCGCGCGCGGCGAGCCGCGCCCCGCGGGCGCTGCCCCGACGGCCCAGGTACCCGCGCCGACCTCCGAGGTGCCCGCTCCTCCTCCGGCCGCTGTTGCGCCATCGCCCCGCCGCGCACGAGCGCCTCGCGCGAAGGGCCCGCCGCGTTCGGAAGGGCAGTCCTCCGTCTTCGGCCAGGTCCTCTTCGGAAGAGCCGCGTCGGCGGTCGGGCCAGGAAGGCGGCCCGGCTCGCGCCTCCTGGGCGGCGAGGTGCTGCGGACTCCAGGCTTCCTCGCGCTCCGCCTCGGGGACAAGAACGTCCTGCGCGCCGAGCCAGGGACGAAGCTGCGCGTCGCGACGGAGCGGAACCGGCCCACCGTCCACCTGGAATCGGGCGAGATCTGGGTGCGGCGAAGCACGCAGGACCTGCACGTCGTCGCCGGCGGACGGTTCGAGGTCGATCCGCAAGGCGGCTCCGCGCGAGTCCGGACCGCCGCCGGCCGCACGACCATCGAGGCGCTCTCGAACGGCGTCCTCGCGCGGATCGCCCAATCCAGCCCGATCCTGATCCTCCAGCGCGCTCAGGCCGTCTCGAGCGACGGGCCGTCCGGGCCAGAGCCGCTCCCGCCCCCGCCTGCCGGTCTGCGCCCGACGACGTTCGACGGCACGGGCGCGCCCCTGTTGGCCTGGGACCCTTCCCCCGGTGCGCGCTCCTACCGCTTCGAGATCGCCCGGAGCCCCGAGTTCCTCGACGTGGAGTCGGCCGTCTCGACCGCCCAGACGCAGATCCAGCCAGTCGTCCCCATCGGCCGCCACTACTGGCGAGTCCTGGCCGAGGACGAGCGCGGCCTGCGCTCCGAGAGCTCCCGGATCTACAGCTTCTTCACCGAGCAGCCGTGAAGGGCTTGCCGTGTCGCCTTTGGACGCGCCGGCGCGCGCGAGCGCCGGGTGCGTTTGACCGCGCCTGCACTGCTTGGTAGCTTGGCAATTGGATGGCAACCGAGCGAAAGGCGAAGATTCTCTCGTACACGGTCCTCTTCGAGCCCCTCCCGGAAGGTGGCTACAACGTCGTCGTGCCCGCCATTCCGGAGATCTGTACCTTTGGAAGGACCTTCGCCGAAGCTCGGCGCATGGGGGCGGACGCCCTCCGGTGCTACGTCGAGAGCGTCGAGAAGGCGCGCCTGGAGCTGCCGCGTGACATCAGGCGCTCTCCCCGGATCGAACGCCTCGAGGTGAAGCGCCGATCGGCATGACGAAGCCACCAGTTGTGAAGGCACGAGAGGTCGTTGCGGCGCTGCGGCGAGCGGACTTCGCGGTCCACCACCAGACGGGAAGCCACGTGAGGCTCCGCCATCGCGACGGCCGGCGCGTCACCGTGCCGATGCACGGTGGCGACGTCCCGCTGGGAACGCTCCGCCGGATCGCCGAACGGGCTGGAATCATGCCCATCCGGTTGCTTGCCAGACGCGGGCCCAACAGGCGACAGGCGACAGGCAACTGGCAGCCGCCGGACGCACGCGCTGCTCATCCGGGTCCGGAATTGCCCGTCGCCGGCTGCCTGTCGCCTGTTCAATCCCTGCCCGTCCGGATCCCGGCTTGGCAAGAAACCGGATGGGCATGGCTGGAATGACGGTGGACCAGCTCAGAGACCTCCTGCCGGCTCGTCCCCTCTGGCCCCAGGTCCCTCTCTGGTGCTCTCAACGAGCGGGGAGGGGCATCCGCGCTCGTACGATCGCGAGCGTCTCCTCGAGGAGCTGTCGTGCGCGCTTCTCGAGGTCGGCGACGGTGGCGCGCATCTGATCGACGTAGGCGGCGTCCTCGAGGCCGCCGAGGTTGATCAGCACGTTGAGGATGCCGCCCATCACGCCCGTGAAGGCGGCGAGGGCTCCGACTCCCGCGTCGCTCACCGAGCTGGCGTTGCCGGTTCGGCCGACGAGAAGCGCTGCCTCCATCGCGCGCAGGCTCCGCCGCGCGGTCTCGAGCGGGACGCCGATCACGGCCTCGAGCTCCCGGTCCATCGCCGCCTTGCGCGCGGCTCGCTCTTCGACGGTGCCCTTCGGGAGACGCATCGCGCTCATGTAGCCGGAGAAGGCATTCGCGTCGGCGTCGACGGCTTCGAGCAGCCCATCCTTCAGCGCCTGGGCCTCCTCGGCGACCTGACGAAACTGGCCGAGCTCGTCCTTCGCCTTCCCGGCCGTCAGGTTCGCGACCATCGACGCCAGGGCGGCGCCCAGCGCGCCGGCGAGCGCGGCCACGGACCCACCGCCCGGCGCCGGCGACTCGCGCGAGACCTCGTGCACGAGGTCGTCGGTCTTCTTCTGGACGAGGGCTCCGGGATCGGCCTTCGGATAGCCCAGGACCTTCTCGCGGATGTCGAAGGCCTGGACGTCGGCGAGTCCCATGGACTGCACCGCCGTCGCGAGGACGTCGTCCAGCGGGATGCCGGTCGAGCGTCCCTGCTTGCGAAGGTAGTGGCGGCCGGCCTCGACCATGGCGGGGAGCGGCACCAGGCCCACGATCTCGCTGCCCGTCACGACCAGGCCGCGCTCCGCCGCGAGCTCTCGCGCCTTGTCGAGGACCACGTGCGGCGGCGTCACGCGGTAGTCCGTCAGGTTGATCGAGATCTGGACACGGTCGTACTGCGGCACCTCCCACCCGATGGCGCGGCAGTGGTGGAAGAGACCCGGCTTGAGCGCGGAGGCGCCGATGAGGTTGCCCGGATCCTGGTCGTGCAGGCGGCACAGCTCCGCCAGGTCGTACTCGTGGGCGCCTTTCGTGTGGGCGAAGAGCTCGGCCGCGGTCTTCGCCTGGAGGTCGCACGAGCCGCAGAGGAATCGTCCCTCGGAGTGCTTGAGGACCTCGCCCCGGTAGTAGAAGGGCCTCGTCTCGCCGCGCCGCGCGGAGCGCCCCTTCTCGCGGAGCTCGAACGCGATGTCCGTCGCGTGGTCCTTGCAGCGCGAGTTGAGGTCGATGTTGTAGGCGATCAGGAACTCGCGGGCGCCGATCACGGTCGCGCCGGCGCGGGCGTTGAAGGTGGTCGGGCCGAAGTCGGGCCTCCACTGGGGGTCGGCCAGCTTCTCCGCGAGCCCCTCGTACTCGCCTCGGCGGATGTTCGCGAGGCTCCGGCGCTCCGGCCGCGTCGCGGCGTTCTCGTACAGGTAGACGGGGATGCCGAGCTGGTCGCCGACCCGCTGGCCGAGCTCCCGCGCGAGGCGCGCGCAGTCCTCCATCGTGACGTCGCTCACCGGCACGAAGGGGCACACGTCGGTCGCGCCCATCCGCGGGTGCGCGCCCGAGTGCTTGCTCATGTCGATGACCTCGGCGGCCCTCGCGATGGCGCGGAACGCCGCCTCCTTCGCCGCCTCGGGGCTCCCCACGAACGTGACGACCACCCGGTTCGTGTCGGCGCCGGGATCGACGTCCTTCAGCTCCGCGCCCTCCACCGACTCGATCGCGTCGGTGATCTGCTTGATGACGTTCCTGTCGCGTCCCTCCGAGAAGTTCGGGACGCACTCCACGAGCTTGGCCATGACCCGGCGGAGGGTAGCACTCCGGTGTCAGATGCGCGCCGGATGCGTAGCGTGTAGCATGCCCGCCAGAGCATGCGCTCCCGAGCCGTCGCGCTCTTCGCCGTCCTGTTCGCGGCACCCGCCGCCGCGCAAGAGGGCCTCGAGCCGCCCGAGCTCAGCTCGTTCGTCCACGCCGAGTACCCTCGCGAGGCAGAGTCGCTCGGGCTCGAGGCGGAGGTGGTCCTGCGGCTCGACGTCGACGCGACCGGAGCCGTGACGGCGGTGGAGGTCGTGGAGCCGGCGGGCAACGGCTTCGACGAGGCCGCCCTGGCCGCGTGCCGAGCCTTCCGCTTCGACCCCGCCCGGCGCGGCGGCGCGCCGATCGCCTCGCGCATCCTGTACCGCTACCGCTTCACGCTCGAGGAGCTGGTCGAGCCCGCCGAACGCGAGCCGGAGCGGCCGCAGGTGTCGGAGCTGCGCGGTTGGGTCCTCGACCGCCTGGGCGAGCCGATCGAGGGCGCCCAGGTCATGCTCAGGGTAGCGGGGGCAGGGGAGGTCGGCGGGCGGGCCACGGACGACACCGGCGCCTTCGCGTTCGACGAGCTGCCACCCGCTCAGTACGAGGTCGAGGTCGCGGCCGGGGGCTTTCGCGTGCTCCAGACCCGCGAGGTCCTGGCAGCGGGCGCCGAGCTTCGCGTCCGCTACCGGCTGCGCGAGGAGGGCGCGCGCTACGAGTCGGTCACGCGGTCGAGGGTCGCGATCGAGCGTGACGTGGTCCGCCGGACGCTTACGCCCGACGACATGCGCCGAGTCCCCGGGACCTCGGGCGATGCGCTGCAGGCGGTCCAGGCGCTCCCCGGGGTCGCGCGGCCTCCATTCGCGCTGGGCTTGTTCATCGTCCGCGGCTCCGCGCCCGACGACACGCTGGTCCTGCTCGACGACCATCCGATCCCGCTGCCGTACCACCTGGGCGGCCTGGCGACCGTCGTGACGAGCGACCTCATCGAGAAGATCGATCTGCTGCCGGGTAGCTTCAGCGTGCGCCACGGACGCATCTCGGGCGGCGTCGTCGACGTCCAGCTCCGTACGCCAAGGCGCGACCGCATGCACGGTTTCCTCGACGTGGACCTCGTGGACGCCGGCGTCCTCGGCGAGGTGCCCCTCGGCGATCGCGGGGCCGTGGCCATCGCGGCGCGCCGCAGCTACATCGACGCGGTCCTCCCCGCGATCTTCCCCGACGACGCCGGCCTCGCGTTCACGCAGTTCCCCGTCTACTGGGACTACCAGGCGATCGCCGACTACGACATCTCCTCGGGCACGGGGCTCAGGGTCCTCGCGTCGGGCAGCGACGACGAGCTCGCGCTGCGGCTCGACGAGGCGGCCCAGAACGATCCGGCGATCCGCGGGAGCTTCAGCACCCACTTCGCCCACCAGCAGGTCCAGGCGCGACTGACGAGCCGGCTGGCGGGCGGGGCCATCCACAGGTTCTCGCCCGCGCTGACCTGGAGCGTGACGGAGGGCGACGCGGGCCCTTCGATTCACTTCGACTTCGAGAGCCTGCTGGCGACGCTGCGCGACGAGCTGGACGCGCCGATCGGCCCGCACGCACGGCTCCGGCTCGGCGTCGACGTGCAGACCGGCGCCATCGACACGAACGTGCGAGCTCCCCAGCCGCCCGACCCACGCGAGACCCAGAACCCCATCTACGGCCAGGAAGTGAAGTCCTACGACGACGAACGCTTCCTGACGAACATCGGGGCCTACGCGGAGCTGGCGCTCGAGCCCGCCGCGGGGCTTTCGCTGACGGCGGGGGCGCGGTTCGATCACCTGGGCCTGATCGGCGCGAACGTGGTCGACCCGCGAGCCGGCTTCCGCTGGCAGGCCCACTCGCGACTGGTGATGAAGGGGGGGCTCGGGCTGTACTCGCAGCCGCCTCGCGGATTCGAGGTCGTTCCCGGCTTCGGAAACCCGGACCTCGAGGCCGAGCGCGGCGTCCACTACACGATCGGGCTCGAGCACAAGCTGGCCGAGCCGGTCACGCTCGACGTCCAGCTCTTCGGAAAGAGCCTGGCGAACGCGGCGGCCCCGAGCGAGACGGAGGGCTTCGCCTCGACGGGGCTGGGGCGGACCGTCGGGCTCGAGACGATGCTGGTCTTCCGCCCGAGGCTGCCCGCGTTCGGGTGGATCTCGTACACGCTGTCGAAGAGCGAGCGTCGCGACGCTCCCGGCGAGCCGTACCGCCTCTTCGAGTACGACCAGACCCACATCCTGTCGGTGGTCGCGGGGACGATGCTGCCTGGCGGGTTCGAGCTCGGGTGCCGGCTGCGCTACGCGAGCGGCTTCCCGGAGACGCCCGTGGCCGGCGCCGTCTACGACGCGGACTTCGACGTGTATCGACCGCTGTCGGCCGCCTCGGGATCCTCGAGGATCCCGCCGTTCTTCTCCCTCGATCTGCGGCTGGCGAAGCGCTGGCGCGCCTGGGGCGCGCGCTGGACCCTGACCCTGGACGTCCAGAACGCCACGGTCCACTCGAACCCGGAGCGAAGGATCTACGCGTACGACTACTCGGACAGCACCTTCGCGACGGGCATCCCGATCCTACCAAGCCTCGGGCTGCGCGCCGAGATGTGAGGGGGGCTACGGCAGGACGTTCACGGTCCCGTTCATGTCGATCGCCTCGTGGATCCGGCAGAAGTAGGGGACCGCGCCGGCCTGCGAGAAGGTGAAGTCGAACGTCTCGTTCGGCCCGAACGGATTCTCGTCGAAGAGGTCGCCCACGTTCGGGGCGCTCGAGGACGCACCCGAGGTCACGGTATGGTCGAACGGGTCGCGGTTCACCCAGTGAACCGTGCCGCCCGCGTGGATCGTGACGACCTGGGGTACGAACTCGTTGTCTTCGAGCTCCACCGTCACCTCCTCCGGCGTGGGCGTGACGTCGCAGAACTCGTCGGGCAGAGCGCCCTGGCAGCCATAGCCCTCGTCGTCGCGGCAGTCCGCGTCGGTGGTGCAGATCGCTCTGCAAAAACGCTCCGCGCAGATCGAGCCGGCGGGGCACCCCGTCGTCGCCGAGCAGGCCTGCGTGCACTGTCCGCCCGGGTCCTCGGTGTCACACAAGCCGCTCTCGCAGTCCTCGTCGGCCCCGCACGCGTCGCCGATCGGCGCCCGCGGCTCCGGGGCCACGTCGCAGAACCGGTCGGGCGCGTCGCCCTGGCACGAGTACCCCTCCGCCTCGCGGCAGTCCGCGTCCACCTCGCACGCGCTGAAGCAGAGACCCTCGCTGCAGACCGCGCCGGTCGGACAGTCCGAGCTGTCCGTACAGACCTGAGTGCACTGGCCGCCCGGGTCGTCAGTGTTGCAGAGGTCGCTCTCGCAGCCCGAGTGGTCGCTGCACGGCGCTCCGATGGGCGAAGCCTCCTCGGGAGCCACGTCGCAGAAGCGATCGGGACCGCCACCCTGGCAGGAGTAGCCCTGACGGCAGTCGCCATCGGAGCTGCAAGCGCGGCGGCAGAGCGAGTCGGGGTCGCAGACCGCGCTCTCGCCGCACTCCTCGTCCGCGGCGCACTGCCTCGTGCACTGGCCCCCGAGGTCGTCCTGGTCGCAGTCGTTGCTCTCGCAATCGCCGTTCGACGAGCACGGATCGCCTATGCCCGCACGCTCGGGCTCGGGCTCACCCCCGCCGCCACCTCCGCAGGAAACGCACGCCACGGCTGCGACCAGTATTGCTCTGTTCATCTCGACCCTCCGGGCGCCACGGCGCCTCGACCAACGTCCAGCAAGCGATGTGCCCACGAGGGGCCGGCCGGGCGTCATGCGAGAGCAGACTGAGCCCCGGAGCGCGCTTGCCCGCACGAGGCCGCCAGGCTACCGGATCGTCACGGCCGTGCGCACGGCCGGCGCGGTCGCGTCGCCGGATCACCGGCCGGAGGATTTCACCCTGCGCTCGCCCGAGAGCTGCACGACGAGGTCGCGCTGGCGTGGCCTGTTGTCGAAGTCGATGAGCACGATCTGCTGCCACGTCCCCAGGAGGAGCTTTCCTTCTCGGAACGGCACCGCGAGCGAGCACCCGAGCATCGCGGCGCGGACGTGCGAGTGGCCGTTCCCGTCGTGCCACATCTCCTCGTGGTGGTAGCGAGCGGACCGCGGCGCGAGACGCTCGAACGCCGCGGGAATGTCCTGCAAGAGACCGGGCTCGTACTCGAGCGTCGTGACGCCCGCCGTGGAGCCCGGCACGAAGACGAGAGCCTGGCCCTCGACGAAGCGGTGCTCGTAGACGAGGGCCGCGACCTGCGTCGTGACGTCGACGATCTCCGCGTCGCCTCCCGTGCACACGCGCACCGTGTCCGTGACGAGCGCCATCGCGGTCCCTGGCTCGGCCATGAGCCATCGTACTGCAACCTCCCGTAAGTCGGTGGCCGATCACTCGACCAGGGACGCGACCAGAGCGCGAAGGGCCTGGGCGTCGAAGGGCTTCGGCAGCCGTATCACGTCCTCGCGATCGAGGAACTCGCGAGTCTGTGGCGTGAAGGCCCCGCCCGTCAGGAAGATCAGCCGGCGTACCACGTCGGGCGCGCGACCGCAGAGCTCCGCGTGAAGCTCGATCCCGCTCATCCCGGGCATGGACACGTCGCTCAGTACGACGTCGAAGTGCTTGCCGGCCAGGATCAGCTCGAGCGCCTCCGTGGCGCTGGTGAGCATCGTGACCTCGTGCGCGCCGCCGAGGATGCGCTGCACCGACCGACCGATCATCGGCTCATCGTCGACCACGAGGACGCTGCCGCGGCGAGCCGCGGCCCGG
This sequence comes from Deltaproteobacteria bacterium, assembly GCA_016190375.1. GTDB lineage: Bacteria > Myxococcota_A > Polyangia > JACPQR01 > JACPQR01 > JACPQR01. The sequence goes on from JACPQR010000184.1 coordinate 20,888, forward strand.
GGCGCTGCCTGGACGGCGTCCTCGATCGGAGCTCGTTCGGCGGCAGGGAGGATCACGCGGAAGACCGTGCCCGATCCCGGCTGGCTCTCGACGCCGATCTGTCCGCCCATCCGCCTGATGATCCCGTGGCAAACCGAGAGCCCGAGCCCCGTCCCCTCGCCGACCGGCTTGGTCGTGAAGAAGGGCTCGAAGATCCGTCCGAGGACCGCCGCCGGGATCCCGCAACCGGTGTCGCGGATCTCGACCACGGCCTCGCCGCCGGGACCGGTCTTCGTCACGATCCGGATCTCGTTCCTCTCGGGCTCCCCCTCGCGAATCGCCTGTGCGGCGTTGACCAGGAGGTTCAGGAAGACCTGGCCGAGGCGTGATTCGTCCCCGAGGACCGGCGGAACGGCGCCGAAGTCGCGTGCGAGGTTCGCCCGGTGCCGCACCTCGTTGTGGACCATCCGGATGCTCACCTCGAGGACGCGGTGCAGGTCGAGCGGCTGGCGGCGCTCCTCGTCCGTGCGCGAGAAGGTCTTGAGCTCCCGGACGATGGTGCGGACACGATCGGCGCCGTGCATCGCCTCGTCGAGCGCCTCCTCGAGCTCTCGCATGTCCACGGTTCCGGGCGGCACCGCCGCTCTCAGGGTCGCCAGCGCATCGCGGACGAAATGGAGGTTCGCCAGGACGTATGCCAGCGGGTTGTTGATCTCGTGGGCGACCCCCGCGGCCAGCGCTCCGACCGAGGCCATGCGATCGGCCACGAGGAGCTTGGTCTGCATGCTCTTTCGTTCGCTGATGTCCCTGACGGACGCGCAGTAGAGCTCTCGGCCGCCGAGCTCCAGGTGGCTCACCGTCAGCTCGACCGGGAAGACGCGGCCGTCCTTGGCGCGGTGCTGCGCCTCGTGGGATCCGGCGCTGGCGCGGGCATAGCACTCCTCGCGCTGCTCCGGCCACTTGTCGCGTGACAGCTCGGGCGCGATGTCGAAGATCGACATCGCCAGCAGCTCCTCGCGCTCGTAGCCGAGCGAGCGGCAGGCCGCCGCGTTCACATAGACGATCCGCCCGTCGGGCTCCATCCAGAGCGCGCCATCCGGTGTCTGCTCGATGTGAAGCTGCGCCAGGCGAAAATCGATCTCTGCTCGCTTGCGGTCCGAGATGTCGCGTATGAGGCAGAGGACCTCGTCGTCGCCCGAGCGGACAATCCGGGCCTCTCGGTCGCGGGGCCGGCCCCCGACCGGGAGCTGATACTCGAACGACTGGACGCCTCCTTCGGTCGCGAGAGCTCGATCGATGGCGCACAGGAAGAGGCTCGCCACGTCGACTGGCAAGACCTCCGAGAGCTTGCGGCCGACGAACACGGCGGGCGGCGCATACAGGTCGGGCTCTGGTGGCCCGCAGTAGTCGATGCAGGTCCCATTGCGGGCGATGCGGGCGACGAAGTCCGGGATCGCGGCGAGGAGGGCACGATGGCGCTCCTCGCTCCGGCGCGACGCGTCGAGGTCGGCGGCGTCGAGTCCCCCGCCGTCCTCGGAAGGTCCTTCCGCAATGCAGTCGTCCGCGAGGCCACGGCTGGTGCGCTCGGTCGGGTCGAGGCTCATCGAGCTCGCCGGTAGTATCGCGTGCCAGCACGTGAGGCGGCAAGCTCCGCGAGCGACCTAGCGGCACTGGGCGATGTTCTCGATCGCGAGGTTCTCGACTCGGTCGGTCCGCAGTACGCCACGCACCACGCCGGCGCGCGGTTCGCGCGAGGACGATCTCCGGCTCTCACCGTGCGGCGGGGCTCCCGCCCCAGCGCGTCAGCAGGGAGGGCACCACGACCATGTTCAGGGCGGTCGAGGTCGCGAGACCGCAGAGGATCACGATCGCCATCGGGGCCTGGATCTCGCTGCCCGGCTCGCCGGCCGCCAGGGCCAGCGGGACGAGCCCGAGCCCCGCGCAGATCGCCGTCATCAAGATCGGCGCCAGACGCTGCCGGGCGCTCGTGGCCACGGCCTCGCGCCAGGGCAGTCCCTCCGCCTCGAGGTGGTTGGCGTGGGTCGCGAGCATGATCCCATTCCGCGTCGCGATCCCGAAGAGCGTGATGAAGCCGATCATCGAGGCGACGGAGAGCACGCCGCTGGCGAGCCACACGCCCGCGACGCCGCCGGCCAGCGCGAGCGGGAGGTTGGTGAGCACGATCAGCGTGCGCCGCGTGCTGCGCAGCGTGGCTCCGACGATCACCGCGATGCCGAGGATCGCCAGCGCGCCGAGCAGCAGCAGGCGCCGGCCCGCCGCTTCCTCCCGCTCGAACTGCCCGGAGTACTCGATCCTCACGCCCGAGGGAGGTCGAACCGCCTTGCGCACCCGCCGCCGCACCTCGTCGAAGACGCTCCGCAGGTCGCGGCCTGCGACGTTGGCGGTCACGACCACCCGTCGCTCCACGTTCTCGCGCATCACGTAGTTCGGCCCCCGCTCCTCGCGGACGTCGGCGAGCTCGGTGAGGGGCACGAGGACGCCCGCCGGCGTGGGAAGGCGCACCCGCGCGAGCGCCTCGCGGTCCCGCAGCACGTCCGTTCCGTAACGGACGACGACATCCGTGACCACGGGGCCTTCGTAGATCCTCCCCGCCGTGTGGCCCCAGAGCGCCGTCCCGACGGCGCGCGCCGCTTCGCCGGAGGACATTCCGTACCGCGCCGCGGCCGCGGAGCTCACGCGCACGACGGTCTCCGGCACGTCGACGATCTGCTCCACCGAGAGGTCCACGAGGCCGACCGTCCCCTCCGCGGCGGACTTCACCTCGCCCGCGACACGGCGCAGGACGCGGAGGTCGTCGCCGACCACTCGGATCACGAGCGCCGCGCGCTGGCCGGACACCATGTGGTCGATGCGGTGCGAGATGGGCTGGCCGATGGTGCACTGCACGCCGGGTACCGTCGCGAGGCGCGCGCGCAGGTCGCGCAGCAGCTCCTCCTTGGGGCGTTCGTCGGGGCGCAGCATCACCTCGAGCTCCGCGGCCTCCACCCCCTGCACGTGCTCGTCACGCTCCGCACGGCCCGTGCGCCGTGCGGTCGACGCGATCGCGGGATCGGCGAGCAGCGCCTCCTCGACCATCCGGCCCAGCGCGTCGCTCTGCTCGAGGGAGGTGCCGGGCAGAGTGACGACGGCGACGTTGAGGCTTCCCTCGTTGAACTCCGGCAGGAACGAGCGCCCGAGCGGGACGAACGCGAGCACCGACGCCGCGAGCACCAGGAAGGCGATGGCAGCGACCGCGTGGGGGCGGCGCTGGGCCTGCCGCAGGGTCGGCTCGTAACCGCGGAGGAGCGCCCGGACCGAAGGCGGCTCCTTGCCTCGCGACACCAGGCGGGTTCGCGGCAGGAGCGTCAGGCAGAGCGCGGGGGTCACCGTGATGGCCACCACCAGGCTCGCGAAGATCGCCACCACGTAGGAGGTCGCCAGCGGGCGGAGGAGCCGTCCCTCGATCCCTTCGAGGAAGAAGAGGGGCAGGAAGACCAGGATGATGATCAGCGTCGCGCTGACGATCGACGACACGATCTCCTGGATGGCGCGAAGGACCGTGTCCACGACGGGCGGCCGTTCCGGCTCGGGCAGCCCGGAGCGCTCGCGCAGGCGCCGCACCACGTTCTCGACACCGATGATCGCGTCGTCGACGAGGGCGCCGACCGCGATCGCGATCCCCCCGAGCGTCATCGTGTCGAGCGTCATGCCCAGCAGATCCAGCACCACCACCGACGCGAGGACGGACAGCGGGATCGCCAGCACGCTGATCAGCGTCGCGCGCACGCTCCACAGGAAGAGGAGCAACACGAGCACCACGAGCACCGCGCCGTCTCGCAGGACGACCATCAGGTTGTCGATGGACGTCCGGATGAAGGCTGCCTGCCGGAAGATGTCCCGGCGGAGCTCGATCCCGCGCCGGGAGAGATCCGGCTGCAGGGCGTCGAGGGCCTCGTCGATCGCCGCCGTGACCGCGATGGTGTCGGCGCCCGGCTGCTTCTGGATGCTCATCACCACGGCAGGGACTCCGCGGTAGCTCGCGGTGCCCCGCTGCACGGCCGCACCCTCGATCACCTGGCCGAGCTGGCCCAGACGCACCGGGCTCCCGCCGCGGACCGCCACCGCGATCCGGGCGAGGTCCTCGACCGTCCGGGCGCGACCGAGGATGCGGACCACCGACTCCTGTCCGCGCTCCACGAGGAAGCCGCCTGGGGCGTTGTGGCTCCCGCGCTCGACGGCCTCGGCCACCTCGCCGATGGTGAGTCGATGCCGCTCGAGGGACTCCGGATCGAGCTGCACCTGGAACTGCCTCTCCTCGCCGCCGAGGGGGACGACCTGCGACACACCCGGGACCGCCAGCAGCCGCCGGCGCACCTCGACCTCGGAGATGCGCCGGAGATCCATGGGGCTGGCGCGCTCGCTGGTCAGCGCGATGAAGGCGATCTCGCCCATCACCGACGACGCCGGAGCGAGCGTCGGCGGGCTCGCCTCGGGCGGGAGCGACCCGGTCGCGGCCTGCAGGCGCTCGGTGACCCGCTGGCGCGCGACCGCGCCAGGAGTGCTCCAGTCGAACTCGACCCAGACGATCGAGATTCCGGCGGCCGACGCGGAGCGCACGCGGCGCACGCCGGCGACTCCATTGACCGCGGTCTCGATCGGGAAGGTGATCAGCTGCTCCATCTCCTGGGGGGCCATTCCCTCGGCTTCGGTGACCACCGTCACCTGGGGCGCGGTGAGATCGGGGAACACGTCGACGGGCATGACCACGGCGCGCCACCCGCCCGCCGCGAGGAGCACCGCCGCCGCACCGAGGACGAACCAGCGGCGGCGCAAGGAGAGCTCGATGATCCTTCGGATCATCAGTGAACGTGCCCGTGGGCTGGAACGGTGCCGGCCCGACCCGCGAGCCGGACGAGATTCGCCCCGATGGTCACGATGCGCTCCTCCGCGCGCAGACCGTCGAGCACGGCGACCCGCCCGCCCGAGGTGGGGCCGATCCGGACGATCCGCTCCTCGAACGCCTCACCCTCGGCCTGCAGGTACACCACGGGCCGGCCGTCGTCGTCGACGAGCGCTCCGCTGGGGATCACCACGCCGCGCCACGGCTCGCCCGCGGGGAGCTGTACCTGCACCGCACCTCCGATGCGCAGGCGCGGATCGGGAGCGTGCAGCGCGTAGACGACCGGGACCGTCCGCGACTCCGGATCGACCACCCGCCCGATGGTGACCACCTCGCCCGTGGCGTCGGGAGGAGTCACGTCGAGGGGCAACCATTCGTCGATGCCGAGGATCCGGTAGCTCGGGTCACGACTGGGGTCGACCCGTGCGGCCTCGACCTCGGGCACCCGGGCGGTGATCCACATCACCCGCGGGTCGACGACGCGCAGAAGGATGTCCCCGGCGGCGACCGACTGGCCGGGGCGCGCGCTGACCTCGATCACGACGCCGTCGATCGGAGCGGTGATCCGGACGCTGCCGGCTCCGGTCCCGGAGGCGACGCCACTGAAGATGGCCTGCGACCGCCGAGCCGCTGCGGCCGCGGCCCGGCCGACCTCGACCTCGCGCCGTGCCGCCTCGACCTCGCGCTGCGAGATGGCCCGGTCGGCGAAGAGCCGCTCGGCGCGCTCGAGCGCGGTCTGCGCGGCCGCGACCCGCGCCTCGGCCTCCGCCACCGCGAGCCCGACCGTCGCGCTCGCTTCCGGCGAGGAGGGCGCGGGCGCCACCGTGACGAGGATCGCGCCACGCCGCACCTCGGTGCCACGCTCCGGCAGCCCCTCCGGCGGCGCGACCACGCGGCCAGCCACGGGCGCGCCGATGTCCGCGGCGCCGCCCGGCGGCGTCCCGACCGAGCCCGGAACCTCGACCGTGGGGGTCACTTCCCCCTCGGCCGCGAAGGCCGTCCCGAAGGGCACCCGCCACTGCTGCTCCTTCAGGAAGGTGATCCGGCCGGGTGGGTCCTCCCCGCCGGGATGCGCTCGGTGCGCCGCTGCGGCGTCCGGGTACACGTCCATCTCGAACGGACCGATGACGTCTTGCGAGCCGTCGACCTGCACGACGAGTCGGCCGCGATAGGACCCGGCCGCGCGCGGGGTGAACGCGAGCTTGAAGATGCCGGGCCGCAGCACGTGGTCGATCGACGCGCGGATCGGCGCGGGTCCTTCGAGCTCGAGCGCGACGGTTCCTCGCTCCAGTGCGCGGAACCCGTCGAGGGTGGTCAGATGTGCCGTGAAGCTCGCCTCGCGGCCGGCCACGGGCGCCGGATGCTCGGCGAACAGCTCGTAGCGCTCCGACCACTTCGTGATCCCGATCGCGACCTCCGGAGCTTCGCTCTCGTGGCCCTCTGCCTCGGGCGCGCTCCCAGCCCCACAGCCGGGAGCTAGCAGCAGGACAATGACACTCCACCTCGTCTTCACGGCAGCTCTCCCGTCGCGATCCGCAAGGCGACCTCGGCACGCTTGGCCTCGAGGGCGAGATCCAGCTTTCGCTCCTCGACCTCGGCGAGCGCGGCCTGCGCGTCGACGAGCTCGAGCAGCGTACGTTCCCCCTCGCGGTATCCGGCGGTCGTGGCGCGGGCCAGCGCCTCGACGTGCGGCGCCACCGCGGCCTCGAGCCGCGCGAGCTCGGCACGCGCCGCCACCAGTTGCTCGTCCGCGATCCGCACCTCACCAGAGATGCGGGCACGCAGCCCCTCCAGGCGCACCCGTGCCGCGCCGGCGGCGGCCTCCGACTCTCCTCGTACGTCCTGGCCGCGGGAGAAGACGGGCAGCTCCAGCTCGACGCCCGCGATGAATCCGTTCTCGTCCACATTGCCGGCTCGCTCGGCGTTCCAGCCGCCGAGCACGGTCACCACCGGCAGCCAGGCGGAGGCGGCCGAGTCGGTCGCCGCGGAGGCGAGGCGCCGCGTGCGAGCGGCCTCACGGACCTCGCGGCGCGTGCGGAGCGCTCTGTCGACCGTGCGCGCCCGGTCCGTGGGCGCCGCCGTGGCGAGGTCTCCGGTGACGGCCGGGGGCGCGCCCGTGCTCGGATCCACGATCGCACCGAGTCGCGCGCGTGCGACGCGCTCGCGGGTGCGCACCTCCGCCGCTCGGCTCCGCGCCATCTCAGCCGCGATCGCCAGGCGTGCGCGCTCGTAGCCCGACACCGTGCCCTCTGCCTCGCGGCGAGCCATCACGCGATCCGCCTCGACGAGGGTCGCCTCCGCCCGCTCCGCGATCTGCACCCGCCGCCCGGCGGCGACGGCCTCCCAGAACGCGTCGAGCGCGGCCGCGACCGCCTCGCGCTGGACGGCGGCCGCCTCGAGCGCGACCGTGGACGCGTCGACGCGGGCGAGCGAGCGACGCGCACCGCGGCGCCCGGAGAGATCCAGCGGGACCCGCAGCGTGACGACGTCGTGGGCGCGCGCCGGATCGCCGAGGAGCTGCTCACGCTGGTACCCGATCGCCGGGTTGTCGGCGAGACCGGCGCCCGCGGCGGCAGCTTCGGCGCGCACCACGGACGCTTGGGCCGCGAGCACGTCGGGAGCGCGGGCGAGCGCACGCCGGACGACGTCGCCTTCGGACCATGCGGGCTGGGCATGTCCCGGCGCCGGGAACACCAGCATCACGGCCATCCCCACGAGCAGGAAAATCCGACGGCTCATCGGAACACGCGGCAGGCGGTTCGGCGAAGGGTCCATGGCGGTCGATCGCTCAGCGGCCCGCGAGGACGCCGAGCGCCGTCTCGATCGCGTGGTGGACGGGGTCGGCGGCAGCGAGGGCCGTCGCGCACGCGAGCGCGAGGAGCGCCGCGAGCGTCCGCGTGCGCGCGACATCGACTCGGGGAGGTGTCAGGAGCGCGGCGACCCGAGCGTCGGGCGTCGGCCCCTCGAACAGAGCCGCACAGACCGGGGCGGTGCGAAGGCGCACGACCGCGAGGATTGCTTCCGCGACGCGCAGTCGATCCCCGAGGGCCCGAGCCGCCGCCTCGTCGGCCGCGTGCTCCTGCGCGGCAGCGAGCTCACGAGCGATTCGCCGGTCGATCCCGGGGAGGTGAAACGCGAGCGCGACCTTGGCCAGCGAGCGGACCAGGGGATCGCGGGTCGCGACGTGGGCGAGCTCGTGCGCGGTCACCGCGGCGAGATGTTCGGCCGGAATCCCGTCCGAGACGTAGGCGCGCGGGCGAACGAGACCGAGCGTGAACGCCACGGCCTCCGGCGAATGGATCGCGACCACCGGTCGATGAGAGTCGCCCATCTGGAGCAAGGCCTCGCCTCGTCGCGCCGCGACGATGCCCGTGGCGAACGACCACAGCGCGAGCGCGAGGCGAGCGAGCGGCCAGGCCGCGGCGATCCAGAGGACGGCGGGGGGGGCGTGCGCATGGACCGGGCAGAGGTGCGGATGATGTCCCCCGTGACCGACGCAGTGATCCAGGCCCACGAGCCACGGCACCATCGCCGCACCGACGAACAACAGACCGGCCACGAGGGGGCTCGCGGCGAGCATCAAGGACAACCGCACACGTGCCGTCGGCGCCAGCCCCGCGGCCGACCGCGCGAGCAGCGGCACGGCGCATCCGCCGAAGGCAGAGACCGCGACCGTTGCAAGGCTGAACGCCGCGAGCGCGAGCACCATGAACGAGGCGTTCATCGGGAGTCCTTGCGCGAACGGGCGCCGCGCCGCGCCGCGACGATCTCCTCGAGGCGCTCCAGCGCGCGGGAGTCTTGCGACGCGATCAGGTCCACGAAGGCAGTGAGGACCCCGCGTTGCTGGAGCTCGCGCATGCCGCCGCCCGCCTCCAGCAGGCGGCGGGCGAAGTAGGCGTCGCGGTCCATCGCAGCCCTGTAGTGATAGGCGTGCGAGACCTTCCACCGCATGACCAGGCCCTTGCGGTGCAGCCGTTCCAGGGCCGACCCGACCGTGTTGACCGTGATGTGGCGGGGGGCGCCAACCTTCGCGTGGGTCTCGAGGACGTCCGCCTGACCGGCGGACCACAGGTGCTCGAGCACCGCCTCCTCCAGGTCGCCCAGGATCGGCATCACCTCGGGTCGCGTCATCGGGGCGTAGAATGGTCGGCCAAATTCCGACTGTCAATCGGAATCTTCCTCCGGGGCGCTTCTCGCCGTGCCCTCGCGGCGGCGAATGCCCGCGCGAACGGCGTCGCGGCCGCGAGAGTCAGGGCGGAAGGCGTGCCCTCTGCGGTGACGCGACCCGATTCGAGCAGCACGACGCTTCGAGCGGTCGTTCCGGATGAAGCTGTCGGGCGAGCTCTGGGACTTCAGCGACTTCGAGGGCGAGGTCTCCCTGCATCTCGGGGTCGTCGGCGCCTTCTCAGCCTCACCCCCGGCGCGCCGCGATCCCCGCGTGCTAGACGGCCGCGAGCTGGCGTGCCAGCTCCTCGCCGGACGGCGGCGCGAACCCGGTCGGCGCTCGGAGGCCGATGACGCGGCGGCCAACCTGTGGGGCGAGCCCGAGCGCCATCGTCGCGATCGTGATCACGATCGGGTCATGGCGATCCGACACCTGCCCCGAGGCGAGGCCGTCCGCGACGGCGGCGAGCACCAGCGGAAGATGGCCACGCGCAACACGTTCGATGATGCGGTCCATGCGCTTGGAGGACAGGAGGAGCTCGCGAACGACGATCCGCACCGCGGTGACCTCGTCCTCGCTCATCAACGCCAGCCTGGCGTACATGCGGTGGAGGCGCTCCTCGAAGGAAGCCCCAGGAGCGAGCGCCTTCGCCAGGTCGGCGACCAGGCGCGAGTAGGTCTCTTCCACCACGGCGAAGAACAGGTCGTCCTTGGTCGGGAAGTAGTAGTAGACCATCCCGATGCTCGTCCCGGCGTCGCTGGCGATCCTGCGCAGCGAGGCACCGTCCACGCCGTGCTCGAGGAAGCGGCGCCTCGCGGCCTGGACGATGCGCGGTGCGATGTCGCTTCGCGGTCGGGCCACGGTCACACCAGCTTCTTCCGGAAGCGCAGGGAGGCGAGCGTCACGAGGGCGACGAAGATCGCTCCCATCCAGACGAGCTCGCTGGCGACGTCGGCGAAGCTCGATCCCTTGAGCGTGATGCCCCGGACGATCCGGAGGAAGTGAGTCAGGGGGAGCGCCTGTGCCAGCCATCGGGCGGGCTCCGGCATGGCCTCATAGGGAAACATGAAGCCGCTCAGGAGGATGTTCGGGAGCAGGAAGAAGAAGGACATCTGCATCGCCTGCTGCTGTGTCTTCGCCAGCGTCGAGAAGAAGAGCCCGAGGGCGAGGTTCGCGGCGATGAAGAGGAGCGCCAGGACGTAGAGGAGCGCGATCGAACCGACGAGCGGCACGTCGAAGACGAGCTTGCCCACCGCGAGGACCAGGGTCATCTGGACGTAGCCGATCGCGACGTACGGGAAGATCTTGCCGAGGACGAGCTCGACCCTGCGGACCGGCGAGACGATGAGCTGCTCGAGCGTCCCGCGCTCCCGTTCGCGGGCCAGAGCCATCGACGTCAGCGCCACCATGGTCATCGTCAGGATGACGCCGACCAGGCCGGGGACGACGTACGTCGCCGTCCTCAAGTCCTGGTTGTACCAGGTGGTGGGCTCGACCTCGAGCGGCATGGGAACCGGCTGGCCACCGGACTCGACCATGCGCGCGACCAGGAGCTCCGAGGATCGCGCGGCCGCGAGCGACACGGCCGTGTTCGTCGCGCTGGCGACGGTCTGCGGATCGGACCCGTCGACGACGAGCTGGATCCGCGCGGTGCGACCGCGCGAGAGGTCCGACGAGTAGCGAGGAGGGACGACCAGCGCGACCCTCGCGGCGCCGGAGCGGAGCGCCCGCGAGATCTCGTCATAGCTCTCGACCTCGCCGACGAGCCGATAGAAGCCCGTTGCCTCCATGCTCCGGGCGAAGTCGCGGGATGCTCGCGATCGGTCGTGGTCGAGGACGATCGTCGGAATGTGTCGGACGTCCGTGTTGATGGCGTACCCGAACAGGAGGAGCTGCATGACCGGAAGGCCCGCCATCATGGCGAGCGTGAGGCGGTCGCGGCGGAGCTGCAGCAGCTCCTTCCGCGCGATCGACGCGAACCGACCGGCGCTGAGCCCCCTCACGACGCACGCTCCTGCGAGCGCACGACGGACACGAAGGCGTCCTCCACGGTCGTGCGGGTCGACCTCGACTCGAGAACGCGCACCCCGCGTGGGCCCAGGACCTCCAGCGCCAGCGCTTCGGGATCGGCTCCGCCCCGCGCGGCCACGCGAAGGTCGTTGCCGAAGTGAGCCACCTCGTCGACGCCGGGGTGCTCGCGCAACGCAAGTGCGGCGTCCAGCGGTCGGTCGACTCGAACCTCGGCCACGCGCAGGCCCCGGCGCGAGACGACCTGTGCGGGCGTGCCGACGTCGAGGAGCGATCCTCCGAAGATGAACGCGATCCTGTGGCACCGCTCGGCCTCGTCCATGTAGTGCGTCGTCACGAGGACCGTCGTGCCGCCGCTGGAGATCCGGTGGATCTGGTCCCAGAACTCGCGACGGCTCACGGGGTCGACGCCCGCGGTCGGCTCGTCGAGGAACAAGAGCGGAGGCTGGTGGATGGTCGCGCACGCGAGCGCCACGCGCTGCTTCCACCCGCCGGAGAGGGTTCCCGCGATCTGGCGGCGTCGCGCGTCGAGCCCGGTCGTCCTGGCTACCTCGTCGATGCGCGTACGCCGCGCGCGCCGTCCGATGCCGTAGATCCCCGAATAGAACGCGAGATTCTCCTCGACGGTCAGGTCCTCGTAGAGGCTGAAGCGCTGGGTCATGTACCCGATGCGCTCCTTGATCCTCTCCGGCTCGCGCTGGATGTCGTAACCGACGACCGTTCCCCGTCCGCCCGACGGATCGAGGATCCCGCAGAGCATCCTGATGGTCGTGCTCTTGCCGGCGCCGTTCGGGCCGAGCACGCCGAAGATCTCGCCGCGCTCGACGTCGAGTGACACGTCACGTACGGCGACGAGCTCGCCGAACCGGCGGGAGAGATGCTCGGTGTGGACGACGACCTCGGAGGTCATTCGCGCACCAGCGTGACGAAGGCCGGAACGCCGGCGCGCAAGAGCTCGCGCGGGTCTTCGACACGGACCCGCACGCGGACCACGATGTTCGGTCGCTCTCGCTCGCTGAAGAGGAACCGCGGCGTGAACTCGGTCCTCTGGCTGACGTTCTCGACGCGACCACCCAGAGCCCGCGGGAACGAGTCGACGCGGATCCGCGCCGCCGCGCCGACGCGAACGCCACCGACGTTCTGCTGGGGCACGAACACGTCGACGAACGGGTGGGCGGCATCGGCGATCGTCACGACCGGCGCGCCGGGAGCGACGACCTCACCTTCCCTGAAGTGGACGTCGAGGACGGTGCCTCCGACCGGGGCGGCGAGGACGTACCTGGAGAGGCGCGTGTCGATCGCGGCGACCGCCGCGGTCGCGGCTAGGACGCGCTCCTCGGCGGCCGAGACCTCCTCCGATCGAGCGCCTCGCCGAACCAGAGCCAGCTTCTGCTCGACTGCCTGCCTCTGGGCCTGGGCTCGGCCGAGCTCGCGCTCGAGATCCTCGACCTGCGCGGATGGAGCCACGCCGCGCGCGGTCAGCTCGCGCTGCCGCTCCAGCCTCTGCGTCAGGAGCTCCTCGGCCGCCTGCGCAGCCCGCAGCTCCGCGGCCGTTCCCCGGACCTCCTCGCCTCGCGCGCCCGCGCGCACGATCGCGAGCTGCGCCTGAGCCGCGCGCTGCTCGGCCGCGCGAGCCTCGCGCACGGGACGCTCCAGCCCGTCGTCGATCCTTCCGATCGGCGCGCCGGGCTCGACTCTCGAACCCCGGTCCACGTGAAGCTCGACCAGCCTCCCGCCGACCTCGAAGCCTATCGATCGCTCGTCGAGCTCGACGACGCCCTGAAAGGCCTCGGGCTCCTCGACCCGTGACCAGCCGTCGCATGCGGCCCCGACGATCGCCGCGGCGAACGCCGCGAGCGCTATCAGGGAATTCTTTATCATGCGACTGATAATAGAATCGCCAGACCCGCCCTGCAACGTTTTTCGCCTCGGAGCCGCCCAAGAGGTGTCGAATAGGCTCCGAAATGGTCTTCCTTCCTTCCCGCCTTCCTGTTCATCTCCTCCGGCGAACGGCGTTCGCGCTCTGCTTCGTGGCCGCGGTCGGTTCGGGTTGCAGCGAGGGCTCCGAGGCGAAGGGCAATCTGCCCGAGGCCGAGGGGGTCGGGCTCCCGCCCGATCGCGACCTCGCGGCGATCTGGATCGATCCGGATGGGATCGGCCTCGACCGCGCGGGAGCTGCGGAAGGTGGCCGCCAGAAGGCGGTGAAGCTCGCGGGATTCCGCGTCACGGGCGAGGTCCAGCGTGGCCCGCTCTTGCTTCCGTCCCTGCTCGAGGCCCTTCGAGCCCAGGCGACGTCAGCGATGGCGCTTCGAGCTCACCGCGACGCGCCCTTCGAGATCGTTGCGCGCGTGCTCTACACCGCGCGCCGGGCGGGGCTCGACAGAGCAGGGATCTTCGCGGTCGTGCAGACCTCGCATGGGACGCGCGAGCTCCCGATCGTCGTCCCGCCTCCCTGCCCGATCGACACGGGCGGCGCCGGGACCTGCTGCCTCGCTCCTCAGGTCCGCGTGCTCGGGTCGGGGCTCGAGGTCCAGGCTGCGCTCGCCTGGCGCTCCGAGTGCAACGACCTCGCCGTGACGCGCGACGGCAGACTCATGGCTCACGGTTGCGAGACCAGCGCGCCCGCGTGGGGCGGAAGGGTCGCCCAGATCGCGCCCGGCGTCTGTCCGACCCTCCCCGCGAAGTCCGGCGGGGTCGATCGGCAGGGGTTGTCGGCGCTCCTGAGGCGGCTCCAGGAGCGAACGAGGCCCTGCAATCGCGCTCTCATCGCACCCGAGCGAAGGACCCCCTGGGCGGAGGTCGCCTCGATCATGGCGCTCCTGTACGTCGAGGGCCATCACTCCCTCGAGTTCGGGCTGTCCGAGGAGATGGGACTCGCGGACTGCTCCCGTGGCGTGGTCGTGGAGTCGCGGTGAGCTCCTTCTTCCTCAGGCGTCGTCCAGATGATGGAATCGAGGGTCCGCTCGAGGCCGCCGATCTGCGCGGGAGGCTCGGCGGCGACTCGAGCGTGTCGATCGAGCCGCAGGGTCCCTTCGTCGCAGCGCGCGACCTCTGCGCCGTAGGCTCGAGGACGGCGGTCCGCCTCGCGGAGTCGCTGGAGCTTCCCGCGCCGGCCGTGACCGGTCCGCTCAGGGTGCTCGTCGCCTGGGTCGTGGCCGTCGACCTGCTCGCCGCCGTCGGTATCGGCGCGGCGCTCTGGGCGGAGACCCAGACCCGAGCCTCCTGGAGCGGCTTCGCGGTCGTGGCCGCGCTAGCCCTCGCGGCCTCTCTGCTGGCGATGGGGCACAGGAACGCGCTGGCATTCGCGGCGCTCGTCTCGCTGGCCGTCGCCTCCCAGGGCGCCGTGGCAGCCTCGGCACGTGGCGGCGGCTCATGGATCTGGCCTGCCGCGCACGCGGCGGCCGCGGTCCAGTCGGCGCTGCTCGCGGTCCTGCTCTGGCGGCGACGCCGGGTGCTCGAGCGCGCGCTCGGAATCCCCCGCGGCTCGAGATCGCCGGCCGCCGATGCTCCGGGGCTCGCGGCGGCGCTCGTCGCCTTCGGGAGCGCCTACGCCCTGTACGCCTGCATCGTCTTCGCCTACCACCGCGCCGTCTATCCCCGCGCACACGCGCCGATCACGCTGGTCGTCTGGGGGACCGGGGCCGGGGCGATGGCCGTCCGCGCGAGCCTCTATCTGCTCCTGGCGATCGCGGCGATGTGGCTCCTGTACGCGACGGGCGGCTCGAGATCACGGGTGATCGACGGCCTCGGGCTCCGATTCTCGAAGCTCGCGTCCACGCTCCTCGCAGCCGCGATGCTCTTCTGCGCGGTCTTCCTGGGGCTCGCGGCGATCGACTCGCTCATGACGCTCCTCGCCAGCGCGGGTCCCGCGCCCGAGGCCGTCGCGAGCTTCCGCCAGACCCTCGGCGAGGAGGCGAGCCGCTCGTCGTCGGCGGCGCCGAGCCCCGCAGTCCTCCTCTACGCCGGCTTCCTCGGGCCCGTCGCCGAGGAGCTCGTCTTCCGTGGCGTCCTGTATTCGGCCCTGCGCCGTCGCCTACCGAACGCGGCCGCCATCGCCTGCAGCGCGCTCGCTTTCGCCGCGCTGCACCCCTACCAGGCGGCGCTGTTCCAGGTCGCCATCGTGGGCGTCCTCTTCGCCTCCGCGTACGATCGAACGCGATCGCTGTGGCCGTCGATCCTCGCCCACTCGGCCTGGAACCTGGTCCTGACCCTCGGGTGACCGGTCAGCCTCGCTCCAGGAGCGCGTCGCAGAGCACCCCCGGAGCGACGTTCCCACCGCTCAGGATGACCGCGACGTTGCCCGGCGAGCTGATCCTTCCCATGAGCAGCGCCGCCACGCCGAGGGCGCCCGTGGGCTCGACGACGAGCCTGGCGCGAAGCGCGCAGAGCCGGACGGCCTCGAGGAGGGCTTCGTCGGGAACGGTGACGATGTCCTCGAGCCGCTCGCGGATGATCGCGAATGGAAGCTCGCCGAGCGCGATGGTCCGCGCGCCGTCGGCGATCGTGCGGGGCGGATCGATCGTGCAGATGTGACCGGCGCGAAGCGACGCCTGCCCGTCGGCGCCGGCTTCGGGCTCCACGCCGAAGACCCGGACGCCGGCCTTCATCGAGGTCACCGCGAGCGCCACACCAGCGGTCAGACCACCTCCGCCCGTCGGCACGACCACCGTGTCCACCTCCGGCCAGTCCTCCACGATCTCGAGGCCGACGGTGCCCTGCCCAGCGATCACCAGCGGATCATCGAATGGCGGAACCAGCGTCGCACCGGTCTCGTCCGCGATCTTCCGGGCAACCGTGCCCCGGGTCGCGACGGTCACGTTCCCGTCCTGGATCACGTCCGCGCCGTAGGACCTCGTCGCAGCGACCTTGTGCGCCATCGAGTCCTGGGGCATGACGATCGTCGCCCGCGTGCCCAGGATCCGGGCGGCCAGCGCCACGGCCTGCGCATGATTGCCCGACGAGAAGGCCACCAGCCCACGCGACCTCTCCTCCTCGGTCAGCGACAGGGCCTTGTTCATGGCACCGCGGATCTTGAACGCGCCCGCCCGCTGCAGGCTCTCGGCCTTCAGACGGACCGTCGCCGATGCGCGTTCGGAGATCGACCGGGAAGCGAACAGCGGCGTTCGGTGGACGAGCTCGGCGATCCGTTCGCGGGCGGTGAGGATGTCTGCAAGGTTCATCGCCACACCCGGATAGCACGCGCCCCCCCCTTTCGCGAAACGCGGCGGCGGAGTACCAATCGGGACGTGAACCTGGGGATCGATTTCGGGACCACCCGCACCGTGGTCGCCTGCTGCGATCGGGGAAACTACCCGATCGTCGGCTTCGTGGACGGCAGCGGCGAGACTCGCGATTTCTTCCCGTCGGTCGTGGCCGAACGGGGTGGGGAGCTCTTGTTCGGCCTCGACGCCTTGCAGGCTCCGGCGGATGGCTGCAGCGTCCTTCGATCGTTCAAGCGGCTTCTCTCGGCGGCTTCGGCCTCGCCCGAGCTCGCCGTCGACGTGGGCAGGGTGAGCATCGGCCTGTCCGATCTGCTCGTGCGCTTCGCGTCCGCTCTGCGCACCGCCATCCTCGGATGCTCGAACCTTCCGGCCAGCGTCGATCGGGACGCAGAGCTCGCCGCTGTCATCGCGACTCCTGCGAACGCGATGGGCGCCCAGCGCTTTCTCACGCTCGACGCTTTTCGCCGCGCCGGGTTCGACGTCGCCGCCATGCTCAACGAGCCTTCCGCGGCGGGCTTCGAGTACACGCACCGCTACCGCAACACGCTGACGCGTACCCGCGAGCACATCGTGGTCTACGACCTCGGCGGCGGCACGTTCGACGCCTCGCTGGTTCGCATGAGCGGTCATCACCACGACGCGGTCGCCACGGCAGGCCTCGCGCGTCTGGGCGGCGACGACTTCGACGCCGCGCTGGCCGATCTCGTGCTGCAGGAGGCCGGTCACCTCTCGCTTCCCGCGCGCAAGCTCGCCGACCTGCGCGAGCGCTGCCGAGAGGCCAAGGAAGCGCTCAGCCCGAACACGCGGAGGATCTCGATCGACCTCGAGGCGCTGGGTGTGCATGGAGCGACCGAAGCGACGATCCGCGTGGCGGACTTCTACGAGGCCTGCGCGCCCCTCATCCAGCAGACGATCGACGCGATGGCGCCCGTGATGGCGCGGCTGGATGCCGCTGACGGGGCCGTCCCGGGTGAGATCGCGGGGATCTACGTGGTCGGAGGGGGGAGCTGCCTGCCGGCCGTGGGCCGCGCGCTTCGAGAGCGGTTCGGTCGCCGGGTGCACCGATCCCCGTACCCGTTCGCCGCGACCGCCATCGGGCTCGCGATCGCCAGCGACGAGCGCGCCGGCTTCGAGCTCGAGGACCGGTTCTCACGGTGCTTCGGCGTCTTCCGGGAGGCGCAGTGCGGCCGGGAGATCTCCTTCGACCCGATCTTCACGCGCGAGACCCGCGTCCCTGCTCCGGGCAGCGCCGACCCGGTGGCCCGCCGTCGCGTCTACAGGGCCGCCCACAACGTCGGTCACTTTCGGATGATCGAGTGCGCCGAGATCGACGAACGCGGAGCTCCGCAGGGGGAGATCACTCCAGTGGCCGACGTGCTGTTTCCCTTCGAGGCAGCGCTCAGGGAGAGCCGCGACGACCTCGGGTCGGTTCCCGTGCTCCGAACCGCGTCGGGACCCTTGATCGAGGAGCGATACAGGCTGGATGCGAACGGAATCGTGGAGCTCCGGATCATCGATCTGGACACGGGCTTCGAGCGGGCCTACCGCGTCGGGGAGTCACGGGCATGACCCGAAGAATCGCGGGGTCCGCAGCGAGCGAAGCTCGCTGGGGTGCAATCGCAGGGTCCGCAGCGAGCGAAGCTCGCTGGGGTGCAATCGCGTTACTGGCCGTCCTCGCCGCCTGCGCTGGATCTCGCGAGGAGCCGCCGCCTCCCTACGTCCCGCCGGACCGCGAGGTGCGAAACGACATCGTCCGGACGGCGACCGGCACGACCGGCGATGCGCCCGAGATATCGCGCTCTGTCGGCGCCGAGGGTGGAGTCGTCCTGTTCTGGCCTCGGATCGTCCCGCGTGCCGCCGCCGAGGGATCGAGGGACGTCGCGCTGGCCGTGCAGGAGCACCTGCGTGGCCTCGTCGAGAGGACCCTGCCCGGCCGAGCCATCGACGTCCGACCCGAGCCGGAGCGCGTGTGCCCGCGCGCGGGGTGCACCGCGATGACGGTCGGCGCGCTCCTGTTGCGAAACGAGGGAGGCTGCATCGTGCTCGGAATCGTCAGCGGGCCCGGCACCGCGCCGGCACGCCTGGTGCCCTGGATCGGCCAGGTGGACCTGCGCCAGCGGATGGTTCCTTTCCGGGAGCCGCCGGAGGCCCAGGTCACAGCCCGCGATTTCGGTCGCTGCTCCTCTCTTGCCGAGCAGCTCGGCGGGGCGGACGGGGACATCGCAGCCGCCATCCAGCAGACCGCCCCCTGACTCGCCGCGTCATCCGCTCCATCGCGGCCTCCGTTTGCCCGAAATTCCGCTTGCACCGCTTGACGCGTTGCGTTATACGCATTGCGTCAAAAGGAGGCCAACACATGGAAGAGCTCGTTTCGAGGATCGAGGAGACCGGCCACAACGTGAAGGAGCAAGGCGAGTCCTTCGTGACCGCGACCCGCCATGCCGGGCTGGCCTTCGCAAAGGAGACCCGGCGCGCCAGTACGGACCTCTTCGGAGCGGCCCGCGCGGAAGCGACGAGCTGGAGGCGCTTCCTGCAGAGCCGGGTCGCTCGGCGGATCCGCCGGCTAGCCGCGGCGCGGGATCTCGAGCGGCGCTTCCTGGCGCGTCTCGACAGGGCCATCGTCCGCCTCGGCCGCCGCGTGCGCGCGCGCCTCGCGAGGCTCGAAGGCCGCCGGGCCCCCGCGAGGGTCAGGCGGGGGGCCCCTCGGCGGGCCGCTCGCACGAGGAAGGCGGCCGCGGCGCCGGCGTAGACGCCAGTGTACCGAAGGAGACCCCCGGCTCCGCCGGGGAGGCAACCACCGTTCGACATCTGCCGGAGCACCGCGCGAGTTTGAACGTGGACGTATACGTGGTCGTGGACGTGGACGATCCGGATTCGGGCTCGACCACGACCACGACCACGACAACGACCACGGCTACGAACCGACCGAACCCGCGCGCGAGCTGGGTGTCGACAAGGGCCGTAGCCCGGTGCCGTCGCGAGGCGGTGCTGCGCGGCCCCGCCCGCGCGAAGCGCCGGTTCCCCTTCGCACGCGGTGAAGCAAGGCTCGATCTCTCCCTCGAGGCACGAGGGGTCGAACGGTCTGGCTGGACCTGGGACGACCGGACCCTTCCCGACCGAGCTTGCATGGCTCACACTTCCGTCATGCAGGCTCCGTCGCGCACAACGCTCGCTGCCTTCGCGCTCGCAGTTGGCTGCTCATCTGGTCCGCCTGCTCCTCCGGCGCCCGGCCTGGCTGCCCGACCGACCTCGGCGCCGATGCCCCCGGTCCCGACGGTGGGCGGCGTCCCGAGCCCATCTGCCGGCCCGGTGGCGCTGCCCGCGCCGACCCCCCTTCTGGGCACGGAGCAAGGCCCGCCGGCCGGATACGTGACGATGCGGGCGCTCCGGGTCGCCGCGACTCCGCAGGGCGCCGCCGTGCTCCTCGTCGACGCCGCCGGCGCCAAGGTCGTTCCGATCTTCATCGGCGACGGCGAGGCCCTGTCGATTCACCTGCGCCTCTCGGGCCGGCGGGCCCAGCGCCCGCTGACGCACGACCTCATGGACTCGACGCTGCGCGAGCTAGGCGCTCGTCTCGTCCACGTCCGAGTCGACCGCATCGAGGGCGGCGTGTTCTTCGGGACCGTCGTGTTGCAGCAGGGCCCTCGCGCGATCGCCATCGACGCCCGCCCCTCCGACGCCATCGCGCTGGCTGTCGGCAATGCCGTTCCGATCCACGTCGCCCCTGCCGTGATCGCCGAGGCCGGTCTCGGCGCCGAGGCGCTCGATGCGCCCCCGGCGCCCGAGCCTCGCCAGACTCTCTAGCACCGAACGGTTTGAAAATGCCGTGATGACGGCGCCCTCCGAACCTTCGCGCTTTCAGCACGGGGGAAGGTGAACGTGGTCGTCGACGTGGTCGTGGTCGTGGTCGGGCACGCCTCGCCAGCAACAGGGCCCGGTCGCCCGTCGACAACGGGCCATGCAAGACGAACCGCTCCTCGCCTACGAACGCCTCGACGCCTACGCGGTGTGGCGGAGCGGTGCTGGATGCGTTGAAGGTCATGGGGCTCGTGGCACCCGAGACCGCGCGCGTGACACGAGTGCGGATCGTTCGTGTGGTGCAGATGCTGTCGCGAATGTGCCGGTAACCGCTCCCGCAGCCAACATGCGGGGGGGCCGACCACGACCACGACCACGTCGACGTTCACGACGACGGCGCAACCGCGTCAGACCGTTGCGACGAGGGCGCCGATGGCCGCGCAGTCGCGAAGGTTTCAAACCGGCCGGTGCTAGTCCCCGCCGCCGCGAGCCCGCCGTCGCAGCGCGAAGGCCAGCACCGCAGCCAGGACGATCGCCGCCTCCGTGCTCTGCTTCGAGGTCATGCCCGCATGCCGGCACGCGCAGCTCGCAGTGTCGTCGCCTTCGCCCGCAGATCCCGGTCCGCCGTCGCCTTCGCCGCCAACGCCTCCGTCGGCTCCGGGATCGCCGGGTCCCACGCATCGGCCACCGCTGCAAGCTTGGCCGTCCGGGCACCGCGCGCCCTCGCACGAGTCCACGCACGATCCATCCTCGCAATGCGCGCCCGCCTCGCACCCGTCCGGGCACGAGGGGTCGACGCACTCGCCCGTCGCGGTGTCGCAGTCCAGCCCCGCCTCGCAGACCACGCCGTTGCACTGGCCGCAGCCCGAGAAGCAGATCCCCTCGCGGCAGACCTCGCCCTGAGCGCACTCGGCTCCCTCGCAGGGATCGACGCAGGCTCCGAGGCGACAACTTCGGCCCCAGGGGCAGACCACGTCCTCGCAAGGCGTCACGCACTCCCCGGCCCGGCACACCGAGTCCGGCGGGCACGACTGCCCCTCGCAGCCCGGATCGACGCACAGGCCGGAGCTCGAGTCGCAGACCGTCTCCACGGTGCAGTCGAACTCGTTGACGAGGACGCAGTCCGGCACGCAGCGACCGTCGTGGCAGATCTGCTGGTCCGGGCAGGTCGCGCCGTCGTCGAGCTCGCCGTCGCAGTCCGTGTCGAGGCCGTCGCACTGTTCGGGCTCGGGCGAGAAGAGCTCCTGGCAGACGACCTGGCCGACCTCGCACGCCGTGACACCAAACGCGCAGGTGCCGGTCAGACCCGTGTCGCACGAGGTGCCGCCCCCCGAGCACTCGACGCCCTCGACGCTGGTGACCAGGTCGGTGAAGTCGTTGTTGCTCCCGCCGTAGATGTCCTCCCACGCGAAGTAGAACTTCCGCTCCGTCACGTGGCTGTCGTAAATGAGGAGGTGGATGTACGAGTCGGGGCCGTTCTGATCCGGGTTGAAGGAGCGCTCCGAGTAGTAGACGTACCCATCTCCCTGCGCCAGGCGGTCGATGGACGCGCAGCAGTTTCCGCCCGCGCAGCTCCCGCCCGCCGAGTGCGACTCCGGCGTGAAGAGGAAGAACCCGACGTCGCCGCCCGCGTAGTCGGGCTCGTTCGCGATGTCCAGCACCACGGAGCTGCCCGGGGCATCGTCACAGTCGAGCATCGGATGCAGATCCTCCGGCTCGGGCGCGCTGCCGGTCACGTTGTACCAGCCGAACACGTCGTCGAAGAGCGCCGTGCCGCGCGTCAGGAGCGTGAACGTCAGCGCGCAGGTCGGCCGGAAGGTCTCGGGCGTCACGGAGGCCTCGGCGACCGGATCGAGCCCGCTCACGTTCGACGGGATGCACGTGTTGTCGTTGAAGCTGTGCCACATCGTGGTCTCGCACACGGCGTTCTGCCCGTCGTCGCAGGGACCGTCCTCGGTGGGGCAGACCTCGCCGATGTTGCACACGCCCGCCTGGTCGCATGCGCAGGCGAAGGTCGCAGCCAGCCCCGTGGGCCGCCCGGCGTCGCAGCCCGGTGGCGTGGGGATGGTCACGCCGTTCGGCTGATCGAGCGCGACGGCGGCCGCGGGCCAGGATGCTGCAAGTACGACGATCAGCTTGCGCATGATTCTGTCTCTCCAGTCCGGCGCCACGTCAACGCGTCGCGAGGACGAGGCCGCCCCGCGGCGGAATCGAGAGCGGCGCGGTCACGTCGGCTTCGCCCAGGAGGTCGCGGTACTCGCCGGCCGGCAGCCCATCGGCCCCCGCGGGCGAGTCCGAGCGGTTCAGCGCCACCCACAGGACGTCCCCTCCGGCGCTCATCTCGTGAACGAGCACGTCGTTCGACGCGCCCAAGGGCCTCCGCGTCCCGCGCCGTGCCGCGGGGTGGTCGGCCCGGATTCGCGCGAGTCGCGAGATCCGATCGCGCAGCCACTCCTGGTCGGCCCCGAGGCCCTCCCACTGCATCGGGCGCCGGTTGTCCGGATCGCCCGCGCCGCTCATCCCGATCTCGTCGCCATAGTAGATCAGCGGGACCCCGGGCATCGTCATGAGCAGCGTGTACGCGAGCGCGACCCTCTCGAACGGGTCGGGGCTCGAGGGCAGGGACGGCTGGTTCTCCCAGCCGCGATCCTTCCCGCTGTCCCACTCCCCGAACTGCGGCGAGCTCTCGGCGAGGTGAATCGCGCGGGGCAGGTCGTGGTTCCCGAGGAACGTCCCCATGATCGCTCCGGCCCCGTAGTAGTCGGCGTTCCCGCCGAGGAACGCGTCGAGATCCGCCATGCGATCGAGCCGCATGAGGATCGTCCTCGCGACCTGGGCGCGCAGCGGAAAGTCGAACTGGCCATCGAGCTTCGTCGCGGGATCGACGTACCGCCGCATCAGGTCGCGGTCCCCCGTGAACGTCTCGCCGATCATGTAGAAGTGCCGGTCGTCCGTCTCGACCTCGGCCCCCGTCTGGGCACGCAGATCGGTCAGCCACGAGTCCTCGATGTGCTTGACGGCGTCCAGCCGATAGCCGTCTATGCCGGTGTCCCGGATCCACTGGATCGCGTTCCCGACCGAGAACGCCCTGGCGTCCGCGTTCCGGAAGTCGAAGTCGGGCAGGTAGTCGCGGAACCAGCAGCGCAGGCGCTCGGGCTCTGCGTCCCAGGAGCAGCCATATCCGCAGACGCACCCGTCGAGCGGCCAGAACCAGTCCGGGTGGTCGGCGTAGACGGGGCTGTCCTGGTGCACGTGGTTCATGACGTAGTCGAGGACGATCTTCAGGTCGGCGGCGTGTGCGGCGTCCACGACCGCTCTCAGAAGGTCCAGGTCGCCCACGCGCGGCTCGACCTCGTCCATCCGGGTCGGCCAGTAGCCATGATAGGCGGCGTAGCTCCGCCCGTCCTCGCCGACCCCCGCCCGATCGGCGTTGTCGACGGGCGAGCTCAGCCACAGCGCGTTCACGCCCAGGTCCGTGAAGTAGCCGTCCTCGATCTTCTGCCGCACGCCCTCCAGGTCGCCTCCCCGGTAGTTGGCGACGGCCTCGACCTCGGCGACGGCGGAGTCGTTCGCCGGGTCGCCGTCGAGGAACCTGTCGAGGAGGACGAAGTACATCACCGCGTCGCGCCAGTCGAACGACGTGGGAGGCGCATCGCAGCCGCAGCTCACCCGCCGTACCGAGTTGTAGCCGCCGTAGCCGTCGGGCTCGCGGTCGGGGTTCTCCGGATCCTCGATCCACTCGCCGCCGTTCACGAGGAACTTGTAGTGGACGACCTGCCCGTCCTCGAGATCGAGCGTAGCGACGAACCGGTCCCCGCTCTGGACCATCGGGACGCCGACCTCCCAGCCGTCCGCGCGAAAGTCCCCGCGTAGCTCCGCGCTCGTCCTCCCCTCGCCCGCGAGGGAGAACTCCACCTCGCAGCTCGCGCAGGGATCGCCTCCCGAGTCGCGTCCGGCGGCGTCGCGACCCTCCGCTTCGGCGTCCGCTCCGGCGTCCTGGGCGGGCCCACCGGAGTCGGACCCGCCGGCTCCCGTAGCGCAGGCCGCGGCGACGCAGGCAAAGGGCAGAAACGCGACAGCTCCCGTGGCCCTCGACACCATGCGCACCTCCCGCGCGCCGCTTAGCAAGAACGCCCGGCTACTTCAAGGGCAGGCGACATCACGGGTGCGTTGCACGGTCCCGGCTTTCGCCAGTCGTAGACGTAGACGTGGTCGTGGTCGTGGTCGTGGACTTTGACGGCGACGACTGCGTGGACGTCGGCGGCCCACGTTTGACGCGACCAGCCCCGCGTCAACCGGGGAGCGTCCAGGTCCACGTCCACGTCGCCGTCAAGGTCCACGTCAACGGCGACGGCGACGACCAGCGAAACCCCGGACCGTGCAAGGCACCCCGACATCACCGGCGCCGCAGCCGCTCGAGGACCTCGCGGAAGTCGTCGGGCGGCGGCTCCTGGAAACGCATCGCTTTCCCGGTGCGTGGATGGACGAAACCGAGGACCTCGGCGTGCAGCATCGGCCGAGGTGCCTCGATTCGAGGCCCCTCGAAGGCGCGGACGTAGACGCGCTCGCCGACCAGGGGGTGGCCCGACTCGCTCAGGTGGATTCGGATCTGGTGCTGCCGGCCCGTCTCGAGCCTGCACGAAACGAGCGTCGCGCCTCGCAGGCGCTCGATCGGCGACACGTGCGTGATCGCGCGCCGGGCGTCCGCGGGCGGCCGTCCCCGTGCAGGCCGGAACACGCCCCACGAGCCACGCAGCCCGTCGCCCCGGTCCCGCACCAGCAGGGTGTCCATCGTCGCCTCGCGGACCTCGCCGTGGGCGATCGCCAGGTAGCGCCTCTCTACCGAGTGTCGCCTGAACTGCCGGTCGAGCTCTCGCTTCGCGGCGAGCGTCCGGGTGAAGACCAGGAGCCCGGTCGTGTCCTTGTCGAGGCGCTGCACCACCCCGAGCTGCGGGTCGTAGCGGCCGCCCCCCCGCCTGAGCGCTGCGCGCGTGAGGTCGACGAGCGTGTCCTTCTCGCCGGGCTCGAACGGGACCGTCATGCAACCGGCGGGCTTGCGCACGACGACGACCTCGGCGTCCGAGTGGACGATCGCGTCGGGCGGCAGGGTCCCTGCCCGCCGGCGCGGCCCGCGCGGCTCGACCTCGACGGTGCTGCCGGCATGGAGCCGCCGGGCGGAGTCGAGCTCGACCTCGCCGTCCACGAGCACGCGCCCGCTCGAGCACAGCTCGCGCGCGCGGGTCCACGGCGTGCCCGGCAGCGCCTTTCGCAACGCCGCCGCGACGGTGCATGCCTCGGTCAGCTCGAGACGAGCCGTCAGCGCCGTCCCTTGAAGCCCATCATGTCCTGCACGACGGCCTCGCTGGCCTCCGCGATCTCCGCCTCCTCGCGCGCCCGGTCGGCGCAGTCCTCGCACAGCTTCTTGGCCTTTCCGGCGACCCTGACCGTCACGAGCTTCTCGACCTCGTCCCCGCACGACTTGCACGTCGGCATCGAGCTGTCCTCCGGCTGGCGAGCCATTGTAAAACAAAGCCACTCGATGATCGCCGACCTCGCCAAGGAGCTGGGCCTCGGGCCCGAGCAGGTGTCGCGGACCCTCACCCTCCACGAGGGCGGTGCGACGGTGCCCTTCATCGCCCGATACCGCAAGGAGGCCACGGGAGGGCTCGACGAGGTCCAGATCCAGGCCGTGCTGGACCGGGCGGCCGAGATCGAGGAGCTCGAGGAGCGACGCGCCGCGGTCGTCCGCTCGATCGAGGAGCAAGGCAAGATGACGCCCGAGCTGGCCGCGGCGATCCGCGGAGCGCGGACCAGGGTCGAGCTCGAGGATCTCTACCTTCCCTACCGCCCGAAGCGCCGGACTCGCGCGTCGATGGCTCGCGAGAGGGGTCTTGGGCCGTTGGCTGATCTGATGTGGAGAAACGAACCGGTCCCGGGCGGCGATCTCCGGACCCTCGCTCAGCGCTTCGTCGACGCCGAGAAGGGCGTGCCCGACGTCGCCGCCGCGCTCGCGGGAGCCAGGGACATCTGCGCCGAGCGCGTGGCCGATGACGCGAATCTGCGCAGCATGGCCCGCGCGATGGCGCTCGCCAGGGCGCGCCTGCGCTCGGTGGCGAAGAAGAAGGATCTCGGTCCGTCGAAGTTCGACGCCTACCGCGATCATGACGAGCAGCTCGCGGGCGCTCCGTCGCATCGCGTGCTGGCGATCCTCCGGGGCGAGGCGGAGGAGCAGCTGCGCGTGCGGATCGAGCTCCCCGACGATCAGATCGCCCGCGCGCTCGAGGCGCGCGTCGTCAAGAAGCCTTCACCGTTCGCCGCCGAGCTCGCGGCGGCGGTCGCGGACGGCTGGGCGCGGCTGATGGGACCTTCGCTCGAGACGGAGCTACGGACCTCGGCCAAGGAGCGGGCCGACGCGGAGGCGATCGAGGTGTTCGGCAAGAACCTCCGTCACCTCCTGCTCGCCCCACCCGCGGGCGGCAGGCGGGTCGTGGCGCTGGATCCCGGGCTGCGCACGGGGATCAAGCTCGCAGCCATCGACGAGACGGGGAAGCTCCTCGCGACCGCGACGCTGTACACCGAGAGAAGCCCAGAGGAGCGCGCCCGGGCCGGCGAGACGCTCCGCCGAATCCTCGATGGGCATCGGCCGGAGATGGTCGCGGTCGGCACGGGTACGGGTGGGCGCGAGGCGGAGGCGTTCGTGCGCGAGGTCCTCGGGGCCGCCGGGAGCAAGATCCCGATCGTGTCGGTCAGCGAGCAGGGCGCGTCCGTGTACTCGGCCTCGGAGGTGGCGCGCGAGGAGCTCGGGGACCTCGACGTGTCCCTGCGCGGCGCGGCGTCGATCGGCCGTCGACTTCAGGACCCGCTGGCGGAGCTGGTGAAGATCGATCCGAAGAGCATCGGCGTCGGTCAGTACCAGCATGACGTCGACCAGGCGCTGCTGAAGAAGAAGCTCGACGAGGTCGTGTGCTCCTGCGTCAACGCGGTGGGCGTCGACGTGAACACCGCCTCGCCCTCGCTCCTCGCCACCGTCTCGGGGCTCGGCCCGGCCCTCGCCAAGAAGCTCGTGGCGCACCGCGACCGGCACGGTCGTTTCCGGAGCAGGCAGGCGCTGCTCGAGGTGGGTGGCATGGGCCCGAGGACGTTCGAGCAGGCCGCCGGCTTCCTCCGCGTCCGGGGCGGCCACCCCCTCGACGACAGCGCGGTGCACCCCGAGCGCTACGACCTGGTGGCGCGCATGGCAAGGGACGTGGCGGTGTCGGTCGCCGACCTCGTCGGCCACGGGGACCTCGTGCGCAGGATCGAGTGGCGCCGCTACGTGGGCCCGGACCTCGGCGAGCCGACCCTGCAGGACATCCTCGCGGAGCTCCTCAAGCCGGGTCGCGACCCGCGCGGCGACTTCTCGGCCCCCGCCTTCCGCGAGGACCTGCGCGGCCTCGAGGACGTGAAGGAGGGGATGGTCCTCGACGGCGTCGTCACGAACGTCACCGCGTTCGGGGCGTTCGTGGACGTGGGCGTCCACCACGACGGGCTCGTCCACGTCTCCCAGCTCGCCGCGCGCTTCGTCAAGGATCCGGCCGAGGTCGTCAAGGTCGGCGATCGGATCAAGGTCAAGGTCCTGAGCGTGGACCTCGCGCGAAAGAGGATGAGCCTCTCCGTGCGCGCGCTGCTTGCCAAGTGACCTACATCGCCGCGCTCGAAAGCGACAGATCGTCATTGAGCGCGGGTGGGTCTGCGACCCCCCCGCGGGCCCCCCCGCCGTGAAGCTCAGCGCGCTCGCTCACTGCAGTGAATCCGCCTCCGTTCGCTGCTGCGTCGATACCGCGGGCCAGCATCGGCGTGGCCGCCGCCGATGCCAGCCCCTGACGATCACATCGCGGCGCTCGAGAGCGAGAGATCGTCGAACCGGGCGGCGAGCGCCACGTCCATCGCGGCGACGATGGCCTCGTACCGGACGCCGTCCTCGGGCATCACCACCAGCCGCGCCCGCGTCACCGTCTTGCGCAGGGCCTCGAGCTCGCGGCCGAGACGCGCCAGGTCGTAGCCGTTGGCCACCTTCGGAACCGCGATCCTGGAGCCGGCGCCGTCCGCGATGGCGAAGCCTGCGTCGTTGATCTGCAAGGAGAGCCTCGCCTGGTCGGGCTCCGGAGCGCCGATTGGATCGACGCCGCCCTCCTGGGTCAGGTTCAGCCGCTCGAGCTGGGTCCAGACCGCCGTGATGATCAGAAAGGAGATGCAACAGACGAGGAGGTCGATGAAGGGAACCATGCTGACCTCGGAGTCGACCGCCTTGTGGCCCTTGGCGCCCTTGCCTGCCTCGATGGAGAGTGACATGCCGGCTTTGACAACGCCGCCGGCGCGCAGTTCACAGCCCGGTGGCGATCAGGAACGGGACGAGAACGCCGAGCAGGCAGGCGCAGGGCGCGACCGCCAGGTACGGCGAGGCGCCTCGTCCTCGTCGTCTGCGGAAGTCGAAAGAGGACGGACCGATCGGTAGTAACACGCAGGGTTACGACAGCTCGCGTCGGGAGTCGTTCGTGACGAATTGCTTTCATGCGCTCGCTCGATGTGCGCTACCGTCGATGCCCGCAATGAGCTCGCGTGCGTGCTTCCTGTTCGTTCTGCTCTCGGCATGCGCGCCCGGCGGTGACGACGACGATGACGATGACGAGTCGATCGACGGTGGCGGTCAGGACGCCAGCCTCGATCTGGACGCCGGGACCGACGCCCACGTGATGCCCGATGCCGCGCCGGTGGAGGACGACGTCCTCGTCTGGGCGCACTCCGCGGACACGCTCTTCTCGTTCGAGCCCCGCACGGACAGGGTCACGTCGATCGGCCCGTTCAGGACGGCCGAGGGTGATGCGGCGCCACAGATGACCGACCTCGCGGTCGACAGCGCCGGCGAGCTGTACGCGTGCAGCAACGACGCCCTGTTCGCCGTCGACCCCGAGACGGCGACGACGACGTGGATCACCGACTTCGATGTCGAAGCCGACGTCAGGTTCTACGGCCTCACGTTCCTGCCGGAAGGCGTTCTCGATCCCGGGGTGGAGGTCCTCGTCGGCGCTACCTCGAACGGCGATTACTACAGGATCGACGAGTCCACGGGAGCGACCGAGCTGATCGGTCGCTTCAGCGACGACTACGGCCTGAGCGGGGACATCGTCTCGGTCGAGGACGCCGGGACGTTCGCCACGGTGAAGCGAGACGATCTCGACACCGACGTCCTCGTCCAGCTCGATCCCGAGTCGGGTGAGGTCGATCCGATCGGCACCGGTATCGGGTTCACGAACCTCTTCGGTCTGGCCTACTTCCGCCAGCGGCTCTACGGCTTCTCGTCGCGGGGCGAGCTGATCTGGATCGACATCGACACGGGGGAGGGCTCCATCGTGACAGACGAGACCGGGTCCGATCAGTTCTGGGGCGCCGGCGTGACCACAATCGCGCCGACCGGCCCGTTCTAAGGTTCCTTCACATCGCCCTCGAGGTCCCAGCGCATCTGGCACGGCAGGTCGAGGAACTTCCCCGACGTGATCCCCATCTGGTCGGCGCAATCGGCGCCGGCCGACGCGGCGATCGCGAGCGCCTCGGTGCCGCTGAACGAGCCTGCCGCCGCACCGCTGATCTCGTCCACCTGCTCCATCACGCAGGGCGCAACCTGTTCGTTGCCGGCCCGCACCTGGATCGTCTGCTCGATCCGGAAGCGGTAGGTCCCTTGATCGTCGATGGTGCCCATCCACAGCACGCCGTCGGGGCGGATCCAGTAGCCGACCTCTCCGTCTCGCCTCAGCTCCACCTCGAAGTCCCTGGCCTCCGGCCCTTCCACCCCGGGGCCGCAGGTCGACTCGTCGAGGGACGCCGTGACCGAGTAGGTGCCGACGGGCTCGCCCGGGTACTCCGACGGGCAGCCAACCAGGACCAGCGCACCAGGAGCGAGGACCGCCAGCGAGAGCCGCATGACGTCACGCTAAGAGGATCGCGCGCGCGGCGTCAAAGAATCGGCTAGGACTTCCGCGCGACGACGAAGGTCGTCTGGCCGCCCAGACACGGCACGATCTCGATCCGCTCGTATCCGATCCCGCGCAGCAGCCGGCGCATCTCGGCCTCCGTGCGGGCGGGCGCGGTGGGGCTCGCACCGAGATCCAGAACGGCCTCCATCGCACGTCCCAGCGGGGTCGGGCCGGCGTCCGTGTGCAAGGTCTCCCACAGGATCGCGACTCCCCCCGGGCGCAGGACGCCGAAGGCCTTGCGCGCGAACGCCTCGCCGAGATGACGGTCGGGCTCGAGGATCATCTTCTTCGTGAGAAACACGAGGTCGAACGCCTCGCCTCCCCAGCGATCCTGCGTCGGATCGCCGCCGTGCGAGTGAATGCCGTCGATGCGCGAGGCCGGGACGTTGTACTCCACGAGCAGTCGCGGCACCTCGCGCACCAGATGCTCGAGGCAGCCGATCGTCAGCCGCGCGCCAGGGAAGCGTGAGAGGAGCTCGGCACCGAAGCTGACGCCCATCGATCCTACGACGGCCGTCCGCACGGCGGGCAGCTCGATCTGGTGAAACAGGTCTCGCGCCGCCCAGCGGAGGTAGGAGTTGACGGCCTCGAGGAACGCCTTGTATTTCCCGTCCTCGGAGAAGATGTCGAGGGCTCGTGGAGAGCGGCCGGTCCTCAGCCCCTCCGCCAGCTCTCCGAAGGCACTTGCCTGGGCGGTCATCAAGTCGAGCATCGACGAGAGCGAGAAGGGGCTCGACCGAGCGAGGTACGAGCTGCCGAACTCCGAGAGCGTCCAGTCGTCGCCCTCGCGCCCGACTGCCCCGAGGCTCTCGAGGATCCTGAGGAGCGACTCGGCTGCTCGCGGGTGGAGACCGCACAGCTCGGCGACGTCC
Source organism: Deltaproteobacteria bacterium (assembly GCA_016190375.1). Lineage (GTDB taxonomy): Bacteria > Myxococcota_A > Polyangia > JACPQR01 > JACPQR01 > JACPQR01. The sequence goes on from JACPQR010000184.1 coordinate 51,862, forward strand.
GGGATCGACCTCGCACCTCCCAGGAGCGACTCGAATACGCCCGTCTCGTGGCCGACGAGGATCGCCGTCGCGAAGCGATGATAGAAGAGCGATCGCTGGAGCCGGCCGTAGGCACCGCGGTGTCGCCACTGGCGCATGAGCGAGACGGGATCCGAGAACGCGCCGACGGACCAGAGGGTCCTCGCACGCTGAGCCAGCCGCCGCACGCGCCGGGGCAAGAGCATCGTCAGCGCCCGCGCCGGGCTCGCCGTGGCCATGACGAATTGTCGCCGAAGCACGTGCTCGCGTGAAGCACGATGCTCGGCCACTGAACTGGCGAGTTTTGCGCTTGCGCTCGCTGAGCCGACTCGGCTAGCGTGCCCGCCCCGGGTGCACCAAGAAGGGGACTACATGAACAAACCGTCGAGAACGCTTCGCACAAACCTCTTTCTGATCGTGGTAGCGCTCGCCTACGCGGGGTGCGCCGCCACGGTCGTCCTGCACGAGAACGAGCCGGTCACGGTCGCCGCTCGCCGGCCTGCGCCGCCGCCTCCGCCGCCGGCGGAGCCGCCTCCGCCTCCGCCCGTCGTCCAGGTCGAGCAGAACCGGATCCGTGTGGACGAGAAGATCCAGTTCGAGTTCAACAGCTCGGTGATCAGCGGGGTGTCCCACGGCCTGCTCGATCAGATCGCGCAGGTGATCAACGAGCACCCCGAGGTCGGCGCCATCCGAGTGGAGGGCCACACGGACAACGTCGGCGCGGCGACCTACAACCGTCGCCTCTCGCAGAAGCGCGCCGAGGCGGTCGTCGCCTACCTGGTCTCGAAGGGCGTTTCCGCCGACCGGCTCAGGTCGCAGGGATTCGGGCTCGACAGGCCGGTCGCCCCCAACGCGGACGAGGCCGGTCGCGCGCAGAACAGGCGCGTGGAGTTCAACTTCGTCAATCCACCAGCCGAGGGCCAGGCGCCCCAGGCGCAGGCGGGAGGTGCGCAATGAGGACCTTGGGTTCGCTCCTGCTCGCGGTGGCGAGCTCGATGATCGTGGGTTGCGGTATCGGCGACGCCCAGAACCACCTCAGGACCGCCGTGGACGAGAAGCGCGAGGAGCTCAACCGCTGCTACGGAGAGACGTTGGCCCGCGACGCCAGCGCCGCCGGTCAGATGCAGCTCTGGGTCCACGTCGAGTCGGATCGCGGACAGGTCGACGCCGTCGAGGTCCAGCGCAGCGACATCCAGGACGAAGGGCTCGGGTCCTGCGTGACGACGACCCTGCAGTCCATCCAGCTCCCCGAGGCTCCCTCGGCCGCCCTGCGCGTCGAGTACACGCTGCTCTTCCAGCCCGAGGGCGATGCTCCGCCTCCGCCGGCCGTTCCTGTCTCCTCGCCGCCGGCCCCACCGCCCCCTCCCGCCGTCGGCATGTAGAGATCCGCCGCCTCGACCCCCGCGCGATCGCCCTCTGAACATCCGTCGAGCTATCGCCTCGGGGACCGACGGACGCTAGCATGGCGTAGGCAACGCCGCGGCTGGCCGACACCGTCATGCGCTCCATCGTCCCGATCGCAGCCATCGTCGTTGCCTGTGTGCCACTCGAGGTCCTCGCCGACGGCGGAGGGCTTCGAGTCGAGCCACTCCAGATCGAGCACGCTCAGGCGCTCGATCGCTTCCACGCGGAGCTCGAGGCCCTCGCCGACGGCAGGCGCAAGGAGCCGGTGCGGATCGTCGTCTACGGCGACTCGAACCTCGCGGCGGACCGCCTGACGGGGGCGCTGCGAAGGCTCCTGCAGGGCCGCCATGGGGACGCGGGCCACGGCTTCGTCGCGTTCGGCGAGCCATGGCCGGGCTACCGCCACCAGGACGTGCGGCGAGGGTGGTCGGGATCTTTCGAGATGTACAACCCGACCACGCGGCGCGGCCGCGACCATCGCTGGGGCTACGGCGGGGTCGCCGTCGAGAGCGTGGGCCCCGGCACGGTCTGGGTCGGCACGTCGCGGGACGGAGGCGTCGGCGGGGCGGTCGAGCGCTTCACCATCCTGTACCTGTCACGCCCTCGCGGCGGTTCGGTCGACGTCGAGCTGGACGGACAGCCGGCGGGCTCCTTCTCGACCGCCGGCGAGCGCGCGACGACCGGCTCCTTCCGGATGCAGGTCGTCGACGGTCCCCACGAGCTCCGCCTCCGGGCGCACGCGGGCGTACGACTGTTCGGAGCCATCCTCGAGCGGCACCGACCGGGAATCGTGGTCGACTCGATCGGAATCGGCGCGCTGTCGACCTACAACCTGCTGATCCTCGACCGTGCCTTCTTCGTCGAGCAGCTCGCGCTGCGCCGGCCCGACCTGGTCGTCCTGACCATGGGGACCAACGACCAGAACCCGCGCAGGCTCGTCGCGCAGCGGGGCGAGCTCGTCGACCGGATCCGCGAGGCCGCGCCCGACGCCTCCATCCTGATGTGCTCACCGCCCGACCACGCCCGCTGGCATCCGCGCGAGGCGGCCTGGCGATCGGAGCCTCGGATGGCGAGCATCAGCCGCGCCCTGAGGCCGATTGCCGCCCAGAACCGCGCCGCCTTCTGGGACCTCTTCAACGCGATGGGCGGGCCGGGCTCCGTCTCGCGCTGGACAGCCATAGGCTTCGTCGCGGGCGATCGGATCCATCTCCGACAGCCACTCGCGGACCGGATGGCCGCCGCGCTGGTCGAGGCCCTCGACCATGATCGCGACCGCTGGCGCCGCGAGCGTGCGAGCAGCCGCGAGCTGGCGCTACGGTGAGTCGATCGGCGCAAGGAGCTCGCTGGCGAGCGCACCGGCGAGAACGTCGTAGCCGCGACCAGACAGGTGCACGCCGTCCCGCAGCGTGAAGCGTGGCCGGGGCACCATCCAGCGGGCCATCGATCCGGGGCCGCCCATCGCGGCCCGCTGATCCCAGAAGGCGCACCCGGCATCCACCGCGGCTCCCCGCTGGCGCTCGATCACCTCGTCCAGCGAGGCGTTCCACACACCGTCGGTCGACCGGTAGCGTCGATCGATCGGCCCCAGCACGAGGCACGAGGCGCGCGGGGCTCCGGTGCGGATCCTGGTCAAGAGCCGCGCCAGGCTCGCACGGTACGTCGACAGGTCCATCGCCTCCCAGCGAACGTCGTTCGTTCCGAACGCGAAGACGACGAGGTCGTGAGCCCGACGGCACAGGTGCTCGGCCAGAAGCGTCGGATCCGAGCTCGAGAGATGAAGCGCTGCCAGCGCGGGAACGCCGAGCGAATCCACCACGACCCCCGGTCCGGACCGCTCGAGGACCGCGCCGTAGACCGCCGTCGGCCCGGGCCCCATCGACTCGATCTCGAGGCGGTGCCTCCCGTCAGGCGCCTCGACCACGCGATAGGCCGCCTGGTGGGACGGCGAGGACGTTTCGAGCGTCGCGACCCGCTGCCCGTCCAGCCGCAGTTCCAGCGCGCCGCCCCCCGGCTCGGTCTCGTAGAAGACCTCGAAGCGCGATACCCGGCGCCCGACCGGCCCGCGGGCTGCGGTTCCGACCCAGGCGACCGCCCCTTGCGTGGCCGTGCTGACCCCACCTCCGAGGCCGAAGCGGAACGGCTCGTGATCGCGTGGACGCAACCTTCGGGTCGCGAAGCTCGCCGTGGCGCCGTGCTCGACGTCGAGGTGCCGGTACAGCGGCCATGCGCTTCCCAGCAGGACGAAACCGTGCCCGGCGTCTCCGAGCCTCGCTTGCAGGCGCCGGCGCAGCGCTCCCGTGAAGAGATCTGCGGCGATGTGCGAGTCGCCCAGGACCGCGACCCGCGCGATGGCCCGCTCTTCGCCCGCGGCCACCCTCCGGAGCGCTGCCGAGAATCGATCGAGCGCGTGACCGCCCGGGTCCTCGACCGGCACTCGCCGAGCCTCGATCGGAGCCGCGGGCGTCGCGTCGTCCGCCAGTGCCAGGGCGGGAAGGAGGGCCGCCACCGCGAGACCGGTCCGCACGAGATCATTGTGAGCGAACGCGGGCGCCCGCGCCAATTCCCGTCGCTTCAGATCTTGACGAAGAGATCGCGGACCGAGTCGGCCGTCAGGCGCGACACCGTCGTCACCTCGTCGCAGAAGCGACCGAGGACGGCGAGCGCCTCGTCCCGGGGCGAGCGTCCCACGTCGACCCAGACGCCGTAGACCCGGAAGGCCAGACGCCGCCTGGCGCTGCTCAGCTCCTCGAGGACGTTTTCGGGGACGTCCGCCTCGCCGTCGGTGATGAAGACGACGTCCCCGAGGCTGTAGGTGGACTCGGCCAGGGCCTCGATCGCCTTTCGGAGCGGGGGGACGAAGCTCGTCCCGCCCCCCGGGAAGTGCTCCGCGAGCCGGACGACCTCGCCGAGGTCCGCCGTCGGACGCGTTCTACGCGCGCGGGGGATGACGTCGAAGGTCCGGGTCGCCCTCTCGCCATCGGAGAACGAGATGACGCGGCAGGCCCGATGCTGGCGCCTGGCGATGTCACAGAGCGCGAGCGTCACCGCCTTCGCCCAGAGATCGCGATCGCCCTGCATCGAGCCCGATCCGTCGAGGCAGACGACCAGCGGGCCCTTGCCGCGGTCATCCGGACCGTCCAGGCGATACACCTGCATGCGCCCCTCGAGCGCGCGATGGCGCAGCGCCCGGCCGAGCAGGGGATGGCGAAGCGAGACCAGCTCCGCGGGCAGGATCCGCGCCCAGTCGTCGCCGAGCGTCACGTCGTGCGTCTCGTGGGGGCGCCGCGCGACCCGCCGGCGGCGCTCGCGGCGCGCGTAGTCTCGGAACGACCCCGCGAGCAGGGCGAGCCTGCGCAGCGTCTCGCTCTGGCCGATCCTGTCGCCGAGCTCCAGCCGTTCGGCCGCGCCGACCCGTGCGGTCGCACCCACGCCCCGTCCCCAGGCCTCCGCCTCGTCCTCGGCACGGTCCATCCTGTCTGGCAGGTTCTGGACGGCCTCGCGGATCCGCCCGCACGCCGACGCGGGCAGCTCCGACTTGACCTGCCGGCCGCGATCTTCGAGCTCCTGACGGCGCTCGCAGATGCTCTCGGCGAGCTGGTCGAGCTTGCGCCGCGCGTCGTCTCCCAGGCACGGCGCGAGCGCCTCGGTCTCGGCCAGCGCCGTCTGCTCACGATCGAGGACCCCTTCGTCGTGCGCCAGCGCCGCCGTCTGGGCGAGCTCGTCGGCGGTCGTGACCTCGTCGTCCCTGAGGAGCTCGAGCGCGAGCCGTCCGAGCACGTTCACCCCGCAGGCGGCGCGCGCCGCATCGAGGAGCGTCGCCTCGCGGAGCGCCGCGTAGCCCGGCGATTCGAGGACGGCCTGGAGAACGACGCGGCCGAGCGACGTGGAGCCCGGGCACACCGATTCGGGCCGCAGGACCACGTTGTACTTGTAGAGCGCGGAGTACAGGTCCTGGCAGAGCGCGGGGAAGTGAGGGTACAGGCGCGATCCACGCGCCTCGACGGACTGCAGGCCACGCGAGCGCGACTGCAGCGCCGCCCAGGACTCACGGTCGATCGAGTCACACTCGATCAAGGAACCAGACAGGGGCTCCGTCGCGGTCTTCACTGCCTCTCGGCGCCCAGGCCGTCGGCGAGGATGGCCGAACGGATCTCCTCGAGCTCGCGCACGGCGGCCTCGACGGGCTCCGCGTCGAGCCCCTTCTCGCCGACGCGCGCCCTGAGCGCCTGTGCGCGATGGAGGAGGTCGGCCACCTTCTTGTGCGCCTCGACCGCCGCGCGCGTCGCGGCCTCCTCGTCGGGCCAGTCGCGCCTGACCCACGCGAGCACCTCCCGCGCCTGGAACACGAGGCGCTGCGCCTCGGTCGCGTGCCCGCGGGTCAAGGCCGCGATGGACGCCTCCACCTCGGGGATCTCGCCGGGCTCGGTCCACAGGATGTGCGACAGGAGCGCCGCGTCCTCGCTCGCGACCGCGGTCCGGCCGTGCAAGAGGGCATGGGCCCTGAGAACGGCGAGCGATCCACGGTAGCGGCGGTCCGATGCGATCACGCCGCGGCCGCCGAGGTCCCGCCGCAGCGCCGCCAGATCGTTCAGGAACGAGTCCGGGACGCGGACGCGAGCCGCCCGCGCCGCGAGATCGTCGAGCTCGGAGATCGTCAGCGTCGTTCGCCGCGAGGGCTGCTCGAGCGTCAGCATCTTGAGGAACCGGAAGTCCTCCTGGATGTAGTCGACGACGAACCGGACGAGGAAGCGATCGTAGAGCGCCGCCAGGTCCTCCTCCTCCTCGGGGACCTCGTTCGTGGCGCCGACGAGGCACCTCAGCGGCACCGGGTCGGCCCGGCCCGCGTTGTGGAAGCGTCGTTCGTTCAGGATCGTGAGGAGCGCGTTCAGGATCGCGCTCGACGCCTTGAAGACCTCGTCGAGGAACGCGATGTGGGCCTCGGGGAGCTTGCCGGTGGTGACCCTGCGGTACTCGTCGCGCTCGAGGCCCTGCAGGGAGATCGCGCCGAAGACCTCCTCGGGCGTCGTGAACTTCGTCAAGAGCCAGGAGAAGTAGACGCCGCCTTCGATCCGGCGGCACACCTCCTCGGCCAGCATCGACTTGGCCGTTCCAGGCGGGCCGGCCAGAAGGACGTGCTCGCCCGCGACGAGCGCGGCGAGCACTCCGTCCACGACGACCTCGCGCTCGAGGAAGATCTGGCGCAGCTCGGAGCGGATGGTGCGAAGCTTCTCGATTGCATCCACGGCGATGCGGAGTGTAGCACCGCGGAGTCGGCGTGCACCGACGCGCCACAGGTTCGGAAGAGCGTCAGTCCCCTTCGCGGCGGAAACACGTGCGGGTCGCTGCGGAAGGTCGCGACGAGCTCGAAGCAGTGGCGCGTACGCCGCTTGCCTCGCAGGTCGGACGTGAACAGGACCGGCGTGCGGCCGCCCGTGGCCTCCTCTCTCGCGACGTCGTCGAGCGAGACTGCGCGCCGCGCGTCCACCGAGGGGCCGTAGACGGCGAAGAGCCGGACGGTGTCCCAACCGTATATGCGCGCACCGGGCCATTCTCGCGCCACGTGCATCGCGAGCGCCGTGTCGGGCGGCGGCGTCGTCGCCTGAAGGCGAACGAGCGGTAGCGCCGTGAGCACCATGCTCGTCGCGGCCAGCGCGCACCACCGAGGTGCCGAGCCGAGAGCGATGATCAGCGCCGCGGCGACCGGGGCGAGGTGACGCGGTCTATCGGGGTTCTGAGCGACGAGCGCCCAGATCAGGTACGGCAGGCAGAAGAGGAGGGCGAGGCGGGCCGCGCGGTGGCGGAGCGCACCGACCAGCGCGATCACCAGGGCGAGCGTCGTCACGATCCGAAGCGGCGTCACGTCCCCGGGGCCGACCGTGCCCAGCGTCCAGTCGAAGAGGCCCCAGGCCTGTCGCGCGAGTCTCTGGCCGAGGCCGAGGTAGCCGGCCGCGCCACCCCAGCGGCCGAAATGGCCCTGGGCGAACCGGCTCCCGATCTCGACGAGACGGAAGGGACCGCCGGCGAGGAGGACGAGCGGAACGAGCCAGGCGCCGACACCGATCCCGAAGCCCACGGCGCTCCGGCGATACGAGCACCGTGATGCGAGCACGAAAGAGCCCCACGCGAGCACCGCGGGCGCATAGGAGAGCCTCACTCCCAGCGTGAGGGCGGCGAGGAGGCCCGAGGTCGCCGGGCGTGTTCTGGCGAGCGCGAACGCGAAGAGGAGCAGGCCCAGCCCCAACCCATCGGAGAGCGGCTTGCCGCCGACGAGCCACAGGCCCGGCGCCGCGAGGTACAGGAGGGCGGCGCCCCGGCCTCCGAGGCGCCACAGGGCCCACGCAGCGGCCCCGCAGACGATCGCTCCGGGCAAGGTGAGCGCGTCCGCCGGTCCCGGCCCGGCAAGAGGCGCGAGAAGCCGCGCCAGTCCGACGAAGACGGGATAGCCGGGGAAGTGGGGCTGGTAGCGCTCGAGGTCGAAGTCCTCGAGCGCCAGGGCGAAGTCCACGCCGTCCCAGCCTTCGAGATGCTCGGCGCGCGCAACCAGGCGCGTCGCCACACCGACGAGGCCGAGCAAGATTCCCCAGCGGTAGTCGCGCGACTCCCAGCGAGCTGCGCTCGCGGCGGTGAGTGCAGCCCTCAGCGAGACGAGACCCCGTCGAAAAAAAAGAAAAAAGGCCTTGACGACCATCGCTCGCTCTTGTTATTGAAAATAACGTTCGATAGCAACTGAGAACGAGACCGACCGAAGCTGGACGAGGCGACCTCGAAAATGCCTGGGAAAATGGGACGAGAAGCGTGCTCGAGTCATCTGCGCCACGCGGAATCTCCGAGGCGCTCCCCCGACGCTAGTTGGGCCGTTCTCGCTGCCGTGATCGCCACGGCGCCTGTCGGCGCGCGGGCGCAAGCGGCCCCGCCGCCCGCAGACGTCCTGCCAGCCCCGCAGGTCGACGTGGGCGATGACGCCGCTGCTCCTCCCTCGGAGCCCGCCGCGCCCGTGGGCGAGGCGACGTCGCCGGCTCCCGCGGAACGGAGCGCCGCAGGTTCGGCCGAGCCCGAGCCGACGGAGGAGAACGAGACCGCGCGGCGTGTGGAGATCCTCACCGAGGAGGTCCAGCGGCTGCGCGAGCGGCTCGTCCTGCCCGAGACCGAGGAGAACCGGAGCCGCTTCGGGCTCGGGCCGGCCGCGAGCCGCGTCTACGGCATCGAGCGAGGTCTGTCGATCGGTGGGTACGGCGAGCTGCACTTCCAGGGGATCGTATCCGACCGGAGCGAGGGTGAGACCAACGTCTTCGACATCCCGCGGGTGGTCCTGTACGCGGGCTACAAGTTCACCCCGAAGATCCTCGTCAACATCGAGCTCGAGTTCGAGCACGCCAAGGATGCAGAGGTCGAGTTCGCGTACCTCGATTTCCTCCTGCACGACGCGGTCGCGGTCCGAGCCGGCCTCGTGCTGCTGCCCGTGGGTCTGGTCAACGAGCTCCACGAGCCGCCGTTCTTCAACGGCAACCTCCGCCCTCTGGTGGAGCGGCGGCTCATCCCGACCACGTGGAGAGAGCTCGGCGTCGGTCTCGTCGGCGAGCCGATCGAGGGCCTCGACTACCGCGTCTACCTGGTCACCGGAATGCGCTCGACGGGCTTCGGCCCCGGCGGCTGGGCCGCGGGACGCCAGCATGCCAGGCAGGCGATCGGGAACGACGTCGCGGTCGTCGGCCGGCTGGACTACGAGGTCGTGCCCGAGCTCGTGGTCGGGGCCAGCGCGTACTGGGGCGGCGCCGACCAGGGCGAGCTCACCGTCAACGATGGCGGCGAGGTGTCGGTCGACACCGCCATGTTCGAGGCACACGCGCGGCTGCGCACCCGGGGCTTCGAGATGAAGGCGCTCGGAGCCTACGGGCTCGTTCGCAATGCCGCCCACGTAGCCCTGAAGCTCGATCCCGAGGGAACGGCGACGATCGGCTCGAGGCTCGCCGGGGCCTACGCGGAGGTCTCCTACGATCTCGTTCCGCTCTTCGCTCCGGACGCACCATTCTCGATCTCGCCCTGGGCGCGCGTCGAATGGCTCGACACAGAGCTCGAGGTCCCGGAGCTCTCGGGAAGGCCCGACGACTCGAGCCAGAACGTCACCGCGGTGGCGGTGGGCATCGCGGCGAAGCCCCACACCAACGTCGTCCTGAAGGCCGAGTATCTCGATCAGCGCAACGCCGCGGGAGCGCGAATGGCCGACTCCGTGTTCGTCGGCGCGGGGTTCATCTTCTGATGGGAGCTCTTCGAATGTGCGACCCGATCGTGGTCCTCGGTGGTGGTCCCTGCGGTCTGTCGGCGGCGTGGGAGCTCGCCGATCTGGGCTTGCCCGTTCGTGTGATCGAGAAGGAATGGGCGCCGGGTGGTCTGTGCGCGACCGTCGAGCAGGAGGGGTGGCGCTTCGATCTCGGGGGACATCGGTTCATCACCTCGAACGAGAAGCTGCAGCATCGCGTGCTGACGCTGATGGGCGACATCTTCGTCGAGGCGGAGCGCAGGAGCGTCGTCCTCGCCGGCGGCCGGCGCTTCCGATACCCGCTCGAGGCGCGCGACCTCGCGAAGAACCTCGGGCTCTTCGAGGGGGCGCGCGCCATCGCGGGCTGGGGCAGCGAGGTCCTGCGCCGACCCTTCGCCCGGCGCGACGACCGCACGTTCGAGGGCTGGGTGACGGCGAGGTTCGGCCGGCCGCTGTACGACCGGTTCTTCGGCCCGTATACGCAGAAGCTCTGGGGCATGCCGCCCTCCGAGATCTCGGGGGACTGGGCGGCGCAGAGGATCTCTCTCATCAACCTCGGCGACGTCGCGCTCCGGCTCGCCGGCCTGAGGCGATCCGAGGTGCGGACCTACGCTCGCCGCTACCTGTACCCCAGGCTCGGGATGGGCCAGATGTTCGCGCGGCTGGCGACCTCGCTCGAGGACCGCGACGTCGGGATCGATCTCGGCTCGGAGGTCACCGGGCTCGAGAGGATGCGCGACGGCCGGATCGGTGCCGTTCGTTTCCGTTGCGGCAGCTTCGAGTGCGAGGTTCCCTGCTCGGCGGTGATCTCGACGATCCCGCTCGGCACTCTCGTTCGTCACCTCCGCCCGGAAGGCGACGCGGAGCTCGACGTTCACGCGAGGCGCCTGCGCTTCCGCGCGCTCCGGTTCCTCAACATCCGGCTCGACCTGCCCGAGGTCTCGGAGAACACCTGGACCTACGTCTCCGATCGCGACGTTCCGGTGAGCCGGATCCAGGAGCCGAGGAACCGAAGCCCAGAGATGGCTCCGGCTGGAAGGACCTCGCTGATGCTGGAGATCCCCTGCGAGAAGGGCGACCGCACGTGGAGCGCCGACGATGCCGAGCTGCTGTCCGAGATGCTCGGCCACCTGCGCGGGCTCGGCTTCGATCTCGACCGCCACGTACTCGGCGCGGCCTCGACCTGGGTGGAGCACGGCTACCCCATCTACCACCTGGGCTACCGGGAGGACTGCGAGGCGCTCCTCACCGAGGTCGATCGATTCGAGAACGTGTGGACGGCGGGTCGTCAGGGCCTCTTCCGCTACATCTTCATGGACGCCGCGATGGAGATGGGGATCGAGGCGGCCCGCCAGGCTGCGACGGGAAGGCGAGGGGACCGCGGACGCATCTACGAGCACCGGCGGGAGAAGCAGCTCCTCGAGACGCAGGCGTTGACCGCCGCATGAGGACGAACGAGATGAAACGGACGACAAGGACGCTCGCAGCGCTGATGCTGACCGGCTTGCCCGCCGTCGCGGCGGGAGCCGACCCGCCGAGGCACCCGCGCGCCAGGCCGCTCGGCGCGGAGCAGAGGATCGCCGAGACGACGCTCCTCGGCGGCGCGGTCGAGGCGGAGGTGGAGGCGGCGGAGGTCGCCTTCACCACGCCGACCTTCTGGAACGGCGCCCCGCAGGACGGGCTGGCCGACGTGCACTTCGAGGTGCAGCTCCGCTACGCGGCGACGCGCGTGCTCGGCGGCCGCAACGCCGGCGAGTTCGTGCCCTACCAGAAGGTGCACGTCCGGATCGAGAACACGACGACGGCGTCGGAGGAGAACGTCCTCGAGATGGACCTGGCGCCGCACGTCGGGCACGGCGAGGGCTGGCACTACGCGTCCAACGTGCTCCTGCCGCCCGGTGACGACGAGGTCGATCCGTTCAACGACGTCTACCGCGTCACGGTCACGATCGAGCTCGGACTGCCAGTGATGCTCCACGTCGACTCGATGCCCGCGTCGAGGCTGTTCCAGGAGGGGCAGCCGACCGTCGTCTTCGACGGCGACGTCGTCTTCGGTGGCATCAGCGGCCTGCCGGTGGGCGACGTGACGGCTCAGCTCGAGCGGGTCCAGGCGTACGCCGACATGAAGGCGGCGCTGGACGCGGGGGACCTCGACGGAGCCCTCGAAGCATTCGAGTCGACGCTCGAGGAGCCGTTCGGCGACAGGATGGATCCGGCCGGCTACGACGCCTCGCGAGGGCTCGACTCGCACGAGCTCGCGGACCTGTTGCCGAACGTCGTCGATGCCCTGGTCCAGGAGGAGGTGGGGCCGGACTGCCTCGTCGACTCGGAGGTCGTCTCGGCCGAGTGCGAGGAGTGGATCGAGAAGGGAACGGCGCGGTTCTTCTACCTCTCGGTCCTGCACGAGATCGACGAGTGTCTGGGCGACGTCGCCGAGGGAGACCTCGACGCGGTGGACGGCGCGGCGCACAAGTGGGACGAGGCCTGGGCGTACTCCCAGGCGCTCGGCGAGCTGGTCTCGAAGCGCGAGACCAACTGCGACGCGGGCCGGTTCGGCGCGGCCATCGATTGCGCGATCGGCGAGGACCTCGCCCGCGCGCTCCTGGATGGCGCCAGCGCGCTCGTCGTCTCGGGCGGCGTCGGGCTCGACACCGCGATCGCAGGGGTCGAGCGACGGCTCGTTCAGATCTTCTATCTCGGCGTCGTCCACGAGATCATCGCGATGCGCGAGAAGGTGCTCGCGGCGGACGACGCCGGGTACAACAAGGCGAGGGTCGAGGCCAGGGCCTTCTACCGGACGATCGCGCACCTGGTCGGCGCGGCGGACGACGCCGTCCTCGACGCTGCGTTCGAGGATCGCGAGCCGGACCTCGGGCGGGACGAGGCCGTTGAGCTCGTCCAGAGCGTCGGAGGCGCGCTGGACGATGTGCTCCTGCCCGCGGACCTCGCCGACCCGGAGGTGATGCAATGAAACGACTGATCGTGCTGTCGATCGTGGCCGCCGGGTGCAGCGAGATCCCCACCGGCGAAGAGGCCATGCCGGAGCTCCCGCAGGAGGTCGTGATCTTCGACAAGCCCATCGCGGGAGGCGCGGTGACCTGCAAGCTCGAGTTCGCTCCGCTCGGGATCGTGTACGCCGAGGACATCCTCGAGGAGCTGACGGCCAACGGCGGCCCGGACTTCCACGGCGAGGCGCAGATCCGGTATGCGGCTCCGATCCTGGGAGGCAGGGCCGCGGGAGACTTCGTGCCCTACCTCGACGTCCAGATGGCCATCGAGAACCTCGAGACCGGGGCGCGCTGGGAAGGGGCGCTCTTGCCCGGCTCGGGGCTGATGGACGGCTGGCACTACATGGCCGACGTCGACCTCGACGGCACCATCGGTCTATCGAGCGCCGGCTACCAGGCCGAGGTCGACATGAGGCTCGGCGAGGGCGTGATCCTGCACGAGGACGTGCTCGAGGCCCGGGACGGGACTTTCCTGGGCTCCGAGCCGATCCACGTGGAGGGCCCGTTCACGCTCGAGGACCTCGCCAGTCCCCCGGCCGAGGAAGAAGGTTCAGCGGCGGAAACCGAGGAACCCGCCCCCGGAATGGGGTATGGATATTAGCGTCGGTGCGAGTATGACGAGATCTCGTTGGACGGTTTGCGCTCTGGTGGCTCTCGGCCTTCTCGCCGTCGTCCCCGACGGCCGCGCGGAGGTGTTCCACTCCAAGGAGTCGGCCCTGCGGCTGGCGTTCCCCGCGGCGGGCCGGGTCGAGACCAGGACGCTCTTCCTCACGGAGGCGCAGCGGTCGGCCGTCGAGGAGCGCGCCGGCTCGAGCCTCGAGTCCCGGATGGTCACCTGCTACGTGGGAAAGGGTCACTCGGGCGAGGTGCTCGGCTACGCCTTCCTCGACACCCACGTCGTGCGGACCCTCCCGGAGACCTTCATGGTGGTGCTCGATCCGGCCGGAGCCGTACGGGCCGTCCACATCCTCGCGTTCCACGAGCCGACCGACTACCTGCCGCCGCCGAGGTGGCTCAGGCAGTTCGGCGGGAGGAGGCTCGGGCGGTCGCTCGCGCTCAACCAGGACATCGTCGGGATCGCCGGGTCGAGCCTCTCTTCTCAGGCCGTCACCGGCGGCGTGCGTCGCATCCTCGCGCTGTATGAGGTAATGATCCGCCGCTGACCATGCGCTTCGTGATCACCGGCGAGTGGCGGAAGAACAAGCTCCTCCGCGTGATCCTGGGCTTCTTCCTCGTCTACACGACCCTGTTCTGGGTCACGAACTTCATCCTGTACTTCGGCAAGATGGGGCTCGATCCGGCCTCGGTCGCCTCGTTCTACCGTGGCGACGAGGAGCGGTTCATGCAGCCTCGCTCGCTCGTTGGGCTCGCGGAGATCTCGCACGGGCACCTGTTCGCGATGGGCATCCTCGTCCTGACGCTCACGCACCTCGTCCTGTTCGTGCCGGTCTCGCTCCGATTCAGAGGGCGCCTCGTCGTCGCGACGTTCGCGTTCGCGCTCCTCGACGAGCTCAGCGGCTGGGCCGTCCGGTTCCTGCACGCCTCGTTCGCCTACCTGAAGGTAGCCTCGTTCGTCGGGACCCAGGCGAGCCTCTTCGTGCTGCTGGTCCTGATCGGGCTCGCGGTCGCGAAGAGCGGAAGGAACGGATACTCGGACGCGGAGAGCCAGTGACGCGGGCGACCCTCCTCGCCACGCTCCTGTGCATCGGTTGCGGCTCTCCCACGCCTCGGTTCGCGCACGTGCGTCGCACCGAGGACCCCGTGGTGCTCGAGCGCTGGACGATGGGGACGCGCCTCCGGATCGTCGCGTTCGCACGAGAGGAGGTCGTCGCGGCCGCCCTCGACGAGGCCGGCAGGCTGGACGCGCTCCTGTCGACCTTCCGGCTCTCGAGCGCGCTGTCAGCGCTGAACGCCGCGGCCGGTCGCCGGGTCGCCGTGCCGCCCGAGCTCGCGCAGTACCTCAGATCGGCCGTCGCGCTCGCCGAGCGTACCGGAGGAGCCTTCGACCCCACCGTGGGCCCTCTCGTCGCGGCCAGTCGGTCGCGCGACCCCGGGGCGATCGCCGCGGCCCGCGCGCTGGTGGGCTTCCGGAACGTCGTCTTTCATGGCATCTCCGAGATCGAGCTCCGCCTCCCCGGGATGGCGATCGATCCCGGAGGGATCGGCAAGGGCTGGGCCGTCGATGCGATGGTGTCCCGCCTGCGCGCGGCCGGCGTCAGCGCGGCGTTCATCGACTTCGGCGAGTCGAGCTTCTACGGCATGGGCGCTCCCCCCGGTCGCTCCGGATGGGCCGTCCGGCTGCGCGATGCGCATGGCGAGCCGACCGGACCGGACTTGATCCTCCGGGACCGATCGCTGTCGACGTCGATGTCGCTGGCGCTGGCCGAGGAGCCGGATCGGCCTTCTCGGCCCCATATCATCGATCCGCGCGATGGGCAGCTCGTGATGACGCCGCGGATTGCGGCGGTGGTTTGCCCGTCCGGAGCCGAGGCCGACGCCCTTTCGACCGCGCTCGTCGTTCTGGGGCAGGAAGGGCTCGCGGTCCTCGACCGATTCCCGGCGGCGTCCGCGTGGATCCACGAGGAGGGTCGCCCACCCACCGCGCGGGGTGAGCTGCCACTCGCACCTCGGCCTCGATGATGCCGGAACCGATTGGTGGGCAGATCCCTGTTTGCAATCGACAGTTAGGGCAGCCGTGTCGCCGCAGGCGTAGTCGTCGACGTTGACGTTGACGTTGACCTTGACGGCGACGACGACTTGGACTTGGGCGTACTCCTCGTTGACGGCCTCAGATCATCTTCGTCAGCATGGCCACGACGCCCTCGAGCAGATGGATGCCCCGTTCGTAGCGCTGCTGCGCGATCAGCTTTCTCAACTTCAGTACGTCCAGCGAGCCCGCGTTGTCGGCGCTTGGAAGCCGTAGTTGCGTCCGAGCCCCGTCGACGGGCGGGCGACCACGTCCACGTCGTCGTCGCCGTCGAGGTCAACGTCAACGCCAACGTCAACGTCAACGACCAAGCCAGCTCCGGTGGTGTGCTCGGCAATCCCGATTATCCCCCGTCGGGGACTCCGCGGCGTCGTCAGCGGCGGAAGCAGCCCGCACCCGTCCGTCTCACCCGCCAGCCCCGCCATTTGCCGACTCCCGATGACCTATTCGTCCCGCAGCTTGCGCAGCCGGGAGACCAGGTCGAAGGGGTCGAAGCCCAGGATCTCGGCCAGGTCGATGGTCGCGGCGAGCTTCTCGCGGGCTCTTCGCGCCAGCGGCTGTGCCAGGCCCAGCGGGTCGATGCGTGACAGAAGCTTGCGCGAACGATCGAAGGCCTCGCGCACCGCTCCGGCGCCCAGCGCGAGGCCGGCCCAGGGCGCGAGCGGATCGACCACGATCTGCTTCGCGGCGTAGGCCCGGGCCCAGACGCCAGGCCGATCGTCGGAGAAGAGACGCTCGACGGTCCTGCGCTCGGCGAAGAAGCCGATTGCGGGCGCAGCGAAACGGGCGCGCACCGCTCCGAGTATCCTCGGGTAGTCGCGCAGATAGTCGCGGGGCTCGTCGCTCATCGCCAGCGCGCGGTGCCCGGCGACGAGGTCGATCTGGCCCCGCGACTTGCGGACGATCAGCGACGTCCAGATCCGCCCGTCCTCGAAGAGGTACACGACGGCGGTCCGGTCGTCGGGGAAAGCGAGATCCAGCGCCCGCTGCACCGTCGGACCCCGCGGGAGCGGCAGTCCGGCGAGCGGCCGCGGGTAGATGGCGATTCGGCCCTCGTCGAACAGCTCCCTGACGACGTGCACGAACTCGAGGTTCTGCGTGACCAGGTCCTGGTCGATCCGCACGCGCTCCTGGCCGCGGTGCATCGCCTCGTCGAGCGCGCCGACCTCCAGCGCGACGACCCAGCGGGCGCCTTGCGCATGAGCGAGCTCCTTGAGAGAGCGCGGGCCGGCGTAGGCGATGCCCGTCAGGCGTCCGCGTTCCGTGTGGACCGCCTTGATGACGGACTCGCCCTCGTGCAGGAGGACGAGGCCGCCCGTCGGGGCGGGCCTCCCAGGTCGCTCGACAGGGGCGGGCGTGGTGACGAAGCGGACCAGGTTCGACCACTCGCGCGGGTCCAGCTCGAGGATGCGGATCGCCGGATCGATCATGCGTCTGCCCGCTGGGTGCCGAGGATCCGGACCTGGAAGCTCCCCATCGCCACGCGCTCCGGATCGATTCGCTCGCCGGTCTCGAGGTCGACGAGGGTCGAGACCGATCCCTCGATCCGAGCCGTGCTGGGCTCCCTCGTCAGGCTGACGACGAACACCACTCGCCGACCATCGTCTCCTTCGCGCTCGATCACGTCCATACGCGGCGTCGCCGACCAGATGCTCGAGCGAGCGTGTCGCTCGTCCGCCAGCGTCGAGATCAGGCGATCGAGGGCCGCGACGTCCCTGTGGTCCACGACCGTGGCGCCAGACGAGAGGCCCGTGCAGGGCCGCATCGACTCGTCGAGCGAGGGAAGGCGGGGAGCGCAGACGACCGAGCCGCCGGCTCGGGCCGCGCGCTCGAGCTTCTCGACGAGCGCCCTGGACTGGAAGCCGAACGACGGCACGCACAGGAGCGGCGCCCCGAGGAAGCGATCGGACCCGGCGTCGCCGTCGAGGTAGGCGAAGGGAACGCGGGCGCGCTCCAGGGCCTCCGACAGCGCGCGCAGCGCGACCACCCATTCGATCTGCACCGGCTCGGGGAAGCCGAACGATTCCTCGATGCAGCTCATCTCGGGGCCGATCCCGATCTGCTCCAGCACCGATGGGCTCACCGGCCCCCACGCGTGTGCGACGCGCGACAGCCGCATGTACGCGCGCGGAACGACGACCAGCGCACCGAGCTTGCGCCGCATGGAGAGGATCCCGTGCTCGCCCAGGACGCGGTGGAACGCGGCGTATGCGTCGGCCGTCGCCAGCCGCTCCCCGCGAGCGCCGATGGGCGCGCCGACCCAGCGATCCCGGTCCACCGCCATGTACAGGTTGTAGCCGCGCAGGCCCCAGGCGAACGAGGCCTGAAGGAGAAAACGCGCGTCCTCCGCCTCGAGCTGCGGATACCAGGGCGGCGCCCCACCGCCGAGCTCGGGTGCATAGGGGAGGCGCGCCGTGCCCTCGAGAAAGAGGACACGCTGCTTGAGCGTGCGATGATCGGCGCGCGGGCTGTACAGGTCGATCCCGACGATGTCGACGGTCCGCTCGAGAGCCGGGATCGAGAGGGGAATCGCCCATTGCCCGGGCGGCAGGTTGTGCGAGGTGGGAACGCCGCCGAGGCCGACCTCTCCGAGAATCGCCCGCAGCCGCTCGAGCGCCATTCGCGGGAGCTCCTCGTGGAACTCGGCCCAGTCGAACAGGCGCACCAGATCCCGCGCCTCTCGCGCGCTGCGCGCTCGCGGGGCGTCGACGTCCTCGAGCTGGACGGTCGAGTCACCCCAGGCCGAGCGAAGCTCCGCGTCCGTGCCGTACTTCGCGGCGAGGTGCCTCCGGAAGCTCGCGATGGACTCGGGGTGGTAGTCCTGCTCGAAGAGCGAATCCCTGAAGAAGAGCGCCGCCTCGTTGTCGACCTGGACGAGCACGACCGGCCCGGCCGGATCCAGCCTCGGCCCGACGACGCGAGCGACCGCCTCGAACCAGCGCCGCACCTCGTCGAAGAACCGGTCGCAGGCATAGGACGGTACCGGGAACATCCTCGGCGGGACGGGAAGCAGGACCTTGGCGCCGCGCGCCGATCGGGCGAGGATCGATTCGTCCCTCAGGAGCCGCTCCGGATAGCCGAAGTAGGTGAGCTCTGCGTTGATGTGGGGTCCGGGCCTGACGATGGCGCCGAGACCTCGCGCGGCAGCGAGGTCGAGGAACGCGCCCAGATCCTTGCGGGGGTCGCTCTCGCCGAAGTCGAAAGAGCCTCCGGACCGCTCGTGCACGCTCCAGGGCACATAGGTCTCGACCAAGGGGAAGCCGAGGCCGACCACCGCGTCGAGGCAAGCTCCCCAGTGCCTGCGATCGAGACGCCAGTAGTGGACCGCGCCCGAAAGGAGCGGAACCTCCTTGTCGCCGACGCGCAGACCGTGGCTCGTCACCGAAACCGACATGGGAGGCCCTCGTGATAGCACACGCTAGCGTGGAAGAAGGAGCGTCCCGGTCTTCACCAGGACCGCCTCGCCGCCGAGCCGGACGCGCTCGCCGAGGAGCATGCAGTCGATCTCGCCGCCCCGGCGGCTCACCTGGCGCGCGCGCATCCGGTCCTTTCCCAGACGGCTGGCCCAGAAGGGGGTCAACGTGCAGTGGGCCGATCCCGTCACGGGGTCCTCGGGGATTCCCTCGGCCGGAGCGAAGAACCGGGACACGAAGTCCACGTCGGAGTCGCCCCCGGTGCCGGGGGCCGTCGCGCACACCGCGAAGAGCCCAGGCAGGCGCGCGAGGGCTCCGAAGTCGGGCGCGAGCGCTCGCACCGCATCCGAGCTCGGGAGCACGACCACCAGGTCACGTGCGCGCGCCACCTCGAGCCCAGAGGCGCCCAGCGCCTCGGCCAATCCGGGCGGCGCGTCGGCTCGCGCCGCGGGACGCGCCGGGAGGTCCAGCGTGTACAGGTCGTTCCTGCGCGTGACCCCGAGAGGTCCGCTCCTGGAGTGGAAGACCACCTCGGTGCGGGCTCGACCTGGATCGAGCTCGGTCATGACCACGAGCGCCGATGCCAGCGTGGCGTGCCCGCAGAGCTCGACCTCGACCTCGGGCGTCATCCAGCGGATGTCCCAGTCGCCGCCGCGCGGGACCAGGAACGCGGTCTCGGAGAGCGCGTTCTCTGCAGCGATCTGCTGCATCAGCTCGTCGGGGAGCCACGCCTCGAGCGGACAGACCGCCGCGGGGTTGCCGGCGAAAGGCCGCTTCGTGAAGGCGTCGACCTGATAGCAGGGGACCCGTCGCATCGCCGCAGTATGACACCGATGGCGTCCTCGAGAGGTCATGTACTCGTGGACGTGCATCGAGCACGACGGGCCGGCCGGATGGCAATGCTGGTTGTCCACCACGTCAGCTGGCTTCGACGTGGACGTGAGCCAGTGCCGGGCGACCGGCCGCTATGCGCACTACGGCTCGCTGAGCGACGGTACGCTGGGCATCATCCACGAGCGCTGCGATCCGGACCGTTGGCCATCGTGCAGCTTCTGCCGAGCCTGCGGACAGCGAAGAAGACGACTACCCAGCCTGGAGGGAAAGGCGAGGGCGCGTGGCCGCTTCCGCCGCCGGTGGAGCAGCCCGCCGCCAGGCCGCCGTCTTCAGGCGAGGGCGCCGCGGCGGGATCGGCGTCGACCTCGACGTCGGGCTCGGCGTCGGGATCCGGCCCGGGCTCCGGCCCGGGATCGGCGGCCGGGGGGTCGTCCGGGCCGGGATCGACGGGGGCGTCGAGGCGCGTGAACTGCAGGGCGTCGAAGACGAGCTGCACGTCCGCGTCCTGCGGCTCGCCGGTGTTGTCGTCCACCCGCACTAGCTGGCCGTGGCCCGCGGCGAAGTCGAGCTCGCCGATCGGCGTCCAGCCGTCGACCGCGGTCTGGTCGACGGCGATCACGTCGGTCACTCCTGCGTGCGTGATCTGGTATGCGGCCTGCCTCGACTCGGCCCACGGCGCCTTCGTGTAGGCTTCGATGCGGTAACGGCCGGCCTCGGCGAACGACAACCGCCATTCCCCGAAGTTGTACGCCCGGTCGAGCTCCGTGGCGTGCGTCCAGATGAGCGAGGATTCCCAGCCGTCGTCCACTCGCCGGAGGAACTGGGGGTCGCCGCCGCCGCGGAAGCAGGGGCCCGCTTCGTCGAGGATTCCGCCCTCGGGGCCGATGACCTGGCAGGGCGGGCAGTCGGCCTCGCAGGTCAGGGTCGACTCGCCCGCCGTGCACGAGCCGTCCCCGCAGACGCCGCCGGCGGCGAGCGCGTTCAGGTCCTCGATCGACCCGTCGAACCGATCGCGATCGACGTCCCCACCGATCCCGGCAATCCGACCGGTGCTCGAGTACTGCCAGAAGGTCCACCGCGACCAGCCGCTCGGCGTGTCCGGGCATGCGTCGTTCCACCATGCCTCCCAGAGCGGGTGATCGGAGAACTCGTCGGTCCCGCCCAGGCGATCGTTCCAGTAGTACTTGCCCGTGTAGATGATCGGCGGGATGCCGAGCGCGCCCTCGACGCGGTCGAGCCACGTGCGGACCTCGTCCTGATAGGCGGCGACTCCCGGGTTGCCGTCGGGCGACTCGATGTCGACCACGGGCGGCAGGTCGCCGGGCGCGAGCTCGCCGACCATGTCGATGAAGACGTCAGCCTGTTCGATCGGATCCTGGCTGGCCTCGTAGAACTGGTAAGCGCCACGAACGATGCCGACCTCGCGAGCCCGGCGCCAGTTCTCGTCGAACCACTCGTCGATCACGTCGACGCCGTGCGTGGCGCGAATGAAGGCGAAGCGGATCCCCGCGCCCGCCACACGGTCCCAGTCGATCTCACCCTGCCACTTCGACACATCGATGCCCTCGAGGGTCTCGCCCTCGGCGCAGTAGGTGACGGCCAGCTCCTTTCGCCCCATCTCGCCGCCCGGATCGAACCCGTCGGCGATGCAGCCGGGCGCCAGGGCGACCATGGCTGCGAGCGCGCTTCGGCGAGAGTCGGGCATCGAGCCCCGGGCTGGAGGCAACCAACGTGCCCACGCGTGTCAGGCCGGTTTTTCCGAGGGACCAGGTGAGTCGGGGCGATGGCCGTCTGCACCGCGGTGCTCAGCCGTGAGCACCGCAGAGGACACTCTTCAGCGCGGGTGGGCTTGCGCCCCCCCGCGGGCCCCCCGCTTCGGCGCTCGGTAGGATCGCTCACGGGTGCAGTTCCCGGTTTGCAGGCATCGGGACACCGCAAATGCCAGGGCTCGTGGGTGAGACGGACGCGTGCGAGCTGCTTGCGCTGCTGACGACGCCGCGGAGTCCCCGACGGGGGATAATCGCGATTGCCGAGCAGACCTCCGGAGCCGGCTTGGTCGTTGACGTTGACGTTGACGTTGACGTTGACCTTGACCTTGACGTTGACGGCGACGACGACTTGGACGTGGTCGCCCGTTCGTCGACGGGATCGGACGCAACTACGGCTTTCAAGCGCCGACAACGCAGGCATGCTCAGCTTCCAACGCCTCGATGTGTATCAACGCGCGATCGAGTTCCCAAGCCGGACCACGTTCAAACCCACCCGGCGCGGCCCCC
>JACPQR010000005.1 GCA_016190375.1 Deltaproteobacteria bacterium
TCGGAGCACGATGGGAAGAATACGGCCGGGCCGCAGATCACGCAGGTTTCCGGCCGGAGTGGCGGGCACGGCCCCTGCACCAGCCGCGACCATGGCCGCCACCACCGCATCGAGGATCGCCGCCGTCGCCAGGCGGTGGTTCGGCATCGGCCAGCTCCGACCGGAACAGGAAGAGGCGATCGGCGCCGTGCTCGACGGACGCGACACGCTGGTCGTCCTGCCCACCGGCTTCGGCAAGTCGCTCGTGTACCAGATTCCGGCCCTCCTCCTCGAACGCCCCACGGTCGTCGTCTCGCCCCTCATCGCTCTGATGCGCGACCAGGAGCGAAGCTTGCGGAGCCGCGGCGTTCCCGTCGCGCGGCTGGACTCCACGCTCCGAGCCGAATCTCGCCGCCAGGTCATCGCCCGGATCCGGAAGGGCGGCAGGATGATCCTCCTCACCACGCCCGAGACCCTCCAGTCCGTCGACGCGCGTCCGGCGATCGCCGAGGCACGGCCGGCCCTCATGTGCATCGACGAGGCCCACTGCATCTCCGAGTGGGGCCACGACTTCAGGCCGGCGTACCTGCGCCTGGGCCGGGAGCGCGAGGCGCTCGGGATCCCGACGGTCCTCGCGCTCACCGCAACGGCGACCCCGCGGGTCAGGCGGGACATCGCGACGAGGCTCGGGATGGTCGAGCCCGCCCTGGTGATCGCGCCGCCGCACCGCCCCAACCTGCGCTTCGCCGCCCACCACGCGGAGGGCGGGCTGAAGATCGAGCTCGCGGGGCGACTGATCCGGACGCTGCCGCGCCCCGCGATCGTCTACTGCGCGACCACCAGGGCCGTGGACGAGATCCACCGGGCGCTCCAGCGGGCCCGCATTCCGTCGGCCCGGTACCACGGCGCGATGGGCACCGAGGAGCGCCGGATCGCGCAGCGGAAGTTCATGCGCGGGGGACACCGGCTCGTGATGGTGGCGACCAGCGCCTTCGGGATGGGGATCGACAAGCCGGACATCAGGACGATCCTGCACTTCCAGGTGCCGGGCTCGCTCGAGCAGTACGTGCAGGAGGCGGGTCGCGCGGGCCGCGACGGTCGGCCCAGCGACTGCGTCCTCCTCTTCGATCCGGCGGACCTCGGGATCCAGGAGTTCCTGCAGCGGACCTCGAGGCCCCGAGCCTCGCAGCTCCGGCGCCTGACGGAGGCGCTGGCCGCGTGGGCCGAGGAGAAAAGGCCCGTCTCGCCGAAGGACCTCGCGCTGTCGGCGGCGGTCCCGGTCTCGACCTGTCGTTCCCTCGCCGGCGAGCTCGAGCAGCTCGGCCTGGTCGAGGTCGACCACGAGGCCCGCCTCGTCGCGCGCGTCGCTCCCGACGAGCTGAGGGCGGCCGCGGGTGACCTGGCGGCCCGCTTCGAGACGCTGCGGCGCGAGGACCAGCGGCGGCTTCTGGCGATCGCGGACTACGCGCTGACCGAGGACTGCCGCAGCGCCTTCATCCGGCGCTGGTTCGGCGAGCCCGATGCGCCCGCGTGCGGCCGCTGCGATCGTTGCCGGGCACGCGCGGTCGCCCTGAGCGGATGGGCCGAGAAGGCGCTCTAGAAACCCACGAGCGGCATTCGGTACCAGTCGACCCTGCCGAGCGGCAGGCCGCTCTTGCCGCGGTCGGGCCTCACGTAGAGGGACTGGTAGACGTTGATGGTGCCCTCGTCGAACAGCGCCGCCGCGGCCGCGAGGAACAGAAGCCAGGAGCGGTAAACCTCGTCGCCGGAGCTCCTGACGATCTGATCTCGACCACCCTCGAGCCGCGCGATCCAGTGCCGGAGGGTCAGCGAGTAGTGCTCGCGCAGGGATTCGACGTCGCGGAGCTCGAACCCCGCCCTCCTTGCTTCCCGTGCGCCGTCGTGGAACGGCCGAGGCTCGCCGTTCTCGAGGACGATCTCCCGCAACGGATCGCCAGCTCCGGGAATCACTCGCCGCCACCACCGCTCGCGAGTCGCCGAGACGCCGTGAGTGAGCAGCGCCCCGCCGGGTCTGAGCAGGGACCAGGCCCTGGCGAAGTGCTCGTACAGCCCGCGGCCCTTATCTTCGAACATCCCGACGCTCGCGAGCTTGTCGAACGGCTCCTGCGAGTCCAGGTCGAAGAAATCGGCGAGCTCGACGCGGCATCGATCGCCCAGCTCACGCTCCGCGATCCGCGCGCGCGCCCACGCGAGCTGCTCGGGGCTCCTCGTCAGGCCAAAGGCCATCGC
This sequence comes from Deltaproteobacteria bacterium, assembly GCA_016190375.1. GTDB lineage: Bacteria > Myxococcota_A > Polyangia > JACPQR01 > JACPQR01 > JACPQR01. The sequence continues at coordinate 2,230 of JACPQR010000005.1, forward strand.
GCGGTGCCGCTCCGCCGCATGGATCACGAGGCTGCCCCACCCGCACTCGAGGTCGAGCAGGCGCTCGCCCGGCTGCAGGCGCAGCTTGCGGCAAACGAGTTCGAGCTTGGCCTCCTGTGCCGCTTCGAGGCTCGCCCTTGGGCTGGGGAAGAATCCGCACGAATAGACCATCCTGCGGTCGAGCCACAGCGAGAAGAAGTCGCTGTCGCCGCCCTCCCGCGCCCAGCGGGGCCTGGGCCTCGTGACGATCTCGTCGCGGTCGTGGCCCGACGACATGAGGGCGAGGGCGCCTGAAAGACCGAGACGCCGGAGCTTCAAGCGACGCCGAAGCGCCATGGCCGCGACGATGTCGCCCTCCACGTCGAACGCGCCGTGGACGAACGCGTCCGCGAATGTTCGCCTCCAGGGCGGCCAGATCATCCGGCGCAGCGAGGACGGACGGCGAAGGACGAGCGTGAACACCGGGCGGCGCGCCGGATCGGGCGCGATGGTCTCGCCCGTCCAGAGCCGGATCGCGAAGTCGCGGGGAAGGCCGCCAGCTAGCCGTTCCAGCGCGGTGCGGACCTCGACGGTCTCGCTCTCGTCTGGCCTGACGAGCCTGAGCGGGACCCGCTCATGGCTGCGGACGGTCATCACCGTCGAAACTGGACACCGCGCCCTGCGAGGCAAGTGGTGCCGGAGCCCTCGAACCTTGCCGGCGTGTGTTGCAGCGAACCTCGAATCGTGCCTTGCGGGCGAAACGAGCCCCCGGCACGCGGGCCTTCACGTTGCCCCACGTGGCGCTCGTGCCCATGCTCCCTCCAGGAAAGGAGGTGTGCAATGGCAGCTAGTCGGGTCTATGCGGACTGCAGGGAGTTCCCGAGCGGGAAGCCGTGCTCGCTGTACATATCGGGCACCGAGGACGAGGTCCTCGAGACCGAGGTGCTACACGCGGTGAAGACTCACGGCGAGAAGGACACGCCCGATCTGCGTCAGAAGCTCAGGTCGATAATCAAGGAAGAGCGCGCCGGTGCGAGCGCTCACGTCTGACTGGTCGACTTCGCGCGAAGGGGTGGTCTCGTTCGAGGCCACCCCTTCTTCTTTTCGCGACCTCGAGTGAACTTTGTTGTTGCGCAAAGCCGCGAGTCGCGCTCTCGTTCCGTCGCATCCACCCGGGAGGACTGATGGCGACCAAGCGCAAGACCGCGAAGACCGCGAAGACCGCGAAGACCGCGAAGACCGCGAAGAAGGCCCCTGCGAAGAGAGCTTCGCCGAAGGCGAAGAAGACCGGAAAGAAGCCCGCCGCGAAGAAGCTCGCGCCCCGCCGCGCGCCCGCGAAGCCCGCCAAGCTGCAGAAGGCGGCGCCGAAGGCCAAGGCGAAGGCACCGCCGCCCGTCAAGGCGAAGGCACCGCCGCCCGTCAAGGCGAAGGCACCGCCGCCCGTCAAGGCGAAGGCACCGCCGCCCGTCAAGGCGAAGGCACCGCCGCCCGTCAAGGCGAAGGCCGTCGCGGCGCCTGCTCCGGCGAAGGCCGCCAAGGCCGCGAAGGCCCCCTACATCGGCCATTTCTGCTGGCACGATCTCATGTCGACGGACGTTCCGGGATCGCTCGCCTTCTACAAGGAAGTGTTCGGCTGGACGAGCACGGCCCACGACATGGGACCGATGGGCACGTACAACATGTTCGGGGCGAGCGGGACGGACTTCGGCGGCGTCGTCCCCTTCGACCAGGTCGAGGGGGCCCCGTCCCATTGGATGCCCTACGTCGCCGTCGCCGACGTCGACGCAACCTGCGCCAAGGCCGGCAAGCTGGGCGGCGTCGTGTGCGTTCCTCCGACTCCGATCCCGAACGTCGGCAGGTTCGCCGTGGTCGCGGATCCGCTGGGCGGGACCTTCTCGCCGATCCAGCTCGACACGACGCCGATGCGCGATCCGCTCGCCCAGCCGACCGTCGGGATGGTCGCCTGGAACGAGCTCATCACCCCCGACCCCGCCAAGGCCGGAGCGTTCTACACCAAGCTCCTCGGCTGGAAGATCTCCGAGATGGAGATGGCGTCCATGGGCACCTATCACGTCTTCAAGCTCGGCGACCGTGACGTCGCCGGCATGATGAAGACCCCGGCCGACGTGCCGCCCGGAGCCCGACCGACGTGGCTCGCTTACTTCATGGTCACCGACGTCGACGCGACCACGCGCGAGGCCCAGGACGCGGGCGCCCTCGTGCAGATGCCGCCCTTCGACGTCCCGACGGTCGGCCGCTGCGCCGTCATCCAGGATCCCGCCTGCGCCGTCTTCGGCCTCTGGTGCCCCGCGAAGAAGTAGCCCCTACGCGGACCCCTCCAGAAACTCGCTCAACGTGACGCCGCGGATGCGGTCGGCCTCGAACGGGGTGCCGCACACGACCGTCAAGAACCCCTTGGGGAACGACTTCGGGAACCATGAGAAGTCGAGAGCCGACGCTCGGCCCCACTTCACCTCGACGAACGAGCCGTCCCCGGCGACGAAGTCGATCTCATGCTCGCGACTCGCCCAATACGGTAGCCGCTCGGGCTCGGGCCGCCCCAAGAGCGCTGCCCGGCGGAAGAGCTCCTGGGCGACCGCCCATTCGTGCCAGACGCCCTGGCGCTCCGGTCCAAGCCGCGCGAGCTCCTCGGCCGATCGCGGCGCATCAGGCGCCCACGCCGCCGCCGCGAGCAGGTTCACGAAAGGGAACTTCGCCTGCTTGCGGGGCATCTCGGCGCGCCTGCCCGGGTCCCAGGCCGCCGAAGTGCCGACGCACAGGAGGTCCGACAGGACCTCGATCCACCCGGCCGCGACGGTGTTGTTCGCCAGGCCGGCGTCCCTGGCGAGCCTGGTCTGGCCGAGCGGCGTGCCCCCATGCCGATGCAGCGCTTCCATCACCGCGAGGAGCGACCGCCGGGAGCGCCCGCTCCGGGCGCACTCGCCCTGGATCCACTCGCGAACGGCTTCGATCGTCCACTCGGGAATGCGGCCCGATCGGACGAGCTCGCCGCACGCGACAGGAGAACCGCCTGACAGGAGGTACGACCCGAGCGCACGGCGACCGAGGGCGCTCCCGCCCGCCCGTAGGAACTCCGCGTAGGGCACCGGGAGGAAGAGGTAAGCGGTACGGGCGAGCCTGCCCTTGCGACCGGGAAGGCGCTCTGCCCCCCGCCTCAGGTCCGTCGCGCGCGACCCGGTCGTCACGACCAGCACGCTCCGCAGCTCGCCTCGATCGAGCACGCGCTTCAGGCCCCGCTCCCACTCCGCCACTGCCGTGATCTCGTCGATGAACAGGCGACGGACTGGCGCGTCGAGTCGGAACACACCGGCCAGGCGGGACAGCTCGCTCGCGAGGTGGTCGGCGTCCCGCAGGTGATCGCCGTCGAGGTAGAGGGCCGTGCCCGGGCCGTGGCGCCGAACGGTCTCGCGGATCGAGCCCTCGAGCCAGGTCGACTTTCCGTACTGCCGGGCGCCCCTGATCAGGATGACCCCGGGCTCCTCGGGCAACTGGTCGAGACCAAACTGCCACCTGAACACCGCCGGCGCCTCGTCGAGCGCTTCGAGCCGGGGGAACAGGCCCCGGACGTCGAGGCGCCCCGCCAGCAAGAGGGCGTTCACCCGCTCAACGTTCACGACGTTGACGTTATCAACGTTCACGACGTTGAGCAACGGCTGCCCACCTCGATCCGCTCTCACGGGTTTGAGATACGCTCCAGACGTGGACCCGAGGGTGGGCATCCTGATCACCGCCGCGTGCCTCTCCGCCGCTTGTTCCGGTGACGACGACGCGCCCGGGGACGGCGACGGATCGACGGGTCCGGGGCGCGACGGCGCGGTGGAGGGTGACGGCGGGACGGGGCCGATCTGCACGGACTGCACGCCGGCCGGCGAGATGACGTTCGCGCTGCCATCGCCGGCGGGCGCGACGCTGTGGACGACGACCACGATGGACAAGGTGCTCCGCGAGGCGGAGCCGCCGGCGGCGACAGGGGAGGGGATCGCGATCTTCGCGGCGAAGAACGAGCTGGAGCCGTTCCAGATCGTCGTTCGTCCCGATGCTGATTCGGTCGCGTCGATCGCCATGACCGCCTTCTCCGGACCAGGCACGATCGACGGCCTCGATCTCGCGCGCGTGGGCTACGTCCGCATCCCGGAGCCCTCGGACGCTTCTTCGATCCCGACCGGATGGATGCCCGACCCGCTCGAGCCGACGACGTTCGGCGCGAGCGAGAGCGTGGCCGGCGGCGAGAACCAGCCCTACTGGGTGACGGTTCGGGTGCCGGCCGACGTCGCCGCCGGCGACTACGGCGCCACGCTCACCGTGACCGTCGACGGAGCCGAACAGGCGATCCCCGTCTCGCTCCACGTCTTCGACTTCGCCTTGCCTCGAGAGATCGGCTTCGACGGGAACTGGAACACGAGCTTCGAGGCGCTCGGCGGCGGTGAGAGCCTCGAGCGAGCCCAGATGCTCAAGGACTTCTTCTTCGAGCACCGGCTCGTCCCCTCGGGTGTGGCCTGGCCAGCGGGGCTCAACTACAACGGCGGGATCACCTACGACTGCGAGTCGGGGACGTTCGTCGAGGAGGACAACCCCTACGACTTCTCCCAGCTCGGACCCAGGTACATCGACGGCGAGGGATGGAACGGCACCGGCTTCCCGTCGTTCCAGATCATGCAGTTCGTCGACAACGACACGCCGCGGCCATCGAGCTTCTGCGGCGCGGATCGGGGCGGCGACCACTTCGGCACCGACGCCTTCAACGTCCAGTGGTCGAACCTCCTGGCGGCGATCGATCAGTACCTCGTGGCCCGCGGGTGGGAGGACGAGGGCTACTACTACGTCCAGAACGAGCCGCAGGGCCAGGAGGACTACGACATCGCGGCGTTCCTCGCCCGCCTCGCGCGCGATGCGGCGCCCGATCTCCGGATCGCCGTCAGCGAGGAGCCCAAGCCCGAGATCGCGGAGCATCCAGACGGTGACGGCGCCAGCTTCGACCTCTGGTGGGCGGATCTGTCCGAGTTCGACCCAGACTACGCGGCCGCCCGGCAGGCGCTCGGCGAGGACGTCTGGTGGTACTTCCTCTACGGGGACCTGCCGCCGCACTTCAACCCGATCACGATCGACCACGCCGGCATCGAGACGCGGATCGCGTTCTGGGCGGCGTGGAAGTTCCGCATCCGGGGCTTCGCCTACTACTCGGTCACCGGCTGGGGCGGCGATCCGTACGGCGATCCCCGCCCGCAGGGCACTGACCAGAACGGAGATGGATTCCTCCTGTACCCTCCGGCCGGTGGCGAGCTCGTCTCGAGCATCCGCTGGGAGCTCCTGCGCGAGGGCGTCGAGGACTTCGAGTACCTCCTCCTCGCCGCCGACGGCCGGATGCCGAGGACGCCATCCGAGGGCGCGGGATGCGACGCGTCGGCCGCGGGCGCCGTGTCATCGACGACGTCGTTCACGCGCGACGCGTCGGCCCTGCAGCACCTGCGCAACCAGCTCGGTCTGATGCTCGAGGGCGCGGTCGACGGTTGTCCCGTGCTCGACTCGACGCCTCCCGGCGCGCACCCTCGCGGCGCCTACTACCTCAACTTCCAGGACCCCGCCGGGCCGCCGACGGCCGAGCCGCTCGTGGAGGCCGGCCACGAGTGGACCAAGATCGGCTGGGAGGCCTACGACCCTGCCACCGGCTACGGATGGTCGGGACCGTACATCGGGGACTCGTCCATCATGCTGTACGCCTACGAGGCGGAGGCGCCCGTCGGGGAGCTCCAGCGCAGCATCATCTACGACGACTGGGGCCGGACGGACACCTTCAACTGGGACATCGAGAACGGTCGCTACCTCGTCACCGTCTCGATCGGCTGGTGGGGGAGGACCTACTCGGCCAACCGCGTCGTGGTCGAAGGCCAGGTCCTCTTCGACTCCGTCGAGACCAGCGCGGACCAGCCGTACCTCGTTCAGAGCGTCACGGTGGACGTCGCAGACGGCAACGTGACGATGGAGGCGGGTCAGTTCGACCAGTACACGATGCTCGACTGGATGAGCATCGAGCCATCAGACTAACCGAACAGGTCGAGGCAGGAGTAGTAGATCCCGAAGGACGTGAGGGTCGGGCGGTTGAGGCGGTCGACGCTCTGCAGGGTGACCTCGATCCTGACGAAGCGACCGAGCGCCGCAGTGTCGACGCCTGCCTCGCGGAGGACCGCGTCGAGGTCGACCGGCGACTCGTCGGGCGGCACCGACGCGACGTCGATCCAGGCCCCCGCCTCGAGCTCCTCGATCGAGTCCGCGTGCTTGAGCCTGAACGTGATCGCGGAGCCGGCGGGCACGTCCGCCACCCACTCGAGGCTCGCGAGGTGGAGCTGCTTGTCCGCATCGCAGGTCTCGAACAGCCGCTCGTACACGCCGGCCGGCGTCACCGTGTTCTGGAGCTGGAAGCCGGTCATGTCCGAGTAGGTGTACGGGCTGACGAAGGGAGGCCGCACGTCCTCGACCTCGAGGGTCTCGGGATCCATGACGTGCGCCGAGTCCTGCATGTCGACCGACCAGATGTAGCCGTCGAAGTCGACTGCCCAGCCGTGCCCTCCCATGCCCGGCAGGAGCGTGACCACCATCGTCTCGCCGTCGATCTTGTAGGCGCTGCCGGGCCCGCCCCAGCCCCACTCGCCGGTGAACGCGTTGCCGAACGCGTCGACCGTGATGCCACCGCCGTAGACCGAGATCTGATTGCCGTCCTCGTCCAGCGGGTACTCCCAGAGGTCGTCCTCGGGCGTCAGCCGGGAGACGGAGGAGCCGATCCACACGCGGCCCTCCGAGTCGACGGCGATGCCGTACGCGCCGCCGCAGCCCTCGTACGCCGTCTGCTCGAGCGTCGTCGTGTCGGTCGAGCGGGGGCAGCCGCCCAGCCCCACGGACCACAAGAGGCCGTTGGGTCCCATCGCCAGTCCGTAGGCGGGCGTGTCCTCGATCTCGCGGCCCGTCTTCTCGCCGGTGACGGAGTCGATCTCGTAGATCGTGCCCGTGTAGGTGTTCATGAGCGAGTAGGCGCCGACCCAGACGAACTCGTGGATCCCGGCGTCGAGCTCGGCGCGGATCTCGAACGCGCTCCCGCGCGCCGCGGGGATGTCGTCGCAATACCAGATCTGACACTCGTCCTCGCCCCACTCCATGATGTCCCCGGCGCCGCTCGACGTGTCGGCGATGCCGTTGCCGTTCCGATCGGGACAGTCGCTCGCCATGATCTTGGTCGACCCGCCGCCGCCCGCCGTCTCGTGCCGGTTGGACACGACCACGTCGCCGTGCGGGTTCACCGTCGTGCGCGACGGCGAAGCGGACCAGCCCGACGCCACCTCGGGAGGCATCGTGACGTAGCGGCCCTCCTCCTCGTGTGTGCGCGTGTCGATCTTCGAGACCGTTCCCTCGCCGGAGTTCGCGACCCAGATGACGAAGTTCGAGACGGTCGCCGACCCGCCCAGCGTGATCGTGCCGTCCGGGTTCTGGACGATCGACCGCCCGTCCTCCACGTCGAATCCGTCCTCGCAGTCCACGCCCACGCAGCTCACGGTGCATTCGGGGTTGCAGTCGCCGCAGTCCGACAGAAGGCCCTCGTCCGCCGTCCCGTCGCAGTTGTCGTCCTCGTAGTCGCACTCGGTCTCGACGGCCGCCTGGGGAAGGACCTGGCCGTCGCACGGCCCCCAGGCGTCGCCGACGCATTCCTTGAGGCCGGGGACGCAGATCCCGTTGCCGCCAGTGCCCGGCGGGCCCATGTAGCAAGCGGTCACCTCGCCGTCGGTGCAGGGGCAGCCCGCGCGAAGAGGGTTCACGCCGCAATCCTGGCCGCACTCGTCGACCGTGCCGGGATCGGTGTCGTCGCAGTCGTCCGCGTCGCAGTCGTCACCCTGGCCCGCACCGTCGCCGTCGAGATCGACGCAGTCGCCGTCGGAGTCGCCGTCCGCGTCAGCGTCCGCGTCGCCGTCCGGACCGGTGTCGTCGTCATCGCTCTTGTTCGTGCCGCCGCAGCCGCTCGCGAACAGGAGACCCCCGCCAACCATGATCAGAATCGAGAACCATCGCCTCATCGCAGGACTCCCTCTCGCCCGCGCGACACACGAGGGACCCGTGCGCGCGCGACGCAGACACAATCGTACAGCACGGACGGGGCCGCGATCCAGGGCATATCCGTCACCAGTACCGGCCGGCGGAAGTCTGGCCACGGTTTGGCCGGCCGCGCGCAGCCTCCCCCCCGGGGGACTCGACCCCGATGGCGTCGTTGGGCCTCCTCCGAATACCAGAAGGTATGCGTCGTCCCCCGTCGGGGACTTCCAAGGGTCGTCGGCCCGCCTAGCCCTCGGGGCCGATTGCTCGCCCAAACCATGACCGAACTTCCGCCGGCCGGTACTAGGCGTCGGGCTCGGTCGAGCCGAAATCCCACGAGAAGTCCACGTAGATCCCGTGCAGCGCGATGGAGTAGTCCCCTGCCTTCCCACAGAAGAGGCATGTCCGCTCGGCGCCGTCGAGCTCCGCCTGCGTGATCGTCGTCCCGCCGAACCGGTACGCGTAGGCGAGGTTGACCTCCCAGGGTCCGCCGTCGATGCCGGCGCCGGCCGTGAGCACGTGCGTCGGCGCGGGCGGAGTCCCGAAGGCGGTGGGGTACTGATCGTTCGCGGTCTTGCCGTCGAGCGCGTAGCCGAGGCGAGCGGCGATCCCTCGCGCCGGCCGGTACTCCACGCCGTACCGCAGGGTCACGGCGTCGCTCCACTCGAAGACGTTCTCCGGCGAGATCTCGATGGGCTCCACCTTCGCCGTCACCACGGTCGAATCGTTCTGGCTGTTGAGCGCGTACTCGAGGTCGACGGCCGCGCCGAACTGACCGGCGTCGCCTCTGAGGCCGAAGGAGAGCCGCGCGGGCAGCGTGAAAGCCGACGACATCTCGGTGACGTCGGCGCTCAGCGCCCGGCCCCCGTCTGCGCTGACCTCGGTCACCGTCTTGTGCCGGTACGAGAGACCGACCCCGAAGTGCGGATCCGGCTGCCACTGCAGGCCTGCCCGGAAGCTCGCGAGGTTAGAGCCCTTCAGCGTGAAGTCGTGCACCGGATCGGCGCCCTCGGCACCCTGGAAGCGCTCGAGCTCCGTGATGTTCACGCGGTAGCCGAAGCCGATCGACAGATGCTCGTCGGGAAGCTGGACCGCGATGCCCGGCGAGACCTCGATGAAGACGAGCTTCGTCCTGTCGGTGACCAGACGCTCCGAGGACTCGAGGTACTCGTAGGTCGCTCCCGCCGAGGCCACGGGATAGACCGCCGCGCCCACGACCAGCCAGTCCGTGATGCGCAACGCGCCGCCCACGAGGAAGAAGGGCGCGATGGTGGTCTCGGACTCGCGATCCAGCGCGCCGTCGGCCGGCGAGCCGTGGATCTTGCCGACGAGCAGCGAGAAGTCGCCGAGCAGCGAGAGCCGGCCAATGTGACCCAGCCCCGCGGGGTTGTGGAAGAGGGCGGACGGATCGCGGACGTAGCCGACAGCAGTTCCACCCATCCCGAGATGGCGCGCGGTGTAGAGCATCGGGGTGTCGTATCCGCCGGCGCGCGCCGAGCCGGCCCACGCCAGGGACGCAAGAAGAGCGACGAGAGCGGCTAGCCTAGTTTTCGTGATCATCATGTGCCCGAGAGCCGTACCATGGCAGGCGCGGCCCCAACAAGCGGCACGTCACGCCCATGCGCTCCTGGCCCTTGCTTCTGCTCGTCTTGCTGGCGCGGCCGAGCGCCATGGCCAAGGAGCCTCCAATCGACGTCGCCGACCCGCGGCGCGAGGTCCCCGATCCGGCCAATCGTCCCCGTCCCGCGACCCCGGAGAACTTCCGGCCCGCCGAGGTCGGCAACACTCGGGACGTGTCGGATCCGGGAAACGACCCCAGGCGCTTCGCCGCCGACCCCTTCGAGGACGAGCGCGAATTTGCTCGCGGGCGCCATCAGCTCGGGGCCGGGGGCGGCGCGACGCAGTGGACCACGTTCTCGGGCGGCGTCACCGCCCGCGCCGAGGTGACGTACCGGTTCGAGCTCGTTCCGCGATGGCGCTTGACCGCGGACGGCGGGTGGGTCGCCGCCGGCGAGCTGGGGACCATCGACGGAATGAACGGGATCTCGTTCGCGGGCGGGCTCTTGCGCGAGCTCCCGATCGGAGCGCCGCCGCGCTGGTACCCAACCCTGCGCACTGCAATCGCCGTCGAGACGCTGTCGGGCAGGCACGCGGAGCGAAAGCTGGTCGCCCTTCGCGGCGGTCCAGGTCTCGAGTGGGAGCCCATCGACCACATGAGCCTGTGCCTCGATCTCGAGGTCACGGCGGGTCTGTTGTGGACCGATCCGCTCGTCGACGAGGCCGACGGTTCCACGATCGACGTCGCCGTAGGCGCGGTCGGCCGCCTCCTGGTCGATCTGTGATGGGAGCAGATCCCTGTTTACAATCAAAATGTTGGCGCAGCCATGTCAGCCGCATGCGTAGTCGTCGGCGTCGGCGTCGGCGTTGACGTTGACGTTGACGTTGACGTTGACGTTGACCTTGACGGCGACGACGACCTGGACGTGGGCGTACTCCTCGTTGACGGCATCAGATCATCTTCGTCAACATGGCCACAACGCCCTCGAGCAGCCGGATGCCCTGTTCGTAGCGCTGGTGCGCGATCAGCTTTCTCAACTTCA
>JACPQR010000179.1 GCA_016190375.1 Deltaproteobacteria bacterium
TGAGCAGCGCTCCCGAGCGGCCCATCGAGCGGACCGTCGAGCCGGTGGCGAGCCGCCCGACGACCCGGGCTCCCTGCGCGGCGGACTCGCGCACCTCGGTGTCGCTCCGCACCGCGACCACGCGGTCCTCGGCCGTCACCGCGCTCGTCTCGCCGCCGACCGGGAAGACGAGCTGCTCGGCGATGAACTCCCTGAGGTCGGTGTCGGCGATCGACAGCTCCAGCTTGAACTCGCGGCCGTCGAAGGCCGGCAGGACCTCTATCGTGAAGCTGCCGCGCCGCGTCTCGCCAGGCCGCATGTCGTCGAGCTGGAAGCGACCGGCGCGAAGCAGGACGCCCTCGCCGGAGAGGTTCTTGACGTTCGCCTGGGTCTCGTAGCTCCTGCCTGCGCCGGTGTTCTTGACCGCGACGTAGATGGTCACCTGCTCGCCCGGCTGGATACGGCCGTCGCCGTTGCCGCGGACGTTGTCCGCCAGGTGCACGCCGTACTCGAACGCGGGGCGCGGCAACCCGAGCATCTTGACGCGGAGCTCCGTCGGAGGCGGCACGTGGCCGTGCTGCTCGCCGAAGGTGAGCTCGACCTGATCGATCCGCGTGGGCATGTCGCGCGGCACCTTGCTCGGCACCTCCCACGTTCGGCTCTGGCCGGGTCCGAGCTTGCCGAACACGAGCTCGAGGTCGTCGAGCACGGGGTTGTCGGACTTCGTGATGGCCCTGAGCTGCCGCAGGGTCTTCGAGCCCCGGTTCTGCACGGTGACGCGCAGCCTGAACTCCTCGCCGGCTGGGATCTCCTCGCCACGCCTTCCGATGGTCGCCGTGACGGCCACCTCCGACGCGCCGTCGTCGGTGCCACCGGACCAGTCGACGCCCAGCCGACCGAGCTCCCTCGCCAGCTTGGCGAGCTCGTCCGCCTCGCGGCGATCCAGGAGCTGTCGCGCCTCGCTGAGCAACTCGCGACGATCGCTACGGGTCGCGCGGGCCAGGATGTCGCGCGACAGGGAGATCTCGAAGTCCATCTTGAACGCTTCGGGGTCCTCCTCGTCGTCCTCCTCGTCCCGCCGGTTGCCGCCGGGATGGCCGGGACCCTCGGGGTGCTCCTCGCGCTCTTGCAGGAAGCGGAGGACCCTCGTCGGGTTCGTGTCCTCGGCGGCGTTGGCGTGGGTCAGGTGGGCCTGCAGGTCCGACTCGCGCAGGAAGGCCGGGGTCGGCACGAGGTCGACGCGGTCGCGCGAGGCGATCATGGCGTCGACCTCGATGTCGGGGACGATGCCCACCGACTGGATGGACACGTCCCCGGGCGTCAGGTACTGCGCGATGGTGAGCTTGAGGGCCGAGCCGTCGTCGAAGTCGTAGAGGTTCTGGACGGAGCCCTTGCCGAACGACCGCTCGCCGACGATCAGCGCCCTGTCGTGGTTCTTCAGGGCCCCGGCGACGATCTCGCTGGCGCTCGCGCTTCCTCCGTTGACGAGGACCACCATCGGGTAGTTCGGCTCGGTGCCCTCCGCCTGCGCGAACTTCTCGTCTCGCTCCTCGTTCGAGTTGCCGGCCGTGGTCACGATCGTCCCGCTCGTCAGGAAGGCGTCCGCGACCTGGACCGCCTGCTCGAGCAGGCCACCGGGGTTGTTCCTCAGGTCGAGGACCAGGCCGCGCACGCCCTGCGCCCTGAGCTCGCCCAGGTGCTGCTGGAGGTCCTCGTAGGTGTTGCCCTGGAAGTTCTTGATCCTGACGTAGCCGACGTTGCCCTCGAGCATCCGGGCCTCGACGCTCTCGATGTGGATGATGGCGCGCTGCAGGTCGAACCGGCGGGGCTCGGTCCAGCCCCTGCGCATGATCCAGACCTGGACCGTCGTTCCCGGCGGGCCGCGCAGGCGATTGACCGCCTCGGTCAGGGTCATGTTGATCGTGGACTCCTCGCCGATCTTGACGATCCGGTCCATCCGCCTCAGGCCCGCGCGAGCCGCGGGCGTCCCGTCGATTGGCGAGATGACCGTGAGCTCCTGGTCGCGGATCGAGATGACGATCCCGAGCCCGCCGAACTCCCCCCGCGTGCTCATCCGCATCTCGTTGTAGACGTCCGGCACGAGGAGCGTCGAGTGCGGGTCCAGCGTGTGCAGCATCCCGTTGACCGCCGCGTACTCGACGTCGCGCAGGTCGACGTCGTTCGAGGTCAGGTTGGCCTGGACGAACCGGAAGATCTCCTTGAAACGGAACGAGAGCGCCCACGGGCTGTCCACGTCGTCGAGGCGGAAGGTCCTCGAGGCCGTGTCGACCTGGACCGTGACGGTCGGGGAGCTCTCCTCGTGCCTCACGAGGACCTCCGCGATCTGCTTCTGCACGTAGTCGAGGCCCGACAGGAGCATCTGCCTGGGCTGGATCCGACTCCGGTCTATGTAGTGCTCCTTCGCGAGGAGGATCACCCGGTTGAGGACCCGGAGCTGAGAGAGGTCATAGGGAGCCCGGGGGGATCCGGTGTCGGCGTGCGACGAGGAGTTGACGTCGATGTCGAGGCCGTTGAGGCCCTCGCGCTCTATGGTCAGGTAGAAGCCGGCCGCCACCGACAGCGCGATGACGACGGGCTTCCAGAATCGGCGTAGCTGGTTCGTCATGGATTTCTCCGCGAGGGAGGCCTCGTACATCGAGAATAGCACGCCCTCGGTAGACGCCCGAAATTGGAGCCGGTTCTGGCAGCGGGAGACCGATTGGTGTATGCGTACCGGCCGTGCAGACGCAGTACCTCGATTTCGAGCGCCCGCTCGTCGAGCTCGAGCAGCAGATCGACGAGCTGAAGCAGGTCGCGGGGCCCGGGGTCCTGTTCGCGGAGGAGATCGGGCGCCTCGAGGAGCGGGCCCGGAAGCTCCAGATCGAGATCTTCAACGATCTCGACGCCTGGCAGAAGGTCCAGCTCTCGCGGCACCCGAATCGGCCGTACATGCTGGACTACGTCGAGCGGCTGATGACGGACTTCATCGAGCTGCACGGCGACCGGCTCCACGGCGAGGACCGGGCCATCGTCGCGGGGCTGGCGAAGTTCGGCGATCGCCGCGTCATGGTGATCGGTCACCAGAAGGGCCGTAACACCAAGGAGAACCTGGTCCGGAACTTCGGGATGGCCAATCCCGAGGGCTACCGCAAGGCCAGGCGGCTGTTCCAGCTCGCGGACCGCTTCGGGCTGCCCATCCTCACGCTCATCGACACTCCCGGCGCCTATCCGGGTATCGGGGCGGAGGAGCGCGGCCAGGCGGAGGCCATTGCCCAGTGTCTCGTCACGATGGCGGCGCTGAAGGTGCCGGTGATCGCGACGGTCATCGGTGAGGGCGGATCGGGCGGGGCGCTCGCGCTCGGTGTCGCGAACAGGGTCCTCATGCTCGAGTACGCGATCTACTCGGTGATCTCTCCCGAAGGCTGCGCGTCGATCCTCTGGAAGGACCAGTCGAAGGCCGCGGAGGCCGCGCGACAGCTCCGCATCACGGCAGCCGATCTTCACCGCTTCGGGCTGGTCGACGCGGTCATCGAGGAGCCGGCAGGCGGTGCCCACAGGGACTACGAGGCGACCGCGCGGAAGGTCGGCGCTGCCATCGGCGGGTACCTGGACTCGCTGTCGGGGATGACGCCGGACGAGCTCGTCGGAGATCGGTACGACAAGTTCCGCGCGATGGGCGTCTTCGAGACGGCGAAGTGACCGCCGCGGACACCCTGACGCTGACGCTGAGGGTGCCCCTCGGCGAGCGCCACTTCGTGCACTGGGTCCTCGAAGCGCACGAGGGGCTCGTGACGCTGACCGAGCCCCGGGAAGCGGGAGGCGAGCTGGTGCTGAGCGTGCCCGCCGCCCGGCTTGCCGAGCTCCGGGCGGTCCTCGAGTCGCTTGGGCGCGAGGTTGCGCTGGAAGCCGGGTCGGGCCCTTTTCTTGACCCCGCGGATCAGCGGGTCGGATAATCCACGCCAAGTCGAATGCCCGACATGCGCCCCCTGGCGATCTCCGCGCTCTGCCTGCATCTCTGGGCCGGATGTGCGGCCGGCTCGGAGGCCGCGACCGCCCGCGCCGCGGAGCTGAGCCGGCTGCGCCACAGGATCGCGGCCCTGACGGCCCACAAGGCGGAACAGGCCCGAACCATCACGGACCTGAGGAACCGGATCTTCATCCTCGAGGACAGGGTCGACACGAACCGGGTGGAGATGTCGCGCCGGCTGCCTGTCGTTCGCCTGGCCCCGGTCGCAGCTCCCGAGCAGGCCGCGCCGCCGGAAGAGGGGATCGAGGAGGCCGACGAGGGTCCCCGCACCGTGCTGCGTCTGCACGAGAGACCTTCGTTCGCTCCGTCGGGCCCTCGAGCTCCGCTCAGGCCCATGGCCCCGGCGGAGCTGGGAGCGCAGGACTCCCTGCCCGTCCTGCCCATGGAGGGAATGCCCGCTCCGCGGTCCGGCGCACCGCGGCGGGCGACCGCACCGATCGATCCCGCCGAGACCGTCTCCGGGCAAGACGCCTCCGGCGAGGCGCTCGGCGCCTACGAGGCCGCGTTCGCCCTCTTCCGCGCGAGGCGCTTCGACGAGGCGCTGGTCTCTTTCGCGTCGTTCAGGGATCGTTTTCCCCGGCATTCCTACGCGGACAACGCCCTTTACTGGCGGGGCGAGTGCTACTACGCGAAGCGCGAGTACAGGGCTGCGCTGGCGGAGTTCGAGGCGGTCTTCACGCGCTATCCGGGCGGGAACAAGGCGCCCGACGCGATGCTCAAGGCGGCCTACTCCCGAGCGGAGCTCGGAGACGTGCCGCGGGCGAGGGCCGCGTTGCTAAGGCTCGTCGAGCTGTTCCCCGAGAGCGATGCAGCGCGACTCGCTCGCGACCGCATGGCTCGTCTCGGCTCCTCCACTCCGAATGCGAACGGCCACTCGAATGCGCATCAGAAATGAAGAGGTGCGACAGTGACTCGAACCCTGCTCTCCTCGGGCTTGCTCGCGATTGCCCTGTCGTGGTCCCTCGACGGCTGGTCACAGGACGCCGAGCCCAGAGGGGATGACCAGGAGCCGCTCGGGTACGGCCTTCGCGAGGCCGCCAGACAGGGTCGGAGCATCCAGCTCGGACGCGGCGCGCGGCCGACCGTGGTCCCCGAGCTGTACACGGTCCGCCGGGGCGACACCCTCTGGGACATCTGCGACTTCTTCTTCGAGAACCCGTGGCAGTGGCCGAGGGTCTGGTCCTTCAACGAGCGGGTGACCAACCCCAACTGGATCTACCCGGGCGACCCCCTCAGGCTCCGGCGCCAAGGCGAGCCGGCGCCTACCGAGCCGGGGCTGAGACCCGGGCCGCGCGTCGTTCCCCAGCAGGTCTACCTGCGCGACGAGGGGTTCGTCGAGCGCGACCGGTACCGTCGCTCCGGGGTCATCATCGGATCGCCGGACGAGCGAACGCTCCTGTCCTTCTCGGACGAGCTGTACATGGAGTTCGAGGACCCTCGGGAGGTCGTCATCGGCCGGGAGTACACGGTGTTCAGGCAGGTCCGCCCCGTCGGGCCGGGCCCCGAGGCCGAGAGCGTCGGCTCGATCGTGGAGATCCTCGGCACCGTCAAGGTCACCTCGTACGACCGCGACCGGAACGTGGCCCGGGCGGTGATCACGGAGTCGCTCCACCCCATCGAGCGCGGCCAACGGGTCGCGCCGATCGAGCGGACGTTCACGGTCACTCCTCCGGTCCGAAACGAGGCCGACGTCGTCGCGACCGTGCTCGCCTCGCTCTCGCCGGTGCAGAACATCGGCGAGCAGCAGATCGTGTTCCTCGATCGCGGCGGCGTCGACGGCGTCCGGGAGGGCAACCGCTTCTTCGTCGTGCGCCGCGGCGACGCCTACCAGCGGAGCATCGACGAGGACGACCTTCGCGCCGGGTTCCCGTACGAGGTCATCGCGGAGCTCCGGGTCGTGAAGGTACGGCGGAGCAGCGCGACGTGCCTGGTGATCCGCTCCACGCGCGAGGTCAACTCCGGCGACCGAGCCGAGATGAGGCGCGGGTACTGATGATCGGCGCTCTGCCCGCGTGGGCGTCACGCTTCCGGGTCGCGCTGCCTCTTCGGCTGCCTCCACGAGCGAGCCTCGTCTGGAGCGCGATCGCCGCGGGCGTGCCGCCCAGCCTCGCCGAGGCGCTGGCAGGCCATCGGCGCGATGTCGCGGCCACGGGGCTCGTGCTCGCCGGCGTTGCGCTCCTTGCGGCCGGCGCCGGTCTTCTCTGATCGACGAGCGGCCGATGCGCTTGACGCATGCTATGAGCCAAAATAGGCTCAACGCATGAGTAGGCGCCTCCAGATCGTCATGCCCGACGATGAGTACGCCGCGGTCGTTCGTGCGGCGCGGTTGCGCAAGCGACCGGTCGCGCAGCTCGTGAGGGAGAGCCTTCGCAGGACACTCGAGGAGGACCGCGAGAGGCCGGCCGACGAGCGCATCGCGGCCGTGCTGCGGTTCGCGCGCTACTCGGGTCCGACGGGCGATATCGACCGCATGCTGGCAGAGATCGAGTCCGGGCGCGGACTGACGTGATCTACGTGGACTCCAACGTCCCGATGTACCTGGTTGGCGCGGCGCATCCAAACAAGCAGCGGGTCATCGAGCTGGTTCCGCAGCTCCTCGGGGCTCGCGACGTGCTCGTGACGAGCGCGGAGACGTTCCAGGAGATCGTGCACCGCTACGTGCACCTCGCGGACCGGCGTCATCTGGACGCCGCCTACGAGGCGCTCGAATCGCTCGTGAGCCGAACGGTCGACGTGACGAAGGCCGATGTAGACTTGGCGCGTTCACACTCCGGTCACGCCGCCACGCTCTCGTCTCGTGACTGCCTGCATCTGGCGATCATGCGGCGCGTCGGGTGCCGCAAGGTCTGGACGTACGACCGCGGCTTCGATGCCGCCCCCGGCATCGTCCGCGTCGAGTGAAAGAGCGTCACTTGACGGCGGGCCCCAGGTCGCGTACATCGTGCGACCCCACGGTGTCTCGATCCCCAATCGAAGCGATCGATCGCGGCCGCCCGGGCTACCCGGCGGACCTCGAGAGCCTCGCCGATCCTCCGGAGAGGATCTGGGTTCGGGGCTCTGTGCCCGCCGCGGATCGTGTCGTGATCGTCGGCGCACGCGGCGCGGATCTCGCGGGCAGGCGCTTCGCGCACGAGCTCGCGCACGCGCTCGCGAAGGCGGGGCTAGTCGTGGTGTCGGGCGGCGCACGGGGGATCGATCGAGCCGCGCACGATGGGGCGCTGGCGGCGGGCGCTCCGACCGTCGCCGTCCTGGGATCGGGCGCGGACGTGGCCTACCCGCCCGAGCACCGCGACCTGTTCGACGAGATCGAGCAGAGGGGCGCGGTCCTGAGCGAGCTCGCTCCGGGATCGCCGCCACGGCCCGGATCGTTCGTGCGGCGCAACAGGCTCATCGCGGCGCTCGGGCGCGCGTGCGTCGTCGTCCAGGCGGACGAGCGCAGCGGCACCCTGTCCACCGCGCGGTTCGCGGCGAAGCTCGGCCGGGCGGTCCTCGCGGTCCCGTGGGGCCCGGGCTCGGCGCTCGGGCGTGGCACGGCGGAGCTGCTCAGAAAGGGCGCCAGGGTGGCGACCGGAGCGGGCGACGTGCTTGCCGCCATCGGCGTGCTAGAAGAGCGTCCGACTCCCCGTGAGCCCGAGCGCCTCGCGCGCAAGGGGCTGGCGGGCGAGCTCCTCGAGTCGCTCGGCGCGTCGCGTGCGACCGTGGACGATCTCGTGGCCGTGACGGGCGCGAGGGTGCAGGAAGTCTCGACGACGCTCTTGACGCTCGAGCTCGACGGGTTAGTGGTGAGATCCGATTGCGGCGTCTATGAACGAGCTGGCTGATGGCTGAAAAAGCGCTCCTCATCGTCGAGTCGCCGGCGAAGGCGAAGACGATCAAGAAGTACCTGGGACGGAACTTCGTGGTGAAGGCCTCGGTGGGCCACATCATGGATCTGCCCAAGTCCAAGATCGGGGTCGCCGTCGACCAGGGCTTCAAGCCCGAGTACGTGGTCATCAACGGCAAGCAGAAGGTGCTCGCCGAGCTCAAGAAGGCCGCGAAGGACGTCGATCACGTCTACCTGGCTCCCGATCCGGATCGCGAGGGCGAGGCGATTGCCTGGCACATCGCGCAGCAGATCAAGAAGTCGAACCCGAACATATCGAGGGTCCTGTTCAACGAGATCACGAAGAAGGGCGTCCAGCAGGGCCTCGCCAATCCGCACGACATCGACCAGAAGAAGTTCCACTCGCAGCAGTCGCGCCGGATCCTCGACCGCCTGGTCGGCTACGAGATCTCTCCGGTCCTCTGGAAGAAGATCCGCCGCGGGCTCTCCGCGGGGCGCGTCCAGTCGGTCGCGGTACGGCTGATCGTCGAGCGAGAGCGCGAGATCCTTGCGTTCCGGCCCGAGGAGTACTGGCAGATCGAGGCCGAGGTCGCGGCCGATCGACCGCCGGCGTTCACCGCGAGGCTCTGGCGGCACCTCGGCAACAAGATCGAGGTGGCGACGGGCGACCACGCGGCGCGGATCGTCGGCGCCATCCGCGCCGCGCGCCTGCACGTCGCCGAGATCGAGAAGAAGGAGCGCCGGCGCAGCCCTCCGCCGCCCTACACCACGAGCCGGCTGCAGCAGGACGCGTCGAGCCGCTACTCGATGACGGCCAAGCGCACGATGCAGATCGCCCAGCAGCTCTACGAGGGCGTCGACCTCGGCGAGGAGGGCTCGGTCGGGCTCATCACCTACATGCGCACGGACTCGGTGCGTCTGTCCGAGGACGCGGTCGCAGAGGTGAGGGGCTACATCGAGGAGCGGTGGGGCGCCGCGGCGCTCCCTCCCAAGCCCGCGGTCTACAAGAGCAAGAAGTCCGCGCAGGATGCCCACGAGGCCATCCGTCCCACGTCGACGGCGTTCCCGCCGCAGCGGGTCGCCCAGCACCTCACGAACGAGCAGCTCCGGATCTACACGATGATCTGGAACCGCTTCGTGGCGTGTCAGATGGCCCAGGCCGTCTACGATGCCACCAGCGTCGACATCCAGGCGGGCGAGTACACCCTGCGCGCGAACGGGTCGGTCCTCAAGGTGCCCGGCTGGCTCGCGGTGTACGGCGCGGGCGGCGCTTCCACCACCGGAGACGAGGAGGACGACGTCGCCAGCGGGGCCGGCGGGCTCCCCGATCTCGCGAAGGGCGAGGCGCTGCGGCTGACGGGTGCCGGCGCGAAGGCGGAGCAGAAGTTCACGCAACCGCCACCCCGGTTCACCGAGGGAATGCTCGTCAAGGAGATGGAGGAGCGCGGGATCGGTCGCCCGAGCACCTACGCCTCGATCCTGTCCACGATCATCGGGCGCGACTACGTCGAGAAGGTCGAGGGCAAGCTCGTCCCTACCGAGCTCGGGGCGCTCGTGACCGACAAGCTCGTGCGGCACTTCCCGAAGATCCTGGACGTCGAGTTCACCGCGCAGATGGAGGAGTCGCTGGACCTGGTCGAGGACGGCTCGGTCGACTGGGCCCTTCTGCTCGCGACCTTCTACGAGCCCTTCCACGTCACGGTGGAGAAGGCGCTCGTCGAGATGGACGACGTCAAGACGATCGAGACGCCCACCGACAACCTCTGTCCGAAGTGCGGCAAGCCGATGGTCATCAAGTGGGGCCGCCACGGGAGCTTCCTGGCCTGCACCGGATACCCGGCTTGCCGGACGACGGCCGAGATCAAGCGGGGGCTCGACGGCAAGATCGAGATCGTTCCTCCGCGCGAGTACCACATCGACTGCGAGACTTGCGGCAAGCCGATGGCGCTCAAGCGCGGACGCTTCGGAGAGTTCCTCGCGTGCACGGGCTACCCGGAGTGCAAGGGCACTCGCCCCATCCCGCTCGACGTCCCTTGCCCGAAGTGCGGGGGTGATCTGGCGGCACGCAAGTCGAAGAAGGGAAAGACCTTCTACGGGTGCCTGAACTTCCAGAAGACGGGCTGCGACTTCCTCCTGTGGGAGATGCCGGTGCCCAACCGATGCCCCGAGTGCGAAGCGACCTTCCTCGTCAAGACCGGCAGGGGGCGCGGCGCCGGGCTCAAGTGCGCCACGCCCGGGTGCGGCTACACGACGCGTGAGAAGGAAGAGGGCGAGCCCGTCGCCGAGACCACCGGCGAGTCGGCGGCCATCGCGTAGCCAGAGAGGCGGTACCGGCCCGTGTCGGGTTATACTGGCGCGGTCTCCCGTCGGAGGGGCCTTGGGATCCGCTTCGAGAGCCAGCGCTCTACTCGTCTTGCTCCTTGCCATGGGCTGCTCGTCCGAGGAGCGCCACGTTCGAATCGAGCTCGAGGTCGCGGACGGCTCGAGCGTGCGGGCCAGCAAGCTCCGCGTCCGGCTCGACAAGGGCGGCGAGGAAAAGGAGCTCGTCGTCCCCGAGAAGCCGGGAGACGACCCGATAGTCTTTCCCACCGACATCGTCGTCCTGATCGGCGACTGGTCCGGCGCGTTCGCGGCCGAGGTCGAGGCGCTCGACGCGGAAGGAACCGTGGACGCGACCGGCTCCGGCTCCACGAATGTCGCAGCGGGCGGGGACGGACAGGTCGGCCTCATCCGGATCGTGCTGGGCGCCGAAGGCGTGCTCGAGGACGGCGGTCCCGGCCCCGATGGGGGCGACGGCGACGCCGACGCCGACGGGGACGGGGACGGGGACGGAGACGGGGACGGGGACGGTGACGGCGACGGCGACGGCGACGGCGACGGCGACGGCGACGGCGACGGCGACGGTGACGGCGACGGCGACGGCGACGGGGATGGGGACGGCGACGGCGACGGCGACGGCGACGGGGACGGGGACGGGGACGGCGACGGGGACGGCGACGGCGACGCGGACCCGCTGTGCGGCGACCTGATCCCGGTGCGGGGCGAGCTCTGCTTCGGCGATCTCACGATCTTCCAGCCCTCGGGGAATGGGGGGGACGATTTCACCGCGGGCGGCGGGACCTTCGCGATCGGCGACCGCGACGCCGACGGCCTGGTCGATGCCCTGGTCGACGACGGCACGATCGCGGCTCTCGATGAAGACGTCTCGCTGCAGGGGCCGTGGGCCGCAATCAACTTCGGCGACGGCGACAACATCCGCTCGCTTCTCTTCACCGACCTCGACGACGCGCCCGGGGACGAGATCGCGATCCTGCGGGGCGGCGAAGGCGACGTCACTCCCGACCTGCGTGTCTGGGACGCCCTACCGAATGGCATGGTCGCGACGACCGGCAACCTGCGGGCGATCGTGGCGGCGCGACTCGTCTCGACCGAGGCCCGCAGGATCGTGGGCGCCGGCGACGGTGTCGTGGCGGTGCAGGACTCGGAGTTCAGCGATCAGATGACGGACGCCGGCGTGGTGATGCCCGGGACGTTTCTCTTCTTGGCCTCCGGGTTCCTCGACTCCGACGCCATGGAAGACGTCGTCGTCGCGAGAACGTCTGGGGGCGACGACCATGTGATGGCGCTCCTCTCGAACGGGCTCGGCAGCTTCGGTGCGCCGCTCACGGTCACCGTGACCTGGACGATCCAGAGCTTGGCCGTCGGCGACGTCGATGGTGACGAGGTCGAGGAGGTCGTCGTCGCGCAGAACGGATCGCCGACGATGCACCTCTTGCACGTCGAGAATGGAGAGCTCGAAGAGTACGACTCCTTCGCTGCCGGCGTTCTCCCGGAGGAGGTCGCGGTCCTCCAGCTCGACGGCGCCGGGAAGGAGGAGATCGTGGTCGCGGAGGCCGAGCCGGGGCTCGTGGTCGAGATCTGGGACGCCTCGGTTCCGGACCCGGCGTCGCGGTTGGTGCTCGACGTCCCGGGTGCGGCTCGGGTCGAGTTCGTCGACCCTCCCCGGGCCTGGCCCGAGAGCGAGGCTGGTCCATACGCTCCACCGTGGCTCTGGACGATTCCGCGGCGAGACTGGGAATGGCCGGACTTCGCCGGCTTCTGGCCGCCGAATCCCTGATTCGAAGTAACTTCTTTCCCGCCGGTGTGGCCGAGGGTATGATCCCCTGGGGTCATGTCCGTCGAGACCTTGCCAGCTCGTGGCCCAGCGGCTACCACGGTCGCTGACGACCAGACCATGCTCGGGCAGGAGCTGTCCGCCGACGAGATCGTCGGCGGCGAGGGCGCCGACCTCGCACCGGGGACGAAGGTCGGCGAGTACGAGATAGAGCGGAAGGTCGGTGCCGGCGGCTGCGGGGTCGTCTACCTCGCGAGGCACCCGCTCATCGGCAAGCGCGCCGCCGTCAAGGTCCTCGCTCCGGCGCGAGCCGCGGATCCCGTTCAGGTGGACCGCTTCCTGCTCGAGGCGCGCTCCGTCAACGCGATCGGCCACAGGAACATCGTCGACATCTTCGCGTTTGGAAAGCTACCGGACGGGCGCACCTACCTCGTCATGGAGTTCCTCGAGGGCGAGGACCTGGGAAAGCACCTCGAGAAGGTCGGCCGGCTCGCGCCGGAGGAGGTCGTGCCCATCCTCTCACAGCTCGCCCGGGGCCTCGCGGCAGCGCACGCCAAGGGCTTCGTCCACCGCGACCTGAAGCCCGAGAACGTCTTCGTCACGACCCAGGACGGGCAGCCGCAGGTAAAGCTCCTGGACTTCGGGCTGACGAAGCTCGCTGACGCGACGGAGGCGACCCGGAAGACGCGAAAGGGCGTCGTGATGGGGACGCCCCAGTACATGTCACCCGAGCAAGCGCGCGGTCGCGACGTCGACCACCGCACCGACATCTACTCGCTGGGCGTGGTCCTGTACGAATGCCTGACGGGCAGGCTGCCGTTCGACTCCAACTCCGACGTCGACATCCTCATCCGTCACGCCTGCGAGGCACCGCAGCCGCCTTCGCTGATCGCGCCGCTCCCCGCCGGGATCGACAGGATCGTCCTCAAGTGCCTCGAGAAGGACTCGGCCCGGAGGTACGCCAGCGCGACGGACGTCGCGGTGGACCTCGAGCGCACGCTCGGTCTGCCGGTCGTCTCGGACCGCGCGAGCAGTCCGCCGATCGCTGCTCCCATCGTGATCGAGGTCGACCGGCGGCCGATCCACGAGACGATCTCCTCCGAGCCGGATGGGGGGCGCGTCTCGGTCTCGGCGCTCGCCACCGACCGGCGCAAGATCGGCGTTGCGGCGCTTCTGGGCCTGGCAATCCTGGGCGTCCTCCTGCTCATCGGTGGGCTGCTCCTGTCCACCAACTCGACGGAGGCGCAGAGCGTCGTCGCCGCCACGGTCCCGACACTGCCGTCGAGCCCGCCGGTGAGCCCGCCGACCGTGACGCCAGGCGCGCCGCCGCGCGCCGCCGAGCTTCCGGCGCCTCCGCTCGTCGGTCAGCTCGCGATCGCGGTGAAGCTCCGCGGCGCGCGCGTCAGCGTCGACGGCGTCGACGTCCCCGTCCTGCGCGGAGTGGCGAGTGTCGCCGACCTGAGGGCCGGCGAGGAGCACGTGGTTCGCGTCGCGGCGCCTGGCCACGAGCCATACGAGCGCTCGGTCCGGATCGGCGCCGGGCAGACCTCGAGCGTCGAGCCCGACCTCGAGCCCGCCCGCGAGAAGGCCGCGCGTCCGCCGCACCGCGGACCGGGAGCGGGATCCGACCGCGACGGGATCGTCAATCCCTGGGAATGAGTCGAGGATTCGCCGCACTCGCAGTGGCTGTGGGGCTGTCGTTGCCCGTGGCGGCGTCCTCGCAGGAGCAGTCCGGGGAGCCGTCGGCCGAGGCCCGCGCGGCCTTCGACGAGGGACGAACCGCGTTCCGGCTGGGCCACTACGACGAGGCGATCCGCCAGTTCGAGCTGGCCTATCGCCTCTCGCATGCTCGCAAGCTCCTCTACAACATCGCGCAGTCCTACCGGCGCAACTTCGAGGTCGAGGGGGACGTCGCCGACCTGAGGCGCGCGAGGGAGCTCTATCGGTCCTACTTGCGCGAGGACCCGCAATCGCCTGAGCGCGCCGAGGTCGAGGGCATGCTCGGGGAGATCGAAGAGCGCCTGGCCGCCTTGCCCCCCGAGCCGCGCGAGTCGCCTCCCGAGGTCCACCCGTCGCCCGTGATCGCGCCCGTCCAGGTCGCCGAGGACGGCACCCGGCATCCAGTGGTCGTCACGCCGACTCCGCCGAGCCGCGAGCCGTCTGCCCCGTCGCGAGGTGGAGCTCTGGGCCGCTGGTGGTTCTGGACCATCGCCGGGGCGGTCGTGGTCGGCGCCGCTGCCGTGACCGTGCTGGCGGTGAGCGCCGAGCCCGATGCGCCGAGCGCGGGTCTCGCGACGGTCGACTTCCGCTGATACGCTCGGGCCAATGCGTGCGCTCCTCGCGTCCTGTGTGATCGTGTGCGTGGCGCCGGACGCGTTCGCCGGCGAAGAGGTCCTCGTCTTCGACGGCGAGGTGCCCACGGACGACGATTCGCGTTTCTTCCAGATCCCCTTCGAGGTCCCGGCGGGCGTGGTGGAGATCGAGGTGCGGCATGACGACCTGTCCGAGGCGAACATCCTCGATTGGGGCCTGTTCGACCCCGTGCGTTTCCGCGGCTGGGGCGGCGGAAACGTAGAGCCGGCGGTGGTCGGGATCGACGCTGCGTCGCGAAGCTACCTGCCGGGCCCCCTTCCGGCGGGGACGTGGAGGGTGCGCGTGGGCGAGGCGAAGATCGACGAGGAGCCGGCGCGCTACCACGTCGAGGTGATCCTGCGGGACGAGCCGACCCTGAAGCCGCAGCCCGAGCGCACGCCGTACTCGCCGGCCCTGCCGCTCGCGTCCGGCGGGCGCTGGTGGGCGGGCGACCTGCACGTGCACTCGCGAGAGAGCGGCGACGCTCGGCCCACGCTGGAAGAGATCGCCGTGCTCGCTCGCGAGCGCGGCCTGGACTTCGTCGAGCTGTCCGACCACAACACGACCTCGCAGCTAGACTTCATCGCGGACGCGCAGGCGCGTCATCCCGACCTTCTCTTCCTGCCGGGCGTGGAGTACACGACCTATGCGGGCCACGCGAACGGGATCGGCGCGACCCAGTGGGTCGAGCACGAGATCGACTTCCCCGAGGGCGACATCCAGGCCGCCGCGGCGGCGTTCGCGGAGCAGGGCGCGGTGTTCTCCATGAACCACCCCACGCTCGACCTCTTCGACCTGTGCATCGGCTGCGCGTGGCGGTGGGGCCTCGATCCCGCGAGGATCGACGCGATGGAGATCACGACCGGCGGATGGAGCGAGTCGGGGTGGCTCCTTGCGCCTCCCTCGATCGAGATGTGGGACGCTCTTTGCTCCGAGGGTCACCGCATCGTCCCGGTCGGCGGCAGCGACGACCACCGGGCGGGCCAGGACCTGAGCTCGTTCGGGAGCCCCATCGGCGACCCGACGACGATGGTCTGGGCCGAGGAGCTCTCCGTCGAGGCCATCGTCGAGGGCATCCGGAAGGGCCGCACCGTCGTCAAGCTCCAGGGCCCGGACGACCCGATGGTCGAGCTCTCCTCGAGCGTCCCGCCGGTGGACGGCACGATCACGGCGGCACGGACCACGTTCGAGATCGTGGCGACCGGTGGTGGAGACAGGCTGCTCGTCCAGCGAAACGGGCTGCAGATCGAGGGCGTGCAGATCGACGACGACCCGTTCGTGCACGAGATCGAGGTCGAGGCGCCCGCGAGCGGCGAGGACTTCTACCGCGCCGTGGCCGTCGTCGACGGCACGATCCGAACGGTCACGGCCAACCTCTGGCTGCGTACCGGCGGCGAGCCCGACCTGGACGGCGGCATGGAGCGCGACGCGGGCGCCGGGCCCGACGCGGCGCCGCCCGAGGAGGACGCCGGCGGCGGGGGCTGCTCGGTCGGCGCAGTGCAGGGCGCTCCGTCGAGCGCTCCTCCGGCGCTGTTCCTCGTCGCGTGCCTGATCGTTCGCCCGCGCAAGCGCGTGCTAGGATCCGGTTGATGGTCCGCCGCAACGGGGGCAAGGTCTCGAAGACGCTCCAGGTCCTCATCGAGATGAGGGACTCGCTCCACGAGATCAGGAGCGAGCTGGGCGAGCACCGCGTGATCCTCGAGGAGCACGGCCGCGTCCTCAAGGAGCACAGCCAGATCCTGATGGAGCACACCAGGATCCTCGTCCAGCATGCGGAGAGTCTCGGTGGACTCCTGAAGTCCGTCGATGGGCTCAACACGCGCATCGACAACATCCTGCTCGGCCCGCACCGCGACGAGCATCAGGATCTCAGACACCGGGTCGAGAAGATCGAGAGGCACCTCGGTCTCGACGAGTGACGAGCTCTCGGAGGCGACGCCGCCAGACGAGAGCGAGCACTGCAAGGACGAAGGGCCAACCCGACCGGGTCGGGTTCGAGGTGAGGCCGCACGAGCAGCCGCCGCCCGAGACGGCGACGCGCTCGTCCTCGACGGGAAGCGGGAGCGCGAGGGGAGTCGAGGCGCTGCCGGTGCGGGCAGGGTCGTGGCGGAACATCGGCCAGGCGGCGGCGATCGATCCGTCCCCCCGCACGAGCGGGCCGCTCTGGTCCCACACGTGGACGCGGCCGGACCGCGTCACGGCCACGACCTCCAGCAGGCCGTCTCCGTCGAGGTCCCAGACGGCAGGGGACGCCGCGATCCAGTCCGCCAGGTGCTTCGGCCAGCCCGCGGGCTCGTCGCCGTCGCGATTGACCGCATGGAGCACCCGCCCGCTCGAACCGGCGAGGACCTCCGCCACTCCGTCGCCGTCGAGGTCGGCGATGGCCGGGTTGACCAGGAGAGAATATCCCTCCTGGGCTCGCGGGAACGCGCCCAGCCAGCCGCCGCTCGACGTCCACGCGCCCAGCATGAAGTTGCCGAAGCGCGCGAGTTGCGCCGACATGCCCATCAGCGGCGCGGCCACGTCGAGCGCTCCGTCGCCGTCGAGGTCGCCGAAGGAGGCGATCCCCGCGACCCACACGCCCGTGTCCGCCGGCACGTCGCTCGACGCGCCCCAGCCGCTGCCGCTCAGGCTCGCGAGCTCGTCTCCGCCCGCGCCGTACACCGTTCCCGTCCCGGTCAGGGCGCCCACGACGGTCTCGAGCGTGCCGTCGCCGTCCAGGTCGCCGAGGGAAGGCGCGCCGACGACGCCCGTGAAGAGGAGGAACCCGGGCAGCGCCTGCAGGGCCTGGGGCCGAACGGGCCAGCCGAGAACCGGCGACCCGTCGGAGTGCCACGCGTAGACGCGCCCCGTCTGCATGAGCCTCGGCCCGTACCCCTCGCCGGAGCCGAGGATCACCTCGAGCGTGCCATCCCCGTCGAGGTCACCCACCGCGGGCGAGGCCGACGTCCCCGCCGCTCGTGGTTCGGCGACCGTCTCGTCCAGCGCGACGACCGGCCATCCGTCGATGTCGACGCCCTGGGCCGTCAGGGCGTGCACCGGCCCGTCGTACGGAGCCGTCACGACCTCCTTGCGGCCGTCGCCGTCGAGGTCGGCGAGGACCGGGGTCGCGAGGATCATGTCACCCAGATCGATCGGCCAGCCCTCGAGCGGCGAGCCGTCCGCATGCCACGCGTGGAGCTGACCGGCGATGGTCCCGAGGACGATCTCGGCGGAGCCGTCGCCGTCGAGGTCGCCCACCGCTGGGCTCGAGACGATGTCGGCCCCGCGTTCGTCGTCCGTCGCCACGGGCCAGCCCGGGAGCTCCCGGCCCGTGGGGCCGGACAGCAGATGCACCGAGCCGTCGGCGGCGCCGATGACGATCTCGGGCGTCGAGTCGCCGTCGACGTCCGCTATGGCGGGTGAGGCCGCGACACCGGCGCCGATCTCGCGCGGAAAGCCGGGGTGCGATCCGGTGTCGGCCCTCAGGAAGAAGGCCCGCCGAGCCTCACCGACTCGACCGGAGGCGTCGGTCGCATGGAGCCGCAGCGTGACCAGCCCGCCGTCCGGCAAGATGCGCGCGCCGGCGTCGAACCTCGGCGCAGGCGGCTCGAGGGTGGCGAGATCCAACCGCGCGATGCTCGCGGCATCGCGCTCCGTGTCGCCCGCGGCGATCGCGGTCCAGTCGTCGGGCTCGGTCCCGGTGCCGACCTCGAGCTCCCACGAGACCGACTCGCTCCGGTCCGCGCGCACCGTCGCGGTGACGTCGAGGAGACCGTCGTCTGCAGGGTCGACGATCGCGTACCAGCCCGGAGCGTCGATCCGCGCCACCGGCGGGATGTCGCCGAGCTCGACGGCCCACACCGCGGACCCCGCGTCGACCCGGCCATAACCGGTCCACGGATCCCAGCCCTCGGCCGCGTCGTCGTCGCCTCCGTACAGGTCCTCGGCGCTGGCGCGGAGGATCTGGACGACCTCGTCGGGCGCGATCGGCGGATCGAGCTCCATTCGCCGGGTCCGGGCGAAGAGGAGCGCGGCCGTGGCCGAGACGTGGGGAGTCGCGCAGGAGGTGCCACCGCACTGAATGTAGGTGTCGCGAGGGGCCGGCGTCGTGACCTCGGACGGCGCGGAGAGGAAGACGTGAGGGCCGTAGTCGGAGTACGCCGCCCGCGACCTCCACTCGTCGCCCGGCGTCGTGGAGCGCTGCAAGGCGCCGATCGCCACGACCTCGGGGCTCGAGGCCGGCAGGTTCGCGTGGAACATGTGCTCGTTTCCCGAGGCGGCGGCGGCAAAGACGCCCGCGGCGTGGGCGTGACGGAACGCGGCGTCGAGCGCCGGGGTCGACTGGATCGCGCCTATCGACATGTGGATCACGCTCGCACCGTGGGCGACGGCGTACTCGACGCCCGCCACGAGCCGGCTCGTCATGATCATCGGCGCCCGCCCGACGCGGACGTAGAGGAGACGGCAGTCCGGGCAGGCGCCCGCGCCGCCCACGCCGTTGTCCGCGGAGGCGCCCGCGAGACCGCCGACGAACGTCCCGTGGCCGTCGACGCCCGTGTCGGTCTCGTCGGCGTCGCCATCCTCGAAGTCCCATCCCGAGACGTTGTCCACGAAGCCGTCGCCATCGTCGTCGATGCCGTCCTCGAAGGCCGCGCCGATGTCCGCCCGGTCGATGAAGCCGTTGCCGTTCGCGTCCGGCACCCGCGCCGCGTTCTCGGCGGCGCCGGCGTCGTCGACCGTGAGCACGCCGTCGCCGTCGGCGTCGACCAGGCCTTCGAGCTCGCCGGGGTTCAGAGCCAGCTTGCGGTAGACGTCCTCGTGGGTCGTGTCGACACCCGTGTCGAGCACGGCGATGATCGTCCCGCCGCCGGTCTCGAGCCGCCAGGCCTCGTCAGCGTGGATCGATCCGGGCCCCGAGAGGTTGTCCTGCTCCGGCCAGAGGGCGTCGTCGGGCGGATCGTCGGGGAAGGTTGCCAGGGGCAGGGCTCGATCCGGCTCGAAGGAGCAGGCTCCCGGTACATCGGGGCTGCTCGAGCCGTAGATCCCGGCGGACGGCGCCAGAGGCTCGAGGCCCGGCGGGGGGGGAGCCCCGGTGCAGAGGACGACGATGAACGGAACGAAGGGCGGCATGGCGCCGCATGATAGTGCCGGTTCAGGCTTTCGAGACGGTGCTCGAGATGAAGGCCGGGTGAATGCCGAGCCGGGCGAGCGCGCTGGTCCAGCGAAGCTCGAGGGGAGTGTCCAGGGCGATCGACTCCTCGAGATCCGTCGGCACCCAGACACCCGCCGCGATCTCCGCCTCGAGCTGTCCGGGCCCCCAGCCCGCGCAGCCGAGGACCACGTGGTAGCGCAGTGGCCCCTCGCCGCGGCCTATCGCCTCCAGCGTCTTGCGCGAGGCGGTCACGTGCAGCCGGTCCGTCACCGCGAGGGCCTCGGGGTCGGCGTCGACTCCCCGTGCCGGAGCGTAGACGATCCATCCGGCTTCGCGCCGGACCGGCCCGCCTTCGAGGACGATCGAGTCATGACCCGGAGCGGGACCGAGACCCATGTTCGACAGGACCTGGGACAGCCGCACGTCGGTCGGCCGGTTGACGATGAAGCCTAGCGCGCCCTCGGTGCCGTGGGTGACGAGCAGCACCAGCGCGCGCACGAAGTTGGGGTCGTTCAGACTGGGAGCAGCCACCAAGAGCCCTGGAGCCAGCCTTCCGTCCATCACGCAATTCTGCCCGACGCCGAGGCCAGTCGCCAGGGGACGAGGTTAACAAGTTAACGAATCCCACCGTTCGTGAACTTGTTAACCTCGTCCCCCGTTCTCCGTGAACTTGTTAACCTCGTCCCCCGTTCTCGTCGTCGGTGGCGGCCTTGCCGGGTGCGAGGCGGCGTGGCAGCTCGCGGAGCGCGGCATCGACGTCGAGCTCCACGAGCAGAAGCCGGTCCGCCGGACGGCTGCCCAGAGCTCGGACCTGCTCGCCGAGCTCGTTTGCTCGAACTCGATGCGCTCCGCGGCGCCGTCGAACGCGGTCGGGCTCCTGAAGGAAGAGCTCCGGAGGTCCGGGTCCCTCGTCCTCGCGTGCGCGGACCGCGCCGCGGTACCCGCCGGCAGCGCGCTCGCCGTGGATCGCGACCAGTTCTCGGCGCTCGTGACGGAAGCAATCGGAGGCCACCCGCGGGTGAAGCTCGTGCCGGGCGAGGTCACCACGGTCCCTTCGCGCCGCCCGTGCATCCTCGCGACGGGGCCGTTGACCGGCGACGACCTTGCCAAGGACCTCGCCCGGCTGATCGGCAGCGAGCACATCGCGTACTACGACGCAATCGCGCCGATCGTCTCGGCCGACTCGATCGAGCGTCCGCCGGTCTTCGCCCAGAGCCGGTACGCCAAAGGTCGGGGTGACGACTACCTGAACTGCCCGCTCGACCAGGCGCAGTACAGTGCCTTCGTCGCGGCGCTCTGCGCGGCCGAGAAGGTGCCGGCGCGCCCGTTCGAGGAGCCGCGGTACTTCGAGGGCTGCCTGCCGATCGAGGTCATGGCCGAGCGCGGCTCCGAGACCCTGCGCTACGGCCCGATGAAGCCCGTCGGTCTTGTCGATCCGCGCTCGGGGCGACGGCCCTTCGCGGTCGTCCAGCTCCGGCAGGAGGATCGCGCCGGGACTGCCTACAACCTCGTCGGCTTCCAGACGCGGATGACCCGCGGTGAGCAGGCACGTGTCTTCCGCCTGATTCCCGGCCTCGAGCGTGCGGAGCTCACGAGGTTCGGGTCCGTGCATCGCAACACCTTCATCGATTCGCCCCGCCTTCTCGGCCGCAGGCTCGAGCTCTCCGTCGCGCCCGGGCTCTGGGTCGCGGGCCAGCTCGCGGGAGTCGAGGGCTACGTCGAGAGCACGGCGGCCGGATACCTGGCCGCCGTCTTCGTGGCCGCATCCCTGGCCGCCAGCGAGGCGCCTCTACCGCCTCGGACCACCGCTCTCGGGGGACTCCTCGAGCACCTGCGCAGGCCCACGGACGACTTCCAGCCTTCCAACATCGTCTGGTCGCTCGTCGCTCCCCTCGACGGACCGGAGGCGGAGCTGGGCAAGCGCGACCGACATGCGGCGATGGCCGAGCGGGCGCTCGGCGATCACGCTCGCTGGCTGGCCGAGCTGGGTCACATCGTGCCGAAGAACAGCATCTCGCCGGCGGGCTGAGGGACGCCGCCGTCGGGCTCGATCGTCACGGCCGCCGCTTCGGAGGACTCGAGCCTGGCGGTGAGCATCACACGCTGCCGGACCGCTCCGTCGGGCGCGACCTCGAGGATGGCTGCGCCGGTGGACTGGCCCTCCCGTATGCCCCAGAGCTTCAAGCTCTGTCCCGCGCCCGCCGGGCTGAGGCCCGAGCCGACCACCAGCCAGAACGGGTCGCCGCGGCGCCAGATCACGCGGAGCGTGCCGGTCAGATCGGGCCTGCGGGGCCCGAGCAGGCAGACCCGAAGGTCCGCCGCTCCGAGCGCCCGATACACGGCCTGGTCCTCCGTCACCTTCTCCTGAAGCTCCGCCACACGACTCGCGAGCGCTCCCCGCTCCGTCGCGCCCTGCGCGAGCTGGGAACGGGTGGCCTCGAGCGCGGACTCGAGCGTCAGGCTCGCTTCGCGCTCGCGGTACCACATCGCCCCCGCCACGAGGCACATTGCCAGAGCGATGGCCGACGCGAGGGGTAGCGAGCGGGCCCATCTCGACGCGGGTGCCCCGCCGGGGGTGCTCTTGCGAGCCCGGGCCGTGGGCCGCGATGGGGGGGTGCTCGGCTTGTCGGCCTCGGCCTCGATGCGCTTCCAGATCTTGTCGAACGCGCGCGGCGGCGGAGCGCTCGGCGTCGGCAGGAGCGCGAGCTGATGGGTCGCCTCGATCAGCGCCCTGAGCCTGGCCTGGCCCGCGGTGTCCGAGGACAGCGCGCT
Source organism: Deltaproteobacteria bacterium (assembly GCA_016190375.1). Taxonomy (GTDB): domain Bacteria; phylum Myxococcota_A; class Polyangia; order JACPQR01; family JACPQR01; genus JACPQR01. Next base: position 22,202 of record JACPQR010000179.1, read on the forward strand.
CTCGAGGGCGACGAGCTCCTCCGGGCTGACGTCGCCGAGGGCGTACAGGCAGAGGTCCTCGACCGCGAGGTCCCGCGCGCGGCCGCTCACCCGCCACCTCCGGTCTTCTCGAAGGCCGCCACCAGCGCCTGAAGGCCGCCGGCGATGTGCCCCTTGGCCGCAGCGACGGGAAGGCCGAGAGTGATCGCGATCTCGGCGTGCCGCCACCCGCCGAAATAGGCCAGTAGGAGCGCCTGCCGTTGTTCGTCGGACAGAGTCGCCAGCGCCCTGCGAGCTCGGGCGGCCTCGGATAGCGTCGCCGGCTCCTCGTCCGGGGCCGGGACCGGGCCGGCGAGATCCAGGAGCTCCTCCCGCGTCGCGCCGCGCCCCATCCTCGCGCGCAGTCTGTCTATCGAGCGGCTGCGCGCGATCGACATCACCCACGAGCCGACGCTCCCGCGGTCGGGGTCGAACGAGGCTGCCTCGCGCCAGACGTGCAGGAAGGTGTCGCCGAGGACGGCTTCCGCCTCGGTCGAGTCCCCGAGGACGCGGCGAGCCAGCGAGAAGACGCCGGTGGCGAAGCGGCCGTAGAGCGCCCGCAAGGCAGCGCGATCGCGGTTGGCGATCTTCCGGATGAGGGTGTCGATCTCGAGGGCGCTCACGATTCGTGCCCCGGGGGATTCTAGCTCGCCGGGGCACCCGGCGATCAACCGGCAGCAGCATCCCCCGTGCGGCTCGAAAAGGGGACCCCAGCCGCCAGCCGAGCTATCATGAGCCCCGTCGATGCTCTCGTGGGAGTCGGCGCGCGAGGCCTTCGACCGCCACCTGGAGGTCGAGCGGGGCGCCTCTCTGAGGACGCGGGCCGCCTACCGGAGCGACCTGGACGGCTTGTGCGATTTCCTCGCCGCCAGGGACGAGCCGCCGGCGCCGGGGCAGGTTGACACGCTGCACGTTCGTGCTTACCTCGTCGACCTGCACTCTCGACGCCTCACCGCCACCACGGTGGCCCGGAAGATCTCCTCCCTGGGCGGCTTCTTTCGATTCCTCGTCCGCGAAGGCCGGCTCTCCACGAACCCCATGGCTCTGGTGCGCCCGCCGAAGCAGCGGCGCAAGCTCCCGAGGGTGCTGACCGCCGCCCAGGCCGAGCGTCTGGTCGGCGCACCGGCGGGCGCCGGGCCGCTCCCCGCCAGAGACCGCGCGATCCTCGAGCTCCTCTACTCGAGCGGCCTGCGCGTCTCCGAGCTCGTCTCGATCGACCTCGGCTCCGTCGACCTGGATCGTCGCGAGGTCCGGGTGATGGGCAAGGGCGGCAAGGAGCGGATCTGCCCGTTCGGTCGGGCCGCCCGGGACGCTCTCGTCGCGTACCTGCCCGAGCGCCTGGCGCTCCGGCGAGCTTCTCATCCGGGCGATCCTGTGTTCCTCGGCCGCAACGGGACGAGGCTCGGCGCGCGGATGGTCCAGATGCTCGTCCGGCGCTACGGGCTCGAGAGCGGACGCCCGGACGCGCACCCCCATGCGCTGCGGCACTCCTGCGCCACGCACCTGCTCGACGCCGGGGCCGACCTCAGGGGTATCCAGGAGCTGCTCGGACATGCGAGCCTGTCGACGACGCAGCGCTACACGCAGGTGACCGTGGACAGGCTAATGCAGGCCTACGACCGGGCACACCCCATGGCCAAGGACGACGAATGAGACCGCGACGAACCACGACTGGCGAACGGATGCGCTCGACGACGATCGTGGCCGTGCGGCGCGGTGACGTCGTCGTGGTGGCGGGGGACGGGCAGGTGACGCTCGGCGCCACGGTCGTCAAATCGACGGCCAAGAAGGTGAGGCGGCTCGCCGACGGCGGCGTGATCGTCGGCTTCGCCGGCGCGAGCGCCGATGCCTTCACGCTGTTCGAGCGGCTGGAGGGCAAGCTCAAGGAGTACTCGGGCAACCTCACGCGCGCCTCGGTCGAGCTCGCCAAGGACTGGCGAATGGACCGCGCGCTCCGCAGGCTCGAGGCGATGCTCGTGGCCGCCGACAGGAAGAGCCTCCTTCTGATCTCGGGCACGGGCGACGTGATCGAGCCCGACACCGGCGTCATCGGCATCGGATCCGGCGGGCCGTTCGCGCTCGCGGCGGCGCGCGCGCTCCTCGAGCACAGCGAGCTCGAGGCGGCCCAGATCGCCAGGATCGCGCTCGGGATCGCGGCGGACATCTGCATCTACACGAACGAGCAGATCGTGCTCGAGGAGCTTCGCTGATGGCCGACGACCGCGAGAGCATGCACCCCCAGACGACCTTCACGCCGCGCGAGATCGTGAGCGAGCTCGACCGCTACATCATCGGCCAGAACCGCGCTAAGCGCGCCGTGGCGATCGCGCTGCGCAACCGCTGGCGCCGCCAGCAGGTCGCGCCCGACCTGCGCGACGAGATCGCGCCGAAGAACATCATCATGATCGGGCCCACGGGCGTCGGGAAGACCGAGATCGCGCGCCGGCTCGCGAAGCTCTCGCAAGCGCCGTTCGTCAAGGTGGAGGCCTCGAAGTTCACGGAGGTGGGTTACGTGGGGCGCGACGTCGACGCGATGGTGCGCGACCTCGCCGAGATCTCGGTGTCCATGGTCAAGGCCGAGGAGCAGGCCCGCGTCGAGTCGCGCGCACAGCAGCTCGCGGAGGACCGGCTGATCGATCGCCTGATGCCACGTCGCGAAGCCGCGGGCTTCGAGGAGCCCGCGCGGGACGCGGGAGGCGAGGAGGTGACGCGCGAGCGGCTCCGGCAGCTCCTGCGCGCCGGAAAGCTCGACGAACGTTATGTCGAGGTCGAGGTCCAGGAGGAGAACGTCTCGTTCGCGAAGATCTTCAGCTCCGCGGGCATCGAGGAGATGGGAATCGACATCAAGGACCTGCTCGGCAACATGCCCGGGTTCGGCAAGCGGACCAAGCGGCGCAAGGTCAAGGTCCCCGAGGCCCTGATGCTCCTGTCGATGGAGGAGGCGCAGAAGCTCATCGACATGGACAAGGTCGTGCGCGAGGCGGTGATGCGCGCGGAGCAGAGCGGCATCATCTTCCTCGACGAGATCGACAAGATCGCCGGCTCGCACTCCAAGGCGCAGGGACCCGACGTCTCGCGCGAGGGCGTGCAGCGCGATCTGCTGCCGATCGTCGAGGGCTCCACCGTCACGACGAAGTTCGGGCCGATCCGCACCGATCACATCCTGTTCATCGCGGCCGGGGCGTTCCACGTCTCGAAGCCCTCGGACCTCATCCCCGAGCTTCAGGGGCGCTTCCCGATCCGCGTCGAGCTCGACTCGCTGGGCCCCGACGACTTCGTCAGGATCCTGACCGAGCCGAAGAACGCGTTGACCCGCCAGTACTCGGCCCTCATGGAGACCGAGGGACTGAAGCTGTCTTTCACGGACGACGCCGTGCAGGCGATCGCCCAGACCGCGGCCGAGGTCAACAAGCGGACCCAGAACATCGGTGCGCGCCGACTGCACACCGTGCTCGAGGCCCTGATCGAGGAGCTGTCGTTCACGGCCCCGGAGGTCTCGGAGCGTGACGTGGTGATCGACCGGCGCACGGTCGAGGAGAAGCTGAAGCCCATCCTCGAGGACGAGGATCTGTCGAAGTTCATCCTCTGAGCGTCGGGCAGCGCGGCAAGCTGGACCGGGGTCCTCTCGTCACGGGAGCCTGATCCGCGAGCGGACCGTCTCGTCCTCCCGGACGCGCACCAGGATCGAGTGCCGCTGGCCTTCGCCGTACTCGAAGACCAGGCGTTGCGATCCGACCGGCAGCGCCGCCTCTGCGATCGGCGTCTCTCCGAGAAGCCGTCCGCGGAAGTACACACGCGACCAGGGCGTGGAATCGATCGAGACGAGGCCGGTTGCATGCCTCGGTGCAGCGACGGCCCCAGCGGTCGGGCCGGGCGCGGGAGCCGCCCGAGGTGCGACGGTCGTGACCGCCGTGGCGCCGGCTGCCGAGGTCGGAGCTGGCTGCGCGGCGGGCGTGGGGGCGGGCGCCGGCTCCGCCGGCGCTGGCGAAGCGCTCGCGGATCCCGCCGGCGTCGGCCCCGGCAGCGCGGGTGCAGCGGCGGGCATTGCAGGCGCGGCGGCGACGACTGCTCGGGGCTCCTCGCGAGAGGAACGGGACGTCTCGGCGGTGCCGCGCCGCCAGGGAACCCAGAACAGGAGAGCCGCCACGGCCGCCGCGATCGCCACGCCCCCGAGCGCGGCGCCCAGGCGGTGCCTTCGGGCGGGCGGTCGGACGACGACCTGGCTGGTCGGCGTCGTGAGCGCGACGCCGGGCTCGGCCTCCGGCGTGGGGGCGGGTGCGCACTCGGGTGGAGGGGCCGGATCGGTCGCCAGGTCGTCCGTGAACACCCCCGACTCGCGAAGGAACTCGGCCAAGAGAGGTGCATTCGACAAGAGCCCTGCCCGCGAGAGGCCCCGCTCGATGTCCATCTGCATCTGTGCGGCGTTCGGGTAGCGGTCCTCGGGTCGCTTCGCGAGAGCCCTGGCGACGATGGCATCGAACTCGGGCGGAATGCCCGGGGCGAGGTCCCCGACGTTCGGCACCGGGTCCGAGAGGATCTTGGTCACGATCTGCCCGGGCTCGTTCGCAGCGTACAGCCTGCTGCCGGTCAACAGCTCCCAGAGGACGACCCCTGCCGAGAAGATGTCCGAGCGCAAATCGGCGCCCGTGCCCATCAGGCGCTCCGGCGCCATGTAGGCGAACTTGCCCTTGATCGTGCCGGCGCGCGTGCTGTTGGTAGAGGACTCGGTGGCCTTGGCGATCCCGAAGTCCGCGAGCTTCACCGTTCCGTGCACCGACACGAGGATGTTCTGAGGGCTCACGTCGCGGTGCACGAGCCCCAGCGGCCTCGACTCCTCGTCGCGAAGCGTGTGCGTGTACTGGAGCGCCTCGCAGATCGAGGCGACGATCTTCAGGGCGTGCTCGATCGGTAGCCGACGCGTGCCAAGCCGCCGTGCAATCTGCGCGAGCGAGGCTCCCTCGACGTACTCCATGGAGAGGAAGTAGCTCCCCTCGTAGCACCCGAACTCGTAGACGTGGACGATCCCTGGGTGCACGAGGCGCGCGGCGAGCCGGGCCTCCGCGTTGAACATCGCGACGAACTCCGGGTCGTCCGCCAGGTGGGGCAGGACGCGCTTGATGACCACCCGCCGGCGGAAGCCCTGCAGCCCCCTCTCCTGGGCGAGGAGCACCTCGGCCATCCCTCCCCGCGCGAGCATCCGCTCGACGAGGAATGGGCCGAAGAGGTACCGACCGGTGGTTTGCGATTCCACGCGACCTCGCCGATTATATGTGCACCGGGCATGAAGAGGATACTGGCCCTGTCGGTGCTGCTCCTGCCCGCGCTCGCCGTGGCCGACGAGGCTCCCTTCGAGCAGGAGCTGTCGAGGGTTCGCGCGATGCGCGACGAGCAGAGCTACCGCGAGGCGCTCGCGCTCGCCGAGCTCCTCGCCGGACGGCACGACCTCGACCCGACGAATCGGCTCGACGCTCTTCGCGAGGTCGCCATGCTGAGGTTGATCCTGCGTGAGGAGGCCGGAGCGCGTGAGGCGCTGGCGACGGCGCTCGCGCGCGATCCGGGCTTCGACCTGGGCCCCGGTGACCACCCGCCGCGCTTCGTCGCGGCGCTCGCGGACGCGCGGTACCTCGGGCGCGCGGCCGTCACGGTGCGGCTGGCTCCCTCGGCGACGCTGCGCGAGGGCAGCGCCGACTTCGCGATCGCGGTCGGCGAGGGGCAGGACGCGGTCGAGCGCATCGTCGTGACCCTCCGGTCGGGCGGGTCCGAATGGTCGACCCTGCAGATCGATCTGCCGCCGTGGGGCGCCTCGGCGCCGGTGCCGGCCGGGGCGGCGCTCGAGTACTTCGTCGAGGCCTGCGCTCCGTCCGGCGCCGTCCTCGCCTCCGCGGGCTCGCGCAGCGCGCCGCTCGTGGTGGCGCCGCCGGCCAGCGCCGCAGCCCTCGCCATCTCGCCCGCCCGGGAGCCGGTCGTGCGGCGCGCACGTCGCGAGCCTGCGGTCCGCCGGGGACCATCCGGAGGCGGTGTCCCGTTGTGGGTCTGGATCGCCGGCGGCGCGGCGCTCGTGGCCGGCGGCGTGACCGCTGGAATCCTGGCCACCCAGCCCGATGCCGCGCGAGAGGGCTCGTGGGGATCGGTGGAGCTCGGCGAGTGAGAACCCTGGCGGCGATCCTCGCGTTGTCGGGCTGCGCCGAGCCGCCGACGGCGATCCTCGTCCGGCTGGAGGTCGACGAGGCCATCCGGGACGAGGTGGACGAGCTGTCGCTCGAAGTCGAGAGCGGGGGCGAGAGCGTCTTCATGCTGGCGCGCGAGCTCTCGGGCGGCGCCGAGACCATCTCCATCAGGCCCGGCGCCCTTGCCAGTGATGCCGTCCTCGTCCTCAGCGCCTCTGCGACGCTCGAAGGCTCGTCGATCACGACCCGCGCCACCACTCGCTTCACCTCCGGAGAGGATCGCGACGTCTGTCTCTTCATCGACGGCCGCTGCGACGGGCTGGACTGCGGATCGGACGATTGCCGCGCGGGCGGCTGCGAGCCGGTCGTCGAGGCGCCCTCCGCGTGCGCCGTGCCCCGCTGCGGCGAGTCCTCGACCTGCGACGACCGACTCGACGAGACGATCGACGCCTGCGGCGCCGACGGGGCCTGCGCACACGACCCCGACCCCGACGTGGACGGCGACGGTTTCGATGCCAGGTCGGCCGGCGGCGACGACTGCGACGACGGGGATGCGGACGCCCACCCGGGCGCCGAGGATCCATGCGACCAGAAGGATCAGAATTGCGACGACCTGATCGACGCCGAAGTGCTCGCGAGGCTCGAGACCGACTACGCGGCGATGGTGAGAGTGCTCGTCACCGACACGACGGCGATCCTCACCTGGATCGAGGTCGATGCCCTCGGGCTGAGCCGCGTCGTGCTCGCCCGTCTCGGCGAGGACGGCATCGAGGTCGTGGAAGACCTGGACGCCGCGCTGTGGCCCGCGCTCGCCCCCTATGGTGATGGTGCCGTTCTCACGTACCGCGACCTGACGTCGGACGGCTACGAGCTGGCGCGGCTCGGCGCCGGCGGTGACCTGGTCGAGTCATACGACGTCGAGTTCGGGCGCTTGCCGCCTTGCGCCGAGGACCTGTTCGTGGAGCGGCCCATGATCGCCGTCGCCGGCACGCTCGTGGCGGTCGCCTACCATGGCTGCGAAGAGGACCCGCGTTCTTCGCAACCCCGGCTCGCGGTGGTCGACCTCGACGAGGGCCGCCTGGGGCTCGTGGCCGACTACTCGCTCGACGACGGCCCCGTGGCCTTCCCATCGCTGGCAGCGGTGCCCGGGGGATTCGTGGCGGCCTGGGGTCGCGTGGGTATCCTGACGGGTGCCATGATCGGACCAGGCGGTGCGCTGGTCGACACTGCGCAGTTCGGCACCCAGACCGCGGCGTTCCCGGCCCTCTTGCCGACGGGGGCCGGCCTCGGTGCGGTGTTCCTGGACGTGAGGGTCGCGACCGACCCGGAGCTTCTGGCCGCGGACCTCCGACTGCTGGGCGTCCCGCGGCCGATGGCCGTCGAGGGTGCGGACGATGATAGGCCGCGCTCCCTGGTCTTCTCGGGCACCCAGTCGAGGACCGGCGCCGCGGCGCTGGTCTACTCCCCGGTCTGCGAGCCAGGTGACTACCACTCCCTCACGCCGGAGCTCGTCAGGGTCGCCGGATTCCAGCCGGCGGTGGTCAAGGTCGGAGCCCTCCTCGGGGCCGACCTGGCCAGCGGAACCGGAGACGTCACGTACGGTCCGGACGGGGACCTCTACTACGCCGACGTGATCGGGGCCCCCTGCACGAGGGAATCGGAGGTCGTCCTCGCCCGAATGAGCTGCGGCGCGCTCTGATTCCACAATGTTGCGTTCGCGTCCCGCGGTCTCCTAGTCTCCGGCACGGATGAAGGCCGCGCGCTGCATCGGGCTCTCGGTCGCCGCCCTCTGCCTGACACGCGCGGCGTCCGCCGAGGACGCGGCCCGGCCCAGGAACGTGCTCGAGATACCGGCGCCGGCCAGGCGCCGTTCCGTGCACGTGCCCAGGTCGGCGAAGGACTGGCCGGTGGGCACGACGGCAGTCCGGCCTGGGGACGTCGCGGTCGTGCGGCTCGTCGCGACGGGCCCCGTCCTCGAGGCCGACCTGGCTGCCGCATCGGACGCGGTCGCCGCCGAGCTCCGGCTCTCCTACAGCGAGGTGCTCCTGCCGGCGGACGCGGCCGCGGGGATCGAACGGGCGCAGCCCGGATGCCTCACCGCGCCGGGCGCCAGGTGCCTGGGGCGAGCGCTCGAGGACATGGGCTGGCCCATGTTCGTCAGTGGGCGCGTGACCCGGAGCGGCGCCTCCACCGAGGTCACGCTCGAGCTCTTCGAGTCTCGCACCGGCCGGAGCCTGGCCCGGGCCTCGCGCGAGACGACCGCGGCGGATCGCGCGGGGCTCGTCGCGCTCGGCCGCGTGCTGGTGCGGGACCTCGCGCGGGGTGTCGAGGCCGGGCGGCGAGTGGCCCACCTCGCCGTGGACAGCGATCCCGAGGCGGCGACGGTAACCGTGAACGGTCGAATGGTCGGCCGAACGCCCTGGGCCGGCGACCTCGAGCCTGGCCGTGCGACGCTCGTCGTGGAGCTGTCCGGCCGCGTGCGGCAGAGCCGCGACCTGGACCTCGCGGCGGGCGAAAGCGAGCGCGTCGTCCTCACGCTGCCCGGATCGACCGCCGCGGCTCGGCGACGCCCACTCGTCGGACCGCTGCTCCTGGGCGTCGCCGGTCTCGGGCTCATCGTCCTCGACGCCGTCACCCTCGCGGCTCGGGGCTGCACCGGCACCGGAGCGGCCGGGACCTGCGCTCGCATCGCGCCCGTTCCTTTCGCCGTCTACGGCCTGGGCGGCGTCGCTGCCGTGGGAGGAGCCTTTCTCTGGTACTTCTTCGGCGGCCAGCCCGACGCCGCGGAGGTCTCTGCGAGATGACGGTTCTGACTAGAGCCGCGTCGACTGACTTCTGCGAGAGAACGCCGCGATCGCGAGGAGCGCCAGCCATGCGGCGCCGGGTGCCTCGCCGCCGCCCGCGGCCGCGCGGCAGCTCCCCGTGGCGCCCTCGTACGCGTAGGGACCTCCCGTCCCGTCCGGGTCGCCGAAGCCCGGGGCGCCGTCGCCGTCGGCGTCCGCGTCGGCGTCCGCGTCTGTGTCCGCATCGGCGTCCGCGTCGGCGTCCGCGTCGGCGTCCGCGTCGGCGTCCGCGTCCGCATCGCCTCCTCCGCCGTCGATCGGGTGCACGATGACCTCGATCGCGGCCGCGTCCTCGGGCCCGAACCAGGTCGAGTCGCCCTGCACGAGGCCGAAGGTCTCGCGAATCGTCGTGTCCTCGGCGACCTCGGGCGCGGTCACCATGAAGGAGAAGCGGCCGACGACGCCCGTCGAGTAGGTCGAGTGATCGGGGCCCGAGGCCCGCGACACGCTCAGCCAGTTCTCGACGTCGTAGAAGGCCGAGGCGTGGTCGCGCGGACCGGTCGCCGCGAGCACCGTCGATTCCAGGTCCCACGTGCGGCGCCCCTCGTTGCGCATCTCGATCCACGCGACGGCCCGCTCGCCGCTGACCATCTCGGCGGGGTGGTCCTTGCCGACGTAGGACGCGTCGTAGTCGGGCAGGGGTGGCCCGCATCCACCCGGGCCAAGCTCCGTGTCCTCCGCGACCTCGACGACCTCCACCTCGAAATGGTCCGACCAGCCGCAGCTATTGGATCCGAAGAGGTCCCGACAAACGAGCGGCGATGCGTCGAGGATGGGACCTCCCGCATTCTCCTCGACCCAGTCGGCGGGTCCGGCGTCGGCGACCTCGACGACCACGCACTCACCCGTGTCGGGGTTGGTGACCTGCAGGTGGGCGCCGCAGCTCCAGCGCACCCAGCTCGTCGAGTAGTACCACTGCCCGTTGGCCTGACCGCCGCAGGCCATTCCCTCGCCGTCGAACGAGGTCAGGTAGAAGATGCCGTCGGCCGGGACGTCGCAGCACAGGAAATCGAACCGGTCGCATCGGTTGCAGGCGAGGGTCGAGGGCGCCTGGAGGAACACCGGGAGCGCCGCGAGGAGGCCTGCGAGCGCCAGCACCCATCTGCGCGCGAGTAGCCGCGTTTTCGCCGGTGCGGGCATCCGGAGTCGGGGTCTGGTGTGCACGGGAGTCTCCGCCTGGCCGGTCGGGCGAGCCATGTCGCAGTGCCCAAGCACGCTCCATGCCCGGCGGTCAGATCCGCAGGCGAAGGTCGACCAGGTCGCGGGCGACCCCGAGGATCCGCCCGAGCTGTGTGCTCTTGCTGGAGCCGGAGATCCGGGGGACGCACTCGATGGTCACGGTCCCATGCCGCTCGTGCGAGCGGAGCATGCGGATCGGGAACTCGAAGTTCAGGAAGAACGTGTCCGACTCGTAGAGCGCCGGATCGAAGAGCTCGCGCGCGAACAGGTACGGGCCGTCTGACCGCATGTGCACGCCGAACAGCGACCAGATCAGCGCGCGGATACCCGCGGACAGAACCTTCCGATGGAGGCCGTCCTCGCGGGCCCGATAGGTGGAGAAGACCAGCCGGACCCGCTCGCGCTCCGCCGCCGCGCAGAGGAGATCGAGCTCGGCGGGTGGGATCTGTCCGTCGCAGGGCAGGAAGCTCACCCAGGGGAGCGTCGCCGCCCTGACCCCGGTCTTGATCGCCGCGCCGATCCCCCGGTTGCGATCGTGCGAGACGATCTTGCAGCCGGGGTCGCCCGCGACGGCTGCGCGGGCCGCGCCGAGCGTCCCGTCGCGGCTCCCGTCGTCCACGAACACGAGCTCGTACGGACCTCCTCTCGAGCGAAGCCACGCGAGGATCTGGCCGACCGCGACGGCCACGTTCGCCTCCTCGTCGTAGGCGAACACGAGGAGCGACAAGGGGAGCGCGCCCATGGCGCCGGCGAGCATCTCACGAAAGCACGCGAAACTGGCAGGCCGTGACCGATCCGTGCGAGCCTCTCCCGGCAAGGAGGGTACTCATGACACTCAGAAGGCTCCTGCTTGGCTTGATCGCGGCCTGCCTCGCGCTGCCCGCGCCCGTCGCCGCGCAGCAGAACTACCAGCCGGCGCAGCCGGCGTATCAACCCGCGCCGCCACCCGCGCCGCCGCAGGGCGAACAGCCGCCCGATCAGTCCTGGGTACAGCCGCA
>JACPQR010000186.1 GCA_016190375.1 Deltaproteobacteria bacterium
AGCCGATGGTGCCGAGCGCGGTCGAGCCGCCGGGCCCCACGACGAGTGGCCGCCTGCGGTCGCGCAGCGCGGCGCGGGCGGCGAGCGAGAGCATCGTCGTCGGGACACGGGGGTAGCTCGGCACGAGGACCAGGCGCACCCCCAGCGCGACGATCGCGCGGAGGTTCTCCCGCACGTGATCGGTCATCGGCTGGTCGACGACTGCAGCCTCGACCGCGATTCCATGCTCCCTCGCGTACAGCCCGGTCGCGAGGACGTGGTGCGATCCGATCGCGCCGGTCGTCACGATCGTCCTCGAGCCGCGCGCGAGGGCTGCCCCGAGGATCAGCTCGAGCTTGCGGACCTTGTTGCCGCCGTATCGCACCCCGGACGCGTCCGCTGCGGTCAGGTCGTCGCGCTTGATGGCGACCTGGGCGTCGAGCTCGCGCGAGAGCTCCGGAGCGAGCACCACGGGCGTGGGCAGGCTCGCGATCGGCAGCCGCGCGAGGCGTTCGAGGCCGGGGAAGCGGGCGATGAGCGATCGCATCAGGACCCTGCCGCGTCGCGGACCATCCGCGCGACCGCCTCCACCCAGCCCGGCGTGGCGTTCAGCGAGGGCACCAGCCGGAGCTCGGCGCCGCCGAGCCTCGCGAAGTCGTCTCGCGCGCGGATGCCGAGCTCCTCGAGGGTCTCGACGCAGTCCGCGACGAAGGAGGGCGAGAAGACGACGAGCCGGCGGACGCCGGTTCGGGCCAGGTCCCGGACGACGACGTCCGTGTGCGGCTCGATCCAGCGTGTCCTTCCGAGGCGCGACTGGAACGAGACCGAGAAGGCGCCCGCGGCGAGGTCGAGCCGCCTGGCCACCTGGCGAGCGGTCTCGAAGCACGACGCCCGGTAGCAGCGCCGGTTCTCCGCTCCGTACCCGTCGCAACAAGCGTCGGTCCGAAGGCAGGTCCTGCCCGTCCCGTCGCTTCGCAGGACCTGACGCTCGGGCAGACCGTGGAAGCTGAAGAGCACGTGGTCGGGCCGGGTCTCGGCGATGACCGGGCGCCCGACGGCCGCGAAGGCGTCGAGTGTGCCGGGATCCTCGTGGAACGATCCGATGACGCGGAGCGCGGGAATCACGTCGCGCGTCGCCGCGAGCCGCATCACCCGCTCGAGGGCCGATCCGGTCGAGGCGGACGAGTATTGCGGGAACAGGGGCAGGACCACTATCCGGTCGGCGCCGCCCAGCTCGTCCAGGGCGGTCTCGATCGACGGACGCCCGTAGCGCATCGCGACCCTCACGGCGAAGCGCTCGCCGAGGGCGGCCGCCACGGCGTCGGCGAGGTCACGGGTGTGCGCGAGGAGCGGCGATCCACGCTCGGTCCAGATCTTCTGGTAGGCGGCCGCCGACGTGCGCGGGCGGGTGGGAAGGATCACCAGGTTGACGAGGAGCCACCGGGCGACCGGGCCGATGTCCATCACGCGCGGATCCGAGAGGAACTCGCGCAGGTACCGCCTCACCGCGGAAGGGTCGGGCGAGTCGGGCGTTCCGAGGTTGACGAGGAGGACGCCGATCAAGCGGCGGGAGCTTAGCCCGGAACGGCTCCTCTAGCAGGACGCACTCTCGTGAGAGCCGCGATCCCGCCGATCGCCGCGAGAGCGAGCCAGCCGGGTCCCCTGCCCTCGGGCGCGGCCCGGCAGTCGCATCCTCCGCCGCGCGCCACGAGGCGCGGCCGAGCGGCGTCGGGCGCGTCCGGGGCGGCGTCTTGCCCCGCGTCGAACGCCGCGCCCGCGTCGGGTGCCGCGTCCGGGCCGGCATCGAGCGTCGGCGCTCCGGCGTCCGCGGGGACCTGGAGGTCGATCTCGAGATCCGGGCAATCGAACGGTCCGTCCGCGGGTGGAACCGGCCTGAGGAACGTGCCCCAGTCGTTCATCTCGTTTCCCCCGCTCGTCTGGACCAGGACCGGCGCGCTCGCGCCGACGTGCACGAGCCGCTCCGGCTCGAGATCGAGAAAGCCGTCGGCGTCGAGGGTGGTCTGGGCGCCGTCCACGTCGACGACCGTGCCATCGGTCGCGGCGAAGACCGTCGCGCCGTGCGTCTGCGTGTGGACCACGATCTCGCGGCCGCGGTCGCCGACGTTCTGCGTCACGTCGTCGCCCATCCACGCGATGCCCTCGCCGCCCTCCGTGTCTCCGGTCCAGGCGGCGATGCGGCCCGTCAGAGCGATGACCATCCAGTCCGCCAGGCCGAGCCCGTCGCGATAGTCGACCTCGAAGCTACCCAGGGACCGCGAGTATGTGGGCGTGAGCTCCCCGACGGCCAGGACGGTCACGTCGGCCTCGTCGTATGAGTAGAGCGCGATCGATCCCGTGGCCCAAGAGTGCGTCGAGAGGAGGAAGCCGACTCCCACGTCCTGGTCGCAGCTCTCCGCCCTGCCGAGCGGCGGCACCGATTCGGCGCCGTTCGGGGCGTTGAGCTGGAGGACCACGTCCCCGGTCGAGCGGAGCACGTACGGCGTCGCGGCCAACAGGCCCCAGGCGCGCCAGACGTCGCCCGCGTTGATGCGCCGCGACACGACCACGGCGCCGTCCGAGCCCTGGATCGTCAGGTCCGTCTCCTCGGACGCGAACACGCGGATCGCGTCGGCGCGAAGGAGCGGAAGGTAGACGAGGAAGCTCCGGCCGGCGCGCGCGTGACCCTGGGCCGTGGGAACGAAGGTCGTGCCGCCGACCCCGCAGCAGTCCCGCCCGAGGTAGGCGAGGACGGCCCTCGAGGTCTCGAGCCGGAAGTGCCGGGTCGTCCCGAGCCCCACCTCTGCCAGCGCGAAGCGGTCGAGCTCGCCGGCTCCCAGCTCGACGCCCTGGTCGAGGTCCCTGAGCGCCCAGGTCGTCCCGTACTGGATCCCCACCAGGGTCAGCGTGGCCTGATCGTCCGTCGAGAGGCCGAAGTAGCGCTCGGGATCGGCCGCCGCGGTGGTCGCGGCGAGAAGAACGGCGATGGTGGTGGAGGCTCTCAAGGTCGCGAGGGCGACATGCTACCGCAAGCGACTATCGCTCGCCGACCCCCGGCACGGGGCCCTTCGAGAAGGGATTGAGCAGATCGGGCGGGCTGTTCCACTGCGCCGGCGCGTCCATGTTCGGCCTCGGCCCGGGCGGCGTCGGGGTCTGGGCCGGCACGGTTCCCAGGCGGATCTTGGAGAAGGACCCGCCGGGCCGCCGGCCCTGCGCGGCGACGGGGGTCTCGATCTGAAGGATCCTCTCCAGCCTGCCGATCGTGGTCGACAGGACGCCGATCTGCTGCGCGAGCGCCTCTGCCGTCGCGGCCTGCTGCCGTCCTTCGGCCCTTCGAGCCTCGGCCTCCGCGGTCGTGGCGCTGCGCGCCGCAGCAAGCTCCTGGCGCAAGGCACGCAGCTCGCGGCGCAGCTCGCGGTTCTCGCGCAGGAGCCGCCTGTCGGACCGGACGTGCGAGCTCCTTCGCGCGGGGCTCGGGGTGACCGTCCTCGGAATCGGCTCGGGCACGCAAGCCGCCAGGAGAACCGCGAGGGCCAGAGCGCGCACGACCGCGCAATCATACAGCACAACCTCAACGCGCCCTGCGGCGAATTGACAACCACGCTGCACGAGCTTATCTGGCTAGCGACGATGATCCGCGAGCTGAAGCCCGAGTGGCTGAAGGTGCGCGCCCCGTCGGGTGAGCGCTACGCCCTCGTGAAGCAGACCCTGCGCGACACAGACCTGCACACGGTCTGCGAGGAGGCCCGCTGCCCGAACGTCGGAGAATGCTGGGATTCCGGGACGGCGACGTTCATGCTCCTCGGCGACGTCTGCACGCGGGGCTGCCGGTTCTGCGCGGTGACGAAGGGGAATCCGCGCACCGTGGTCGACCTTCGCGAGCCGGACAACACGGCGATCGCGGCCGAGCGGATGGGTCTCGACTACGTGGTCTTGACCATGGTCGACCGCGACGACCTCGTGGATGGGGGCGCCGGGCACGTGGCGAGGACGATCCGGGCGATCCGCGGAAGATGCCCCGGGATCCGGGTCGAGGCGCTCGTCTCCGACTTCCGGGGCGTCGCGGCCGACGTGCGGACCGTGCTCGACGCCGAGCCGGATGTCTTCGGGCACAACGTGGAGACCGTGCGAAGGCTGGTGCCCGAGGTGAGAGACGCTCGCTCGAGCTACGACCAGTCGCTCGCCGTCCTCGCGATCGCCAGGAGCATCCCGGGCGAGCACCTCACCAAGAGCTCCATCATGCTCGGTCTCGGCGAGACGCTCGAGGAGGTCCTCGAGACGATGCGGGACCTGCGCGACGTGGGCGTCGAGGTCCTGACGCTGGGGCAATACCTGAGGCCCTCCGAGAAGCACCACGCGGTGGCCCGCTGGGTGACGCCCGCCGAGTTCGACGAGCTTCGCGTCGCCGGCGAACGGATGGGCTTCGGCATCGTCGCCTCCGGCCCCCTCGTCCGCTCGAGCTACCGGGCGGCCGAGCACTTCGTTCGCCGGCGCCTGGCCGTGGTGCGGGCGGGCCTGCAGGAGTCATGACCCCGCTCGCCTCGAGGGAGACGCCGCAAGGGCCCCTCCGGATCCTCCGCGACGACGACCAGGCTCCCGAGGTCCCGATCGAGCCCGGCGAGCTCGCCCGCATGTACAGGACCATGCTCCTCGCGCGGAACCTCGACGACCGCCTCATCCGCTTGCAGAGACAGGGGAGGATCTCCTTCCACATCGGATCGCTCGGCGAGGAGGCCGCGATCGTGGGCAGCGCGGCGGCGATGCTCCCCGCGGACTGGATCTGGCCGTGCTACCGCGAGTTCGCCGCGGCGCTCTACCGGGGGATGCCGCTCGAGGCGTACCTCGACAACATGTTCGGCAACGCCGACGACCCGTCGAGGGGCAGGCAGATGCCGGATCACTGGACGGGCCGGGCGTGGAACGTCGGCAGCGTCTCCTCGCCGGTCGGGACGCAGATCGCCCAGGCGCCGGGGATGGCGTGGGCTGCGAAGCGCCGGGGCGACGACGTCGCCGTGCTCGTCTACTTCGGCGAGGGCGCGACGAGCGAGGGCGACTTCCACGTCGGGCTCAACTTCGCCGGCGTGTTCAAGGCGCCCTGCATCTTCTTCTGCCGCAACAACGGCTGGGCCATCTCGGTGCCCGCGAGCCGGCAGACCGCGTCGAAGTCCATCGCCGTCAAGGCGACGGCGTACGGCGTCGCCGGCGTCCAGGTGGACGGCAACGACGTCCTCGCCGTGCACCGCGCGGTCCGCGAGGCGCGCGAGCGCTGCCGTCGCGGGGAAGGAGCGACGCTGATCGAGGCCCTGACCTACCGGCTGGGCCCCCACTCGACCTCGGACGACCCGCGGGGCTATCGCAAGGAGGAGGAGGTCGAGCCCTGGCGCGCGGCGGACCCGTTGCCCCGATTCCGACGCTACCTCGAGCAGCGGGGCCTGTGGTCGGACGCCGACGAGGAGCGAGTCACCGCCGAGATCGAGTCGGAGATCCGCGCGGCGATCGAGGTGGCCGAGCGAAAGGGGCCTCCGCCACTCGAGTCCCTGTTCGACGACGTGTATGCCCGGCGCCCCTGGCACCTCGAGGAGCAGTACCGCGAGGCGCTCCGTCTCCGTGAGGAAGGCTGATCCCGAGATGGCCGTCATGAACATCATCCAGGCCGTGAACGACGCCCTCAGGCTGGAGATGCGGCGCGACCCATCGGTGCTCGTGATGGGGGAGGACGTCGGCAAGTTCGGCGGCGTCTTCCGCGCGACGGTCGGCCTGTACGACGAGTTCGGCCCGGATCGCTCGATCGACACGCCCCTGTCCGAGGGTGGGATCATCGGCACGGCGATCGGGATGGCGACGTACGGTCTCAGGCCCGTCGCGGAGATCCAGTTCGCCGACTACATCTTCCCGGCGTTCGACCAGATCGTGAACGAGCTGGCCAAGCTCAGGTACCGATCGGGAGGCCAGTACACCGCTCCGATGGTGATCCGCGCGCCGTGCGGCGGCGGGATCAGAGGCGGGCACTATCACTCCCAGAGCCCCGAGGCCTACTTCATCCACACGGCGGGGCTGAAGGTCGTGATGCCCTCGAGCCCGGCGGACGCCAAGGGCCTGCTCATCTCGTCGATCCGCGACCCGGATCCCGTCGTCTTCTTCGAGCCCAAGCGCGTCTATCGCGGCAGGCCCGTCGAAGGGAGGATCACGCCCTGGGACCAGGACGTGCCCGAGGGGGAGCATACGGTGCCGCTCGGCGAGGCCGCGCTCCTGCGGGAGGGCCGCCACGTGACGCTCGCGACCTACGGCGCGATGGTCCACGAGTCCGTCGAGGCGGCGCGCCTGGTCGCGAAGGAGGGTCTCGAGGTCGAGGTGATCGACCTGAGGACGCTGTGGCCCGTCGACGTCGAGGCCCTCGTGGGCTCCGTGAAGAAGACGGGGCGCTTCGTCGTGGTCCACGAGGCGCCGCGCACCTGCGGCTTCGCCGCGGAGCTCGTCACGCTCGTCAGCGAGAAGGCGTTCCTGCACCTGGAGGCACCGCCCGCGCGCGTGACCGGGTGGGACACGCCCTTCCCCTGCACGCTCGAGAACGACTACATGCCGATGACGCCGCGCATCGTCGATGCGCTCCGGAGAACGGCGCGATTCTGAGGGGCCCCTGTCATCCGGAGTCGCGACGCTTACGATCCTGCGAGAGGAAGCTGGAGGACGAGACATGGGGACGTTCGAGTTCAGGCTGCCGGACATCGGCGAGGGCGTGGTCGAGGGCGAGATCGTCGGCTGGTTGGTCAAGCCCGGAGACGCCGTCGCGGAGGACCAGCCCATGGTCGAGGTCATGACCGACAAGGCGACCGTGACGATCCCTTCGCCGCGCCGGGGCGTGGTGGTCGAGACGAAGGGCGAGGTCGGATCGGTGGCCCGCGTCCACGACGTCCTCGTCGTGATCGAGACCGACGGCGCGGCGAAGCCGGGTGACGGTGACGGCGCCCGCGCGGCGACGCCGCGGGATGAGGCGCCTCGTCCCCGCGAGGCCGCGCCGCCGCCCGGAGGAGCTCCGCACCCTCGCGAGCAGGAGCGGCCGGCGGGACCGCCGCTCGCGGCCGCGGGCCTCGAGCCCGAGCAGAAGCCCCTGGCGACACCCGCGACCCGCAAGCTGGCACGGGACCTCGGCATCGATCTGTCCGCGGTCCCGGGGACCGGTGAGCGCGGGCGCGTCACGTCCGAGGACGTGCGGCGACAGGCAGGCGCGGCGGCACGGCCGGCGCAGGCTCCGCCGCGCCCCGGCGAGGCGCCCGAGCGGATCCCGTTCACCGGGCTCAGGCGGCGGATCGCCGAGAAGATGGCGACGTCGAAGCGCACGGCGGCGCACTTCACGTTCGTCGAGGAGGTCGACATGTCCGCGCTCGTCGCGCTGCGCGAGCGGGCGAAGCAGGCGGCCGAGAAGGAGGGCTGGAAGCTGACGTACATGCCCTTCTTCGTGAAGGCCGCGGTCGCGGGGCTGCGCAAGCACCCGATGCTGAACGCGTCGCTCGACGAGGCGGCAGGACAGATCGTGCTCAAGCGCGACTACAACGTCGGCGTCGCCGTTGCGAGCGAAGCGGGGCTCGTCGTCCCCGTCGTCAAGGCCGCGGACCGGCTCACGATCAAGCAGATCGCCGTGGAGATCGAGCGGATGGCCGCCGACGTCCGCGCGGGCAAGGTCCAGCTCGCGGACCTCCAGGGCTCTACCTTCTCCATCACGAGCCTCGGCGCTCAGGGGGGCCTGTTCGCGACGCCGATCATCAACTTCCCCGAGGTCGCGATCATGGGCATCCACCAGATCAAGAAGAGGCCCGTGGTGCGGGACGGGGAGATCATCGTCGGCGACGTGATGCTCCTGTCCCTCTCGTTCGACCACCGGATCGTCGACGGCCACGTCGGCGCTGCGTTCGCCTACGAGGTCATCGGCTACCTCGAGGACCCGACGAGACTGTTCCTCGAGATGGCTTGATCGGGGTAGCCTCCGCCCGATGGCCAAGCTCTACTTCCGCTACGGAACGATGGGGAGCGCGAAGACCCTGAACCTGCTCGCGGTCGCGCACAACTACCGCAGCCAGAAGAAGCGCGTCCTGGTCTTGAAGCCCCGGCTCGACGTGCGCTTCGGCCCGGGCATCGTGGAGTCGCGTGCGGGCTTGAGAGCCGAGGCCGACATGCTGGTCGATCCGGACACGGCGCTCGATCCGGCGCGCTTCGAGGGACTCGACTGCGTGCTCGTCGACGAGGCGCAGTTCCTCTCGGTGGCGGTCGTGGAGCAACTGCGGGCCCTGACGAGAGCCCCGGGGCTGCCCGTCATCTGCTACGGGCTGAGGACCGACTTCCGGACGCGTCTGTTCGAGGGCGCCGCGCGCCTGATGGAGCTCGCCGACTCGATCGAGGAGATCAAGGTCACCTGCCAGTACTGCAACAAGAAGGCGATCTTCAACATGCGGCTGCAGGGAGGCCGCCCCACGGTCGACGGCGCCCAGATCCAGCTCGGCGGCGACGAGTCCTACGTCCCAGTCTGCTACCCCTGCTACGCCTCGAAGATCGGGGAGATCGGGGACCCGCACCCGGTCCGCAACGCCGCAGAATCACTGCGGTCCTAGGCACAACCGCGCGATCTGTAAGGCCGGCGGGCGGTTCGCGTTCACCCTGCATGAACGCGATGACGTGTCGGACCTGGCTTCTCTGTTCGGTGATTCTTTGCTCGGCGGCGACTGCTTCGGCCGAGCCACACATGCGCGTGGGCGTGATGGGGGGGCTCGCGCGGTCGCTCGAGGACTCGCCCCGCCAGGGCGGCCTCGGGAGCCTGCGCGCTCGCTTCGAGCACTGCGAGGACGGCTTCATCTGCGCCGTGAACCTCTCGCTCATCAGCGGCTACGGCCTGAAGCAGGCCGGAGGCTTCCAGCAGTGGCTCACCCTCGACCTCGGGATGCGCTTCGACCCGATCGCGGTCTACTCCTCGGTGGGCTTCTCGGGGCTCATCGTGGACATGGACAGGGAGAGCCTCAACGTCAGCTACTTCTCGCCTCGCGCGGGAGCGGGCATGCGCTTCGATGCAGGCGACTTCTCGATCCTGGCCGAAGGTCACGTGAGCTACCTCTGGCGCTGGTTCGGCGAGAACCTCCCCGTCGCCGGCATCGAGATCGGGCTGCTCATCCCGTTCGGCTCGGGCTCGGGCTCCGTCGCGGTGGCCACGCCTCCCCCACCTACGAACGGTGGTCCAGTCCAGGTCGTACAGTGACGCGATCGGACTTCGGTGTAGACTGCATCGCTTCATGGGCTCATCCGACTCCGATGATCTGTTCGAGGTGATCGGACCCGACGGCAGCGCCGACCCGGCGCTCGATCCCGGGCTGCCCCAGGGCACGCTCCTCGCGATGCTCCGCGCGATGCGGCGGATCCGTGCGATCGACGCGCGGATGATGATGCTCCAGCGGCAGGGCCGCGTCAGCTTCTACGGCGAGTGCCGCGGGCAGGAGGCGACTCCGGTCGCGTTCGCGTTCGCGACCGAGCTCACCGACTGGATCTTTCCCGCCCTCCGCGAGGGCGCGATCATGCTCGTGCGGGGCTTTGGGCTCGACAGCTACCTCGCGCAGGTCTACGGCAACGACCTGGACGAGCTGCGCGGCCGCCAGATGCCCTCCCACTACGCCTCGCGCAGCGTGGCGCAGGTCTCCTGGTCGAGCTGCATCGGGACGCAGGTGCCGCACGCCGTCGGCGCCGCCTGGGCCGCAAAGCTGCGCGGCGACCGGACGGTGACGGTCGGCTTCATGGGGGACGGCGCCACGAGCGAGGCCGACTTTCACGTCGCGATGAACTTCGCGGCCGTCTACCGCGCCCCTTGCGTCCTGTGCTGCCAGAACAACCACTGGTCGATATCCGTGCCGAGCGATCGACAGACCGCGTCCTCGACGTTCGCGAAGAAGGCCGTCGCGTACGGGATGCCGGGCATTCGCGTGAACGGCAACGACGTCCTGGCGCTCTTCCGGGTCGCCAGCGAGGCCGTGGAGCGGGCACGGTCAGGGGGTGGGCCGACCTTCATCGAGGCGTTCACCTACCGCATGGGCGCGCACAGCTCCTCGGACGATCCGTCCCGCTACAGGGATCAACGCGACGTCGACGAGTGGGCGAGGCGCGACCCGGTCGCCGTCTTCGAGCGATACTTGACCGCGAAGGGCCTGTGGGACGCGGAGCGCGGGGCAGCCCTGGGCGCCGAGCTCGACGCGGAGGTCCTGGAGGCGGTGCGAAGAGTCGAGAGCCACGGACCGCCCGCGGTCCTGACGATGTTCGACGACGTGTACGCCGAGCGTCCCTGGCACCTCGAAGAACAGCGGCAGCAGATCCAGAATGAGGACCAGAGAGGCGAAGATGGCTGAGCGGACGGTCGACGCGGTCGTGATCGGAGGTGGGCCGGGCGGCTACGTCGCCGGCATCAGGCTGGGGCAGCTCGGTGTCGAGACCGTCGTCGTCGAGAAGGACGAGGTGGGCGGCGTCTGCCTCAACTGGGGCTGCATCCCGTCCAAGGCGCTGATCGCGGCCGCAAACTTCTACGAGAAGGCGCGCGGCGCCGCGACGATGGGCATCAAGGTGCAGGGCGTCGAGGTCGACGTCCCCGCGATGCAGGCGTGGAAGGACGGGATCGTCCGCAAGCTCACGACCGGGATCAAGGGGCTGCTCAAGGGCAACAAGGTCGACGTCGTCAGGGGGACCGCGACGCTCGTGGGCCCCGAGACCGTCGAGGTCGACGGCGGCGACGGCGCGAAGACGGTCCTGTCGGCGCGAAGAGGCATCATCCTCGCCTGCGGAGCCCGGCCGATCGAGCTGCCCGGCTTCGCGTTCGACGGCAAGGTCGTCGTTCACGCGCAGCACGCCGTCTCGTTCTCCTCGGTCCCGCGGCGCCTCGCGATCATCGGCGGCGGCGTGATCGGCCTCGAGCTCGGGATGGTCTACGCCAAGCTGGGCAGCGCCGTGACCGTGGTCGAGATGATGCCCCAGCTCCTGCCCGGCATCGACAGGGACCTCGTCGCGGTGGTCGAGAAGAAGCTCCGCAAGCTCGGCGTCCAGGTGCACCTCGAGGCGAGCGCCAAGGCCGCGGTGGTCGAGGGCGAGGCGGCGAAGGTGAGCTTCGTGGCCGGCGGGAAGGAAGAGGTCACGCCGGCCGACAAGGTGCTGGTCGCGGTCGGCTTCCGGCCGAACAGCGAGAACCTCGGGCTGGAGCGGGCCGGCGTGAAGGTCGACAAGAAGGGCTTCGTCCCGGTCGACGCGATGATGCGCACCAACGTCCCCTCGATCTACGCGATCGGGGACCTGCACGGCCCACCGCTGCTCGCCCACAAGGCGTCGAAGGAGGGCGAGATCGCGGCCGAGGTGATCGCGGGCAAGAAGAGCGCGATGGACATCTACGCGATGCCGGCCGCGATCTTCACCGACCCGGAGATCGCGGTCGTCGGCCTGTCGGAGAGCGAGGCCAGGGCCAAGGGGCGCGAGGTGCTGATCGGCAAGTTCCCGTTCGCCGCCTCCGGTCGCGCCATGGCCATGGCCCAGACCGAGGGCTTCGTCAAGGTCCTCACCGACAAGGCGACGAGGCACCTCGTGGGTGTGGGCATCGTGGGCCCGGACGCCTCGGGCCTCATCGCCGAGGCCGCGCTGGCGCTCGAGATGACCGCGAGCGCGGAGGACGTCGGCCTGACCGTGCACGCCCATCCGACGTTCGCCGAATCGCTGATGGAGGCGGTCAAGGCGTCGCTCGGCGAGGCGATCCACGTGATCAACAGGTGAGATCGATCGAGTTCCGCCGGCTCGGCGTCGTCGGCTATGGCGAGGGGATCCGGCGCATGGACGAGCTCGCCGGCGCCAGGGCGGAGGGGCTCGTACCGGACACCGTGCTCCTCCTCGAGCACACACCCGTGATCACGCTCGGTCGGTCGGCGAAGCCGGGCCACGTCCTCGCTTCCCCCGAAGAGCTGGGCCTGAGGGGCATCGAGCTCCACGAGGCAGGGCGCGGCGGCGACGTCACGTACCACGGGCCCGGTCAGGTGGTCGCGTACCCGGTCTTCGACCTGAAGCCTGACCGCTGCGACGTTCGCCGCTACGTGAGCGGGCTCGAGGAGGTGATGATCCGCACGGTGGCCGCGTACGGGATCGCGGCGGCGAGGGTCCGGGGCAGGCCGGGGGTGTGGGTCGGCGAGAGGCGGAAGATCGGCGCCGTCGGCGTCCGGATCACGCGATGGATCACGACCCACGGCCTGGCGCTCAACGTCTCGCACGCGCCAGTCGAGGAGGGCTTCTCGCTCATCGTCCCCTGCGGGCTGCCGGACGCCGAGGTGACCTCGATCGAGGCCCAGGCCGCGGCGATCCCCGACGTCTCGACGGTGCTGGACGAGCTGCAGGGAGCTTTTCGGGAGGTCTTCGGGTGATTGTCGACCCCGTTCCACCTGGTGTATGATTCGAGGCGCCGTAACTCTTCGTGGAGGCACGATGACGAAGCTTCGTCCAGGTCTGGCGCTCATGGCCCTTCTCGCGGCGGGTTGCAGTGGCGGCGACGACTCCCGCCCTCCGCCGATCGGCGGAGACGGCGACGCCGACGGCGACACGGACAGCGACTCCGACACGGACACCGACGGGGACTCGGACGTCGACGAGGACTGCATCGATTACGACGGCGACGGATACGGGTTGAGGTGCGACGTCGGCGCGGACTGCGACGACTCGGACCCCGCGACCTGGGAGGACTGCTCGACGTGCGGAGCCGGCTCGACACGCGAGGGCTGTCCTTGCCTCGGCGTCGAGGATGCCGTCGACTGCCACAGCGACGAGCTTTTCCTCGACGAACGAACCGGCCGGTGGCGTTGCAGGACCGGCACCACGTTCTGCGAGGACCAGGAGGACGAGACATTCGCCTGGGGCGAGTGCGTCCTCGACGGCGGCTTCCTGTAGACCGTGCTCATCCGCCGCCTGGTCTGGGCGGTTCTCGCAGGGCTCGCGCCCGCTGCCTGCCAGGAGCCCGCGGGCGATCGCGCGATCGACGCGGCGGACGCCCAGCCGGACGCCGGCGACCCCGCCGAGGTGGACGCGGCGTCGTCGTGCGTCGGACCGGAGGCGCCGTCCGCGATCGACGCGGACCGCGTCGCCGATGCGTGGCAGCGGCTCGAGCCCAGGCTGCGGGACGGGGTGATCACGCAGCTCGCGGCGGGCGCACCGTACGTGCTCTACGACACGCAGCTCACGACGGCGAACCTCCTGATCCACGCGGAGTACGCGCGGGACGTGGCCCAGCTCGAGGGGCTGGCGCGCGTGTACGGCCCGGCGTTCGACGCGCTCGTGCCGCAGACGGAGGCGCACTTCTACTGGGCCAGCCCGGGCGGCGTGGAGACCCGCGAGAGCGTGTGGCCACTGTCAAGGCCCGCGCGCATGTGGAACGATGCGCCCACCGGCGAGCTGTCGGTCGGCCACGAGTCCGTGCTGGTGGCCTCGCAGTTCCTCTACGCCGCAGCGCGCCTGGTGCGCGTGACCGCGGAGATGCCCCGGCCGCCGGGCGAGCTCTCGACCTTCGCGGCCAAGGCCGTCCCGGTGATCGTCGACGATCACTACCGGCGCTGGATCGAGACGACGCCAGGCCAGCCGGGCTCCTGGCAGGTCCGTGGCTGGGCGTGCAACTCCGGCACGTTCAGCCACCGCGAGCACCTCGACAACCTCCTTCACCGCCGCTACGGCACCGACGCGCTGCCGGGCCGCGGCGCCGATCCCCCGGCGTACTGCAACGCGCTGACCGACGTCGATCTGTGGATGATCGCGGGCGTGCTCGAGGTCCTCGCGGCGCACCAGCGCTCGCCCGCGCTGGTCCCGCTCGCGGCGGAGGTGAAGCTGGAGCTCGAGAGCTACGTGGCGCTTGGTCTGGCCGTGGTCAAGAGCCGCTTCGGCGAGCGCACCGTGCAGTCGCCCTCGGGCCCCGCGCTGGGGCTGGTCATCGATCCGGGCGGCTTCGACGGCCACCCCGACTACGACTACTCCGGCTACACCGAGACCAGCGCGGCGTGCAGCGAGTGCACCAGCGTGGGCCAGTGCACCTGCGCCGAGTTCCCCGGGTGGGTCACCGAGGGAACGCCTCCGAGGGTTCCGCCGCAGCCTCTGACCGGCGTGAGCTGGGACATCAGCCACGCGCGCCGCCTGGTCTCGGTCTTCGATTCGTTCCGCAGGCATCGCGCGCTCCTCCCGACCGCGTGGGCCGATGCTTCCGTTCAGTTCACCGACGAGGAGGCCCGGGCCTTCGCGCGCCAGATCGCGTTCGGCGTGTGGAGCGGCGATCTGCTGGATCCGCAGTTCGCGACGTTCCTCGACGGCACGAACGGCTGGTACCGGGTCAACTACTCGAACCGGCCGGCCTTCGGGTACCAGCCGTTCGCCATGACCGCGAGCGCGCCGCTGTGCGGTTACGCCTTCTGGAAGGAGCTGGAGCCTGCGCTGGGACCGGCGCTGAGCGCGGCGTTCGCCAGGATCGACACGCCGCCCGACACGACCGACGAGCAGGCGATGAAGATCATCCAGGCCCTGCCGGAGGCGATGCCCTACCGCGTGGAGCCGAACGCCTGCGGGTGGTGAGGGCCCCGGTCCGTGGGCCAGGCCGGCACGGTAAGTCGGTAGCTGGTAGCCGCGGCCCGGCAGGCCGGTGACGAGGCTCTACGTGTCGTCGAGCTCGCGCACGCTCGCGTGCACGATCCACACGCCGATGTCCGCGCGCTTCTCGGCCGGCGCGACCACCGCCGCCAGAACAGGGATGTTCACCGTCGCCCCCAGCAGAGCGCCGCGTTCCTCATCGTCGAATCCCCACAGCGTGAGGTCGTCCTTCTTTCCCGACGTTGCTCGGGTGTCGGCGCCGCAAGACCGCTTCGGTCGTCAGGGCCTTGCCGTGCTCGATGAAGCCTCGCTCGAAGTCGAAGTCAATCGTGTCTCCGTCGTGGTTGCGGATCGGGATGTCCTCGCCCTCGTGGACGAGCGTGAACGGAACGAAGGCGTTCGA
>JACPQR010000183.1 GCA_016190375.1 Deltaproteobacteria bacterium
AGCCGCCATGTGATCGCACAGGTGCGGTCCAGCCACTCGGCCACGCCGCCGAACGCCGCATCGTCGATGTAACGCCACGCCTTCGCGATCCTCACCTGCGTCTTCACCTCGCCAGCGCTACCCGCGGCCACGGAGAACAAGTAGGTGCGATCCTTGCCTCGCCTCCGTGCCCCTTCGCTCAGGTTCGAGGGAATCGAGGTGGTCGCGTCCCTCATCTGCTTCGCCATTCCGCTGTCGCGCTTCTCGACCTTCTCGATGATGGGCGCCATCGCCTCCACGAGTTGCATGGCGACTTCGAGTGCCTCGAACGAGCTCATCGCTGGGTCCTTTCTGCCGTCCCCCGGGGGGCGCGGCGTGTCGTTTGCCCCACCCCCGCGCAGCTCCCGTGCCCGCACGAACCAGGGCCCCTCCGGGTGGGCACGGGAGGTGCGCTCCCGGGGGAAACGGCACGCCGCGCCCCCCGGGGGACGGCCACAAACGAACGCGACTCGTTCGAGGCGCTCGAAGTCGCCATGCAGCGAGCGTCGCACTCCCGTTCACTACGGGCAGAGGCGTCGCGCGCACGACGCTCTCGGTCTCGGTCTCGGCTTCGGTCTCGGCTTCGGCTTCGGCTCCGGCCTCGGTCTCGGCCTCGGCTGCGGTCTCGGCCTCGGCTTCGGCCTCGGCTTCGGCCTCGACTTCGGCTTCGGCCTCGACTTCGGCTTCGGCCTCGGCTTCGGTCTCGGCCTCGGCTTCGGCCCATGCTTCGGCCGCGGGTTCGCTCCGGTACGCTCGGCGAGTAGCTCGCCCGCATCGTTCCGGTGGCCGGTGCCCCCGTCTACCGGCTGTCGCCGATGTCCGTCGACTGCGAGTCAATCATGTCCCTGGTCTGAAGTGTCAATAAATGTCCCTGTCCGCACCCCGTGGGCTCACCCCACTCGAGGCTCTCGGATTCACCAGCCGGGGCAAATCGCGTTGGTGCGATCGAGAAACTCCGCCACCCCTAGGTAGCTCTGCTCATCCACGTGGCGCCATGCCCGAGCACGAATCGTCTCGTTGGCGGCGCAACAAGGGTTGTCAGGGTCCGAGCGAGACGATTCGTTGCGTTGGGCTCGTGACAGATCGCCTGGCAGCGCGGGGGAGAATCATCAGACCGAGAATCAACAGGGTCGCCGGCGCGATCGGTGCCCGGATGCTGGCGGCGACGACGGAGCAGCCCAGGCCATCTCTCCGGCCATCGGGGCGCGCGACCGCGCCGTGGTCGCAACGTCGAAGAGCACGTTCGTCGAGCACCACGAACCCGATCTCGGAGCCGCAGAGCTTCCGTGCCGGCGACAGGCGGCCGATTGCGTCGCGAGCGCGAACCTCCACGCACACGTCGGGGTCTTCGAGGCGAGCGGGCACGAGCGGTTCGGGGACATCGATGGCTCCACCCTCGCGTGTCAGGGTGGCGCCGATCTCGGCGCCGTGCGCCGTCACGCGGGCGTCGATGAGCGGGCCGTCGGAGCCGACGCACAGGAAGGTGCTCGCGCCACACATCGGCCTGTGGTCGCGGCCCCATTCGAGATCGACCTCCGGAATCGATGGCCGGTCTCCGCCGAGCGGCGCCTCGCCCGTCGTGAACTCGAGCGCGACCTCCTCTGGCTCGAGGCGGTAGGGAGCTTCGTTCGAGTAGGTCTTCAGGACCGAGATCCGATATCGCGTCCGCGGGTGCAGGAGCCGCGCGGGGACGATCTCGAGGGCTTCGAGCGTAACCCCGCTGTCGGATGGGATGAGGTCCCGAACGAGCGCGTCCGCCTCGAGGCCCGACTCCGCCTCGAGCAGCCGGACGGTCCGGCCGATCGTCTCGGAGTCGCCCGGGATGTTCGTCCAGAACCACGGCACCACGTCGACGGGGACGTCGACCTCGCCGTCGACCGGCTCGCCCTCGAGGGCGCCGAGACCCGTCGAGCAAGGTTGCGCGACCGCCGGTGCGAGCGCGGTTGCGAGGAACGCGATCGAGCAAGCGAGCCGCACGCGTGGCTCGCGAGCAACCCACGTGCCACGCCGATCCGCGGTCTTTCGAGCCCCCGGCTCGACGATCGTCAGGGATCCGGTCAACGAGACCGTGCGTCTGGGGCTCGGACGGCGTGGTTGTCCAGCCCTGAATGCAACGAATCGTCTCATTGGCGGCGCAAGAAGGTTTGTCAGGGCCCGAGCGAGACGATCGGTTGCATCCGACTCGCAACAATCGGCTGCGGCCGCCAGCCGCGGTGATATGGTCCTCTCCCGTGGCGCCACGGAACGCGGCAGCGCTGGTGATCGGCAACGAGATCCTCTCCGGGAAGATCCAGGAGGGGAACATGGTGTTCCTGGCGCGCGAGCTCAGGGAGCTCGGGGTGGCGCTCGAGCGGATCGTGGTCGTGCCGGACGACGTCGAGGTCATCGCGCGGGATGTCCTCGAGCTGTCCCGAGCCTACGATGCCGTCTTCACATCGGGCGGTGTGGGGCCGACGCACGACGACGTGACGGTCGAGGCGGTCGCCAGGGCGTTCGGGCGGCGGGTCGTGCGCGATCCCACGATGGAAGGGCTGATCCGCGCGTTCTACGGGACTCGGCTCACGGAGGGGCACCTCAAGATGGCGGACGTGCCCGAGGGTGTCCGTCTCGTGTCCAGCGAGGAGGTCCGCTGGCCGACGATGGTGGTCGAGAACGTCTATCTATTCCCCGGCATCCCCGAGATCTTCCGCGCCAAGTTCCCCGTCGTTCGCGAGCGGTTTCGTCAGGCGCCCTGGCACCTCAGGATGATCTTCACGAACCTCGACGAGGGCGTGCTCAAGGCGCCGCTCGACCGCGTGGTCGGGCGCTTCCCGGCCGTGCAGATCGGCTCGTATCCGAAGCTCACCGACCCGGAGTACCGGGTCAAGCTGACGCTCGAGGGCAAGGACCGCGCCCAGGTCGACCAGGCGACCGCCGCGCTGCTCGCCGAGCTGCCGCCCGAGGAGATCGTCCGCGTCGAGTGACGCCATGGAGCTCGTCATCGGGATCGACGAGAACGGGCTCGGGCCGCGGCTCGGTCCGATGATCGCAACGGCCGTTGCGCTAGAGGTCGAGCGCTACGACGAGAAGCGTCTCGCGCGCTCGCTCCGGCGCATCGGCTTCACCGACTCGAAGGACGTGGCGGGCTTCGGCTCGATGGCCGCCGGAGAGGCGCGGGCACTGGCGATCGTTCGGGCCGCAACGGGCTCGCAGCCGGCGACGCTCGACGCGCTCGTCCGCGCCGTCTCGCTGAAGGACGAGGCGTGGCTCCGCGCGACGTGCCCGACCCGCGGACACGAACCGTGCTGGCAGGAGCCGCTCGCCCTCCCGGCGTGGTCGAGCCCCGGGCAGATCGCCGCCGAGAACCGGGCGCTCGAACGAGCGCTCGAGCGATCGGGAGTGCGCCTGGTCGCGGTCCGCTCGTCGCTTCTCTGCGCGAGCCGCCTCAACGAGCGCCTGTCGGCCGGAATGTCGAAGAGCCGCGTCGATCTGTGCGCCTTCGAGGAGCTCGCCTTGGCGCTCGTCGATGCGCTGGGCAGGGAAGCCCGCGTGATCTGCGGGCGGGTCGGGATGCTGAAGTTCTACGACGGCGCGTTCGGCCCGCTCTCGAGCCTCCTCAGGACCACGCTCGAGGAGAGCGACACGAGGAGCCACTACCGCGTCCTCGGGGTCGGCGAGATCGAGTTCACGGTCGATGCCGATCGGCACCACGCGCCGGTGGCCCTCGCGTCCCTCGTGGGCAAGCTCCTGCGCGAGGGCTTCGTCGCGCGAATGAACGCCTTCTATGCATCGCGCGTCCCGGGCCTGCGCCACGCCAGCGGCTACAACGATCCCGTGACGGCCGCCTTCATCGAGGAGACGCGCGATGCGCGCCGCGTCGCGTGCGTTCCAGACCGTTGCTTCGAGCGGTTGCGCTGAGGAAGAACGAACGGGGAGACTCTCGACGCCTTCGGAGACGCCCGTCGCAAGACCGCTCGGCGTACCTGCGCCCACCGGCAGCAGCGCTACTGAGCGTATCCGAGCGCCCGGAGCTGCTCGCGGGTCGTGTCATCGACCTCGACCCGCTCCTGCTCGAAGCGCGCGCCGGCGCCCTCGGCCGTCGCGGCCCACCACGTCCGCTTGTTCGGAGAACCGAGGAACTGGCCCAGCATGATCCGCAGGTAGCGGAGCGCGATGGGCGCCGCGTCCGAGGCGTCGCGTGTCTCGCCGGGATCGCTCCCGAGATCGAACAGCGTGGTCCCGCCGCCGCGGAACACCATCTTCCACCCTCTCGCGGTGACCGAGCGGCGATCCTCGAGGAACTCGCTGAAGGCCACGGGCGGACCCTCGGCGCGACCGCCACGGAGGTACGGGACGAGGCTGCGTCCCTCCGCCTCCTGGTGGACCTCGTGGCCCGTCATCTCGAGCACCGTCGGGACGATGTCGACGAGCTCCACGGGATCGGCCACGCGCTGGCCGCCTTGGATCGCGCCGGGGAAGCGAACCACCAGGGGAACGTGCAGCAGCTCCTGGTACAGCGTGTGCCCGTGGCCGACGGAGCCGTGGTCGAAGAACTCCTCGCCGTGGTCCGAGGTGTATACGATCACCGTGTTCGACAGGAGGTCGAGCTGCCGCAGGCGGTCCAGGAAGTGCCCGAACCACTTGTCGTGGTACGACAGCTCCCCGTCGTACAGCGCCCGCAGACGCTCGCGGTCTCGAGGATCGAACTGCAACCGCTTGCTCTTGAAGTCGGTGAGCTGATCGGCCGTGCGCCGCTGGTCGACCGTGCCCGAGTACGGCGCGGCGTCGTACAGCCGCAAGAACTCGTCGGGCGGGTCGTACGGTACGTGCGGGTCGATGGTCTGGATGTAGATGAAGAACGGCCGGTCCTTGTTCTGCTCGATCCACTGCAGCGAGTCGCCGAACGTCTTCTGGGCGTGTGTCGGCAGGTTGTCCCGGATGAAATTCCGATACAGGTCCCACCCCTGGTCGAAGCCGAACCGATCGGACACGTAGCCGTTCGCGATCATCGCGCAGGTCCGGTAGCCGGCCTCCCGGAAGATCTCCGAGACGAGCTGGACGCTCTGCGGCACGCGCGCATCGAAGGTCTTGGCCTGGTGCGTCTCGGGATACAGCGACGTCAGGACGCTCGCGACCGACGGCTTGGTCCAGCTCTCCTGCGCGGCGGCGCGCTCGAAGACGATGCCCTCCTGCGAGAAGCGGTCGAGCGCCGGCGTGCGCACGCGCGTCGACTTGTTCCACGGCGACAGCGCATCGGCGCGGGTCGTGTCCTCGAGGAGGACGACGACGTTCTTCGCCTTGGTCGCGCCGCTTCGGGGCGAAGGCGCGCGCGGGCCCAGGAGCCTCGGGCCGGCCCAGCCCAGCCTCGCCTCGGCGGCGTCCTGACCGTCTGCGACCAGGTCCAGCCGCACGATCTTTCCGGTGAACGGCGCGAGATCGACGAGGACCTCCTGCCACGAGCTGCGAGCGCCACCACGGATCCGGGCGCCCCAGGCCTGGCGTGGCGACTCGCCCTGGGCGGTCACCATGACCTTCGCCGCCAGGGCGCCCGGCCCCTCGACCCCGACGCGGAAGCCAAGCTTCGCGCGAGCGGGCACCTCCAGGTAGTAGGAGAGCGTCGTGGGCGGCCGGACGGCGATGACGCTCTCTTCGTCGCCACCGATCCGCATCTCCGAGACGAGGTCCGAGTACAGGATCGGCGTCGGAGCGGACGCCGCCGCGTCTGGCGCTCCCGGGATGACCCGGATCGTATCGACCGCGGCGGCGGCCTGGATCCCTCGGCCGACCTCGGTGACGCCGTTCCAGCGCAGGAGCATCCGGTTGTCGCCCCGGCGGATCTTCTCCGCGGGGACCGCGAGCCGGTGCTCGTGCCACCCGTCCTCTTCCATCCGGATGCCCTCGATGGGCTGGTCGTTGAGGTACACGGAGACGTTCTTGCTGCCGTGCCGGCGAAGCCGGAAGACGAGCGTGGCCGGGCCCTCGTGGTCCCAGTGGAAGAAGACCCGCGAGACGTTGGTCGAGGCGTACGTGAACGAGACGCCGTTGATGTCGCTGTCGCCCTCCCACCCGGACTTCCACCCGCCCATCGAGTACTTCTGCCGGGCGGGGGTGCCGAAGTCCATGATGAGCCCCGCGTGGTCCACGTCCGCCAGGTGGACGTTGGCCTGCAGGTCGAAGACGGTCTCGAGATCGCTGAAGGCCCCGGACTCCTCCGAGCCTCGCGCGGAGCCCTCGCTCCGGCCCGAGCAGGCAACCGTCGAGATCGTCGCCACGAGGAGCAGGGCTCGGCACGGAACGATGGACCGCATCAGCCTACGCGGGTAGCACGCGGCCGATCTGCGTGTCAACAAACGCCCCTCGCGAGCCTCGCGAGAGGTCAGAAGCCGGAGATGATGAGCCTGCGTGACTCGCCGGCGGGGACGAACGCGTATCGGCGGGTCGTCCTTCCGTCCTTCGCGACGAGGATCTCGTGAAGGCCCGCCGGCAGGGCGATCGACAGCGGCATCTCTCCTTTTGGCTGCCCGTCGACCGTCACCTGAGCGCCCGCCAGCTCCTGAGCGCCCGGGATGATCTGGAGCGTGCCCGTCGCGTCGCGTCTCGGTCGGGTCTCCTCGTCTCGCTGCCCGCTCGTCACGAAGACCTCCTCGGTCGTGACCACGCCGGGCTGCTCCGGGCGCTTGCCCGGCGGCGCCTTCGCCCCAGGCTCGCGCGCAGGCTCGATCCGCTCGTGGGTGGGAGGAGGCGCCGGCTCCTCGGCCACCCGACCGGAAGGCTCCTCGTCGCCCGGCGGAGCGGGCTCCTCGGACGGCGGGGCGACCTCGCGTACGGGCTCGTCCTCGGGCTGCGCCTCCGGCTCCACCTCGTGGATCGCGGTGCGTGAGTCGGGCTCGCGTGCCGCATCCTCTCCGTTCTTCCCCACGCCGGTCAGGATGTGGAACCACAGGGCCGCGCCGACGATGGCCCCCAGGATCACGAGGAACCAGGCGAGCCTCATCTGCGTCGACGTCGGCCGCACCGAGGGCATGGTCATCGGCGCCAGCGAGATCCGCTCCGTCGGCGTCCCGGTCATGGCCGCGGGCACCCGTGGCGTCGGCGTGGTCCGGGACGAAGCCTGGCCTGGCTCGGCCGGCACGGCGCTGGGCGTGGTCGCGCCCGATCGCGACGGCGGAGGCGGAGGCCCGTCGTCGGCGTGGTCGCCCTGGCGGAGGATCTCCCACCGCCGGTCGTCGTCGGTGACGGGCTTCGGGGCGGCCTCGGGCGGCGGCGCCTCGATCGCGGCCACGCCGCCGCGCTTGATCAGATCGACGACGATCCGCTCCAGCTCCTGCGGCCCGACGGCGCCACCGAGCACGAGCTCGCGCGGCGTCGTCTTCCTGGCGAGCGCCTGGACGACCGCCCTGACTCGCTCGGGCGCGGCTCTCAGGTACGACTCGATCGACTCGGGCCGCAGATCGATCTGGGCGATCCGCATCAGGGCGCCGTCGTGCACGAGCCCCACGAGCTCGTTGATGTGGTGCGCCGCGAGACCGACGACCTCCTCGAGCTCGCCATCCAGGTTGGGCCGCACGGCCGCCGCGCCGGGCCCCACGGAGTACCGACCGCCGTCGATCCCGAGCATCTCGACGAACGCCGGCATCCCGCGGGCGAACGAGCCGTCGGTCGCCGTCCGGATGCAGGACAGCGGCCGGCCTGCCCTGAGCTCGAGCTCGAACAGGTTCCAGTTCTCCCGGACGCATAGCTGGGCGTCGCCGCGGATCCGCGCCGCCGCCCTGATGAGAGTGAGGATCCCCGTCGCGTCGACGCGGCCGTGGATCTCGGAACCAACCGAGAGGCGGGCCTCGAGGAGCGAGCGCGGGCGCAGGAGCTGCCGCAGGCGGTCGACGATCTGCGTGCGCTGCGCCTCCTTGAGGAGGTACTCGTCCGCGCCCGCGGACAGCTCCTTCATCCGCTGGAAGAAGTCCTCCTTCCAGGAGATGAGGACGATCGGGACGTCGCGCAGCGAGAAGTCCCGGCGGACGGCGCGACAGAGCTCCCACCCGTCCATCTTCGGCATCAGGATGTCGGACACGATCACGTCAGGCCGCCGCGCGCGAGCTCGCTCGAGCGCGACGTCACCGTCCTCGGCCGTCTCGACCGTCGCCCCCACGTCGCCGAGTACGCTCGTGAAGAGCCATCGCACACCCGGATCGTCGTCGGCCACCAGGACCAGGCGCCCGGCGAGGTCCGACGAGGGGCCGCCGGAGGCCGTGGCGGACGAGACCGCAACGTGGTCCTCGGCGTGGAGCGCGAGGACGCCCAGGCGACCGTGATCGACCGCGCGGAACCGCACGTTGCCGTTCGACAGGCGCGCGATGAGCTCGCGCAACCTCGCCACGGCCGCCCAGGTCGCGGCGAGGATCTCGCCGCCGCGTCCGAGGTGGATCTTGAGGTCGTGGCTGGACGTCTCGGCCGAGTCGAGGAGCCCCCGGCGCATCTCGCGCTCCACGAAACGCACGATCTCGGGGAGAGGGGCCGCTCCCAGGTCCGGGACACCCTCGGGGTCCGGCCCGAGATCGACGGCGATTCGTTGAACCCGCTCGACCACGTCCGCGGCCTCGAAGGGTTTGGGCAGCGTGTCGGCGGCGCCGGCGACGAGCCCCCTGGTCCGCTCGGTCAGCTCCGCCCCCATCGTCACGAAGACCACCGGCACGAACTGGGTCAGCGGGTCCTTCCGCAACCGCTCGAGGAGCTCGAGACCGCTCGAGTCCCTCACCCTGGCCCCCATGAAGATCAGGTCGGGCGTGTCCGTCCTCGCCATCTCGATGCCCGACTCGGGGTCCGACGTCGCCGCGACACGGTACTGGCGGGATGGGAGAGCCTCGCGAATCCCGAAGTGAACGGCCTCGTCGTCGTCGATCACGAGGATCGCGATCTCCTGGACCGGTAGGGGAGGCGGCACCGCGTGTGGTCGCGGAGGCCGTGGCGCCGCCGCCTCGGGGATCGCGGCGCTGGCCGCGAGCAGAGCCTCCTCCACCGAAGGCGCAGCCTCGGGCAACGGCGTGAGCTTCTGTGGCGAGTCCGGATCGGGATAGACGACGATGAGCTCCGGATAGCTGATTCGCTCGAACGCATCGTCGGCGTCCGCGACGCCAGCAGGCCCGGTCTCGGTCGCGGTCGCGGTCGCGGTCTCGGTCTCGGTCTCGGTCTCGGTCCCGGTCGCGGTGGCCGCCCCGGTGGCGGCCGTGGGTTCGGCCTCGGACCGGAGATCCAACAGGAAGGCGGGAAGGGCGGAAGGGCCGGATGGAGATGTTCCTTCCTGACTTCCCGTCTTCCTGTCGATTCCCTCCGGGTCCGACCGGGTCGCGGTCTCGGTTGCGGTCCCGGTCTCGGCCGCGGTCGCGGTCTCGGTCGCGGTCTCGGTCTTGGTCGCGGTCTCGGTCGCGGTCCCGGTCGCGGTCGCGGTCGCGGTCTCGGTCCCGGTCTCGGTCTCGGTCCCGGTCTCGGTCCCGGTCGCGGTCGCGGTCGCGGTCTCGGGTTCGGCCTCGGACCGGAGATCCAACAGGAAGGCGGGAAGGGCGGAAGGGCCGGATGGAGATGTTCCTTCCTGACTTTCCGTCTTCCTGTCGATTCCCTCCGGGACCGACGGGGGCGCGGGCACGGTCTCGGGCGCCGGCACGGCCTCGGACGCCGACGCCGTGGCTGCCTCGGACGCGGACGCGGGCGCGGCCTGGGGCACAGGCGCTGGCGTGAGGGAGGCCAGAAGCTCCGCGTCGTCGGACAGATGCGGCGGATCGAAAGGCCCCTCGGACCAGGGCCGGACGGGCTCGGTGAGCGGAAGCGGGAGCGCCGGCGGGCCACCGCCCCCCTCCTCCGCCTCCTCGAGCTTCCTCACCAGGCCCGCAAGCCCGGCCATTCTCTGCAGAAGGTCGCCGATGTCGCTCGACGAGGCCGCACCCGACCGCGCGCGCAGAGCATCGACGACTCGAAGAGTCTCGCGGGCCCACTCCGAGACCTCGGGGACCCCGTAGACGTCGCCGCTCCCGGCGAGTGTCTGGAGCCGCCGCCGCAGCTCGGCCGAGGCCGTCGAGGCGTCCTCGATGCCACCCAGCCGGCCGACCGAGTCGCGAAGCTCCGCGAGCTTCACGTCGAAGCTCTTCAGGTAGCGTGCCCTCAGGCTCATCCCCGCGTGGAGCGGGAGAGTAGCATGGGACCCGGTCGTGGGCACTCGCGACAGACCGTCATGGGTGCGTTGCACGGACCCGGGTTCGGCATGGCCAACCCCAGCGGCGAGCCGGTTTGTTGATCTCCACCAGCATCGCCGGTAGGACGAAGCAACAGGCAACAGGCGACAGGCGACCGGGAAGCGTCGGAGCCGGAACCGC
>JACPQR010000185.1 GCA_016190375.1 Deltaproteobacteria bacterium
ACGCCGACGCCGATGGCGACTCGGACCGCGACGGCGGGGGGTGGGACGTCGAGGACGGGGGCCCCATCGAGGTCCGGGACGGAGGCGTCGAGATCACGGACGACGGAGGGACGTTCGTCTGCTACGTGACCATCTGCGACGGCCACGAGCTCGAGTGCGGCAACTGCCGGGACGACGACGGCGACGGGCGGGTCGACTGGCGCGACCGCGAGTGCCTGGGACCCTGCGACAACACCGAAGGGCCCGCGCTCAACGCCGACATCGGCGGCGAGACCGGCGGTCCGTGCAGGGCGGACTGCTACTTCGACTTCGGCAACGGCCCGGGAAACGACGACTGCCTCTGGGATCACCGCTGCGACCCGCTGGCGGTCGCGCCGGACTTCCCCCCGGAGGGCGAGGGCTGCGCCTTCGACGCCGATCGGGTGGGTTCCCGCGACTGTCCGGCCGACCAGTCCGAGCAGTGCCTCACCGTCTGCCCACCGCTCACACCGAACGGCTGCGACTGCTTCGGTTGCTGCACCTTCCCCGAGCTGAGCGGCGCGTTCGTCTGGATCGGGGCTCTCGACGACGACAACCAGGGGACCTGCACGTTCGACCTCGTGGACGATCCCACCGCCTGTCCTCCGTGCACTCCGGTCGAGGACTGCTTCAACGACTGCGGCCCTTGCGAGATCTGCCTCGGCAAGGACGAGCTCCCGCCCGGGTGCGACCAGGACGGCGACCGCGACGGCGGCGTCGTCGGCGCGGACGGCGGCGTGCCCATCGCGGACGGCGGCGTCCCACCGGCTCGCTGCGATCCCGGCGTCCAGGAGTGCGGCCAGCCGGGCGACGAGCTGTGCGCGAGGGATTACTACTGCGTCACGGGGTGCTGCCAGCCGACGATCTTCTGAGCGCGGATCCCGCATGGATCCTGGCTGACCTTCGGCGGTACGCTCAGGTCCATGAGGGAAGTCGCATTCCTGGTCGTCGCGCTGCAGGGGCTCCTCTTCGCGTGCTCCCCCGGCGATCGCGGTGGAGGCGACGCGGACGCGGACTCGGATGCGGACGCCGACGCGGACGCCGAGTGCGACGATCCGGACGGCGACAACGACGGGATCCCGGACGACATCGAGGGCGACGGGGACCTCGACGGGGACGGGCTGCCGAACTCGGACGATCGCGATGCCGACGGGGACTCGATCCTGGACGAGATCGAGGCCGGAGACGCGGGCTGCTCGGCCCTTCGCGATTCGGACCAGGATGGCCAGCTCGACGCCTTCGACACCGACAGCGACAACGACGGCCTGCCGGACGCAGACGAGGTACGCCTCGGGACGAACCCCGGATGGGCGGACACCGACTCGGATGGGTTCGTGGACCCGGTCGAGGTGATCGCGGGGACCGACCCGACGGACCCGGACAGCCGGATCCCGGACGACGACTACTACGTGATCCTGCCGTTTGGCGCCGATCCGATCCAGGCGCCCCTCGCGTTCGGCACCGACATCCATCGGGCGGACATCTTCTTCCTCGTGGACACCTCGAGCTCGATGGGTCCCTCGATCGACAACATCCAACAGGGGCTGCAGGGCACGATCATCCCGGGGATCTCGGAGCAGATCGAGGACGTCGCGTTCGGGGTCGGCGAGTTCGAGGACTTCCCCGTGGGCAGCGACGGGTGCAGCGCGTCGGACAGGCCGTTCACGCTGCATCAGGAGGTCACCGAGGATCTCGACGACGTCGAGGACGCCGTGGATCGGCTCGACCAGCCGCTGGGCCTGGGCGGTTGCATCATCCCGGAGGCGCACGTCGAGGCGCTCTACCAGACGGCGAGCGGTGAGGGCATTGGCGACTGGGTCGAGCCGGAGGACTGCCAGGATCTCGATCAGCTCCTCGTCGGGATGCCGTGCTTCCGCGAGGGCGCGCTGCCGATCGTGCTCCTGATCTCCGACGCCCCCATGCACAACGGACCGGGCGGCGTCTACCCCTGGAGCGACATCGACCCGGAGCCGCACGACTGGGACGATGCCGTCCGCGCACTGAATGACATCGGCGCCCGGGTGGCGGGCTTCGCGATCGAGGCGGCGTGGGGGTGGGACTATTACGACGGCCGCCCCACGCACGACATCACGCGGGAGCACATGGAGGCCACGGCGGAGGCGACCGGGACCGTCGTGGACGGCGAGCCGCTCGTGCTCGACGGCCCAGCGAACGGGACGGGGCTGTCGGACTCGGTCGTGGACGCCATCGTCGAGCTGGCCGGAGGTGTCGTGCAGGACGTGGATACCGTGACCGAGGACGACCCCTCGGACGACGTCGACGCCAGGCGGTTCATCGTCTCGATCGTGCCTGCGTCCGCCGCGCCCGACGATCACGTCTCCGGAATGGACGAGACGACCTTCTACGACGTGGTCCCCGGCACGATCGTGACTTTCACCGTGACGTTCCAGAACGACTTCGTCGAGCCCGACGACGCGGCGCAGATCTTCCACGCCGTGATCGTGGTTCGCGGCAACGGCGTGGCGCGCCTGGACGAGCGCAACGTCTACGTGATCGTACCGTCAGAGGACGGGGAGCTGTTCATTTAGCGCGGGTGGGCTTGCAGCGCCCCCCGCGGCCCCCCCCGCTTCGGCGCCCGGCATGATCGCTCACTACGGCCGAGTGAATCGGCCTTCGTTCGCTGTTGTGACGACTCGCTGCCCGGCGGCCGCAACGCTCCGGAGGGCAGCGGGAGCCACGGCGCGATGGAGACTGTTCAACTAGAGCTGGATCTCTTCGTCCGGCGGGGGGTCGGCCACGTCGCCGAAGTCGAACCATGCCCACTCGGACCAGGGACCCCAGCCATGGTCGTTCTCGCCGCGGATCCGCCAGCGGTAGGTGTGATCGGCGACCACCGGGTAGAAGGTCACCGCCGAGACGTCCGTGTCGTAGGTGACGTAGTCGATCCAGCGGTCGTTCCAGTGCTGTATGGCGATCTCGTAGCCCGTGGCCTCGCGACTCGCCGGCGCCGTCGGCCGCACCCACTCCGTCGTGATCCTGAGGCCCCCGGTTGGCCTGAGGTCCTCGAGCGCCGGCGGCGGGTCGCCGTCGTCGGGCAGGGGCGTGCGATCGACGACGACGCTCGGGATCTGGTCCCACCGGATGATGTCGTGGTCCAGCGTGAGGTCGCAGACGCGCAGGTGATTATCCATGTACTGCTTGCCGAACGGCCGCTCCCAGCCGCCAAAGCGATCTGGGTCCTCGGGGTCGTCCCAGGCGTCGAACGACGCCTCGCCATCGTAGTGCGCGTACCACAGGAGCTCGCCCGAGAACCTGTCGGTGTCGTTCATGTGCCCGTTCCAGAAGCCCGCACCGGTGTAGATTCCGCCGGGGAACCCGCCCAGCTCGTCCAGCCCCGCCTGGATCAAGTCGCCGAGCTCGACGGCGCCCGGCGCTCCGCCCTCCTCCTCGACGTCGAGCCAGATCCGGCCGACCTCGGGGAACTCCGCCGCGAGGTCGAGCGCGTTCCGAACCTGCTCGATGACGATGTCCCAGTACAGGTACACGTAGAGATCCACGGTCATTCCGCCGCGGATCGCGATCTCGAGCTGCTGGCGCGTGACCTCCGGAACCTGCGTGCCGGCGATCACGTGCCGATAGTCGCTCTCCCAGAGGCAGTCCACGTCCGGGTCGGTCAGCGCCTTGGACCAATGCGAGACGTCGACCGCCGCCACGAGCGGCAGGTCGGCGTCGGCGTCGGCGTCCGCATCGGCGTCGGCGTCCGCATCGGCGTCGGCGTCCGCATCGGCGTCTGCGTCCGAGTCGGCATCCGAGTCCGCATCCGAATCCGCGTCGGCGTCGGAGTCCGTGTCCGAGTCGGCGTCGCCCGAGCCGTCGCCACCACCGTCCGCGGGACGGTCTCCGTCGGCGTCGGCGTCACCGTCCGGTTCGCCGCCGGTGCCGTCGATGGAGCTCGTGCATGCGGGGGCCGACCAAAGTACCAGCATCAGGGCCCAGGCGCTCGTCCTCGTGGTCATCATGGTGATGCCGCATAGCAGCAAGGCGCGCGCCACCAGCGCGGTCTCGTCGTGTCTCCCGCCGGGGGTCGACCGCCAAGACGCCACGGACGCACCCTCGATTGACCGCGGCACATCCGGCCACCGCCGGCGCCGTTCCGGAGGTCGAACAGGAAGGCGGGAAGGACGGAAGGAACCAGGATCCAAACTGATCCTTCCTGGCTCGTCTCCTTCTGCGGGTTGGGTACTGGCGCTCCTGGCGCCCTCGCGGTTGGTCCATTCCGCGCGCGCTGGGGGGACCGAGGCGGCCACCTCTTGGGACGCGCAGGGGCACGCTGAGCGGGGGCTGGGACAGAAAAGTGACGGCCGGTACGATGACCGCCGGGCACGGGCGTGCTCAACTCGTGGCGGCACGACACGCCAAGAAGACGAGAGGCGCCGCGGGCGAATCGGGGCGGACGCCTGGCCGGGTTCTTGCCGTCGAAGCGTGTGCATCATGCGCGACTCCTGCAGATCGAGCCTTCGGGCGTGGATGGTGATGACCCTGGCGGGCTGCGCTCAACCGACGATCCAGTGCCCCGGCCCAGGCACCTGCGGAGGCGGCGGCGGTGACGCCGACGCGGATGCGGACTCGGACGCCGACGCCGACACGGACGCGGACGCGGACGCCGACTCCGACTCCGACGCGGACGGCGACGGCGGCTGCGCGACCGTCGAGTTCCAGGTCACCGAGACGCAAGAGCAGTTCATCGTTCCCGACGGCGTCCGCTACATGGCCGTCAAGGCATGGGGCGCGGGCGGGAACGGCGAGGGGGTCTGCGAAGGCGACGACTCCGGGCTGGGTGGGTTCACCGAGGCTGCCTTCGAGGTGGCTCCGGGCACGCCACTCGTGGTGATCGTTGGAAAGCGCGGCCGGGCGGGGATCACGAACGAGGAGGTGGTCCGGTTCGGCTTCGGCTCCTGGGGTGGCGGCGGGCTGTCGGGCGTGTTCCGCGGCGGCGGCCCGATCACCGCCGCGGACGGCGCCAGGGCGCTCGTGATCGCCGGAGGCGGCGGGAGCGCCGGCGCACCCGATTGTGCCCCGGGCGGCACGGGCAATGCGCCCGACGCGGGCGGCCAGGCGACCATGCTCGGCTCCACCGGAGCCGACGACATCAACGGCGGCGGTGGCGGCTACTCGGGCGGCAGCGGCGGCGCACGCGGTGAGCCCGGCCTCGGAGGCTCGGGCTTCGTCGACCCGTCAGCGCTCGACTCTGTGATGCTCTCCTCCGAGCGCGGAAGCGGCATCGCGCCGCGGTCGGACGAGGCGGACTACGACGGCGTCGCGGGAACCGGCGAGCAGAGCGGGCTCATCGTGATCCACTTCACCTGCGAGCCTCCCGACATCTTCTGAGATCTCCACGAAGAGGGTCTCGGCGCCGGAGCTCGAATCGGTTCCCATCACGCAGCTTGTGGCGTAGATTATGCGGTGAGATGCAATATCATCGCTACCTCGAGGTCGCGTTGTCCCGACGGGCGTCTCGAGGCAAGGCGAGGCTCGTGCTCGGAGCGAGGCAAACCGGGAAGTCGACGCTCTTCCGTTTGATCCGAAAGCCGGCCGATCTGCTCATCGACCTGCAGGAACGGGCCGAGCGGCTCCGCCTGGCCACCGATCCGGCCGCGCTGGGCCGAGCGCTGGCAGCCGACGGCCGGAAGCACCGCCACGTCCTGATCGACGAGGTCCAGCGGGTACCCGAGCTCCTCGACGAGATCCAGCTTCTGCTCGATCGCCACCCGGGCAGGTACACGTTCACGCTCACGGGCAGCTCGGCGCGCCGTCTGCGGCGAGGCGCAGTCAACCTCCTCCCGGGACGGATTCACCGGTTCCATCTGTCGCCGGTCTGCAGCTGGGAGGTCGCCGGAGGCGCAGCGGGAGTGGTGCTGCGCCGCCCGCGCGGGGAATTCGCGGCCGAGTTCCCCGCCAGATCGCTCGAGGACCGGCTCGTGCTGGGGAGCCTCCCTGGCGCCTGGACCGAGGGCCGGGGCTTCGCCGCGACCCTCGCCTCCTACGCGGCCGTGTACGTCGAGGAGGAGGTGCTTCGCGAGATGGCGGCGCGGAACCTGGGGCAGTACGGCCGATTCCTCCAGCTGGCCGCGGTCGAATCGGGGAAGGCCATCAACCTGACGAGGCTCTCGCAGGAGTCCGGGATCGCGCTCTCGACGATCCGCGGGTTCTACTCCGTCCTCGAGGACACGCTGCTTGCCTTCACCGTGGAACCGTTCGGGCGGTCGGACCGCTCGCGGGTTCTCAAGACGCCGAAGGCGTTCTTCTTCGACGTCGGAGTTCGCAACGCGCTCGCGGGGCTGCCGCTTGAACATGGCATCCTCTCGACCCAAGCCGGCCAGCTCTTCGAGCACTGGATCGCTTGCGAGCTCGCGGCGCGAATCGGATATCTCGGGAGAGGCTTCCGCCTGGGATTCTGGCGAACCGTCGACGGCGCGGAGGTGGACTTCGTCCTCGAGACGCCGCGCGAGTGCATCGCCATCGAGGCCAAGTACACGCGGAACCCACGTCCGGCGGACGCGGCTGGGATCGAGCACTTCATCGACCGACACGGCGCGCTGTGCCGGCGTGGCTTCGTGGTCTGCAGGGCGGCGCGACGGGAGCAGCTCACCGAGCACGTCACCGCCATTCCGTGGACGGAGCTGTGACGTCGCGGGGGCCTTCCGGTCGGCCTGCACGCGTGCTCGCTGCGCCGGAGTGAATCCGGCTCCGCTCGCCCTGCTGGGATTCGTCGGGGCGAAGTGACCGCCTTGCCTTCCGCGTGCCCCCTTGGCCGGCCCCTGAGACCTACGGACACTCCTCGTCGGTGCGCTCGAAGGACCAGGCGAT
Source organism: Deltaproteobacteria bacterium (assembly GCA_016190375.1). Classification (GTDB taxonomy): domain Bacteria; phylum Myxococcota_A; class Polyangia; order JACPQR01; family JACPQR01; genus JACPQR01. The sequence goes on from JACPQR010000185.1 coordinate 6,847, forward strand.
TCCGTAGTAGCCGCAGGCTTCGCTGCCGCCCGCGCCGCGCACAACGACCTGCCACTCCTTCGAGTCGTCCGCGCCGCAGGTGCCGCCCCAGACCAGGGCGAGAAGGTACGAATCCCACTCGTCGTACCAGTTCGCGGCGTGGGTGCAGAAGAGGCGGTTCGGATCGGCCGCCTCCGTGCAGCTTCCGTCGATGGCGCAGACCTCGACGTCATCGGGATCGATGCCGCTCTCGAGCGCGACCTGGACGGTGATCCGATAGGTGCACTCGCTGGTCCCCGGCACGCACCAGTTGTTGCCCTCCTGGCAGCGCATCGAGAACCAGTCCTCGTCGCCGCCCTCGAACAGGCTCATGTCGTTCATGACGATGGGCTCTGAGTCCTGCTCGATCTCGCCCACCCAGTAGCGCCGGTCGCAGGTGTCGTTCTGCTCGTACTCGTCTGCCTCCCAGAACTCGTCGGCCGTTCCGTCGCAGTTGTCGTCGAGGCCGTTGCAGACCTCGTCCCACGGCCCCTGGACGCCGACGCAGTCTTCCCACAGGCCCTCGGCGCTGCAGGACTGCGAGCCCGGCACGCACTCGCCCTCGTCGGTCCCGCAGGCCTGCTCCTCGCCGGGAGTGCAGCCGCAGGTCTCGTCGGTCTGGCCGTTGCAGTCGTCGTCGACGCCGTTGCCGCAGGAGTCGTCGGGCTCGGGCTCGACCGCGCCCGTGCACTCGCCCCAGCTCCCGCCCGCCTGACAGGTCTGGACGCCCCGCCGGCATGCCCCAACGTTCTCGGGGCCGCACGGCTGCTGGTCGCCCACGCTGCAGGAGCAGCCCTCGTCGACGTCGCCGTCGCAGTCGTTGTCGAAGTTGTCGCAGACCTCGTCGCGCGGCTGGGGCGCGTAGCAGACCCACTCGCCAGCCTCGCAGTACTCGCTGCCGGTGCCGCACGCGGTCTCGCAGCTCCGGCTCAGGGGACTGCCGTCGGGGTTGACGTCGACCTTCCCGTCGCCGTCGTCGTCCAGGCCGTTGCACGGCTCCACATTGCCGCCGTCCGCGCCCCCGTCGCTCTCGCCCAGCGGATCGCCGTCGGTTCCGCCGTCGCCTTCGCGGAGCGACCCGACGCAACCACCGAGCGCGAAGAGAGCTAGTACGAGTCTTCGCACGGCGGCGCCAGGCACTGAGCCTCGGGGAACGACGACTCCGGGAAGGGCGGGCACTCGGTGTCCATCGCCAGCTCGGGGGCCCACGTATAGTCGTCGAGCGCCATGTCGCCCACGGGGATGGCCTGGCCGCACAGGTCGTAGGCTACCACTTGACCCGTGCGCACGAGCCTGGTCGTCTGGCGATAGAAGACGCCGAACCGGTTGGGCAGCAGGAATGCGCTGAACTCGAGCGCCTGGCTGTCGGACGAGGACACCGCCCACGCCTCCGACCCGGAAGCGCCCTCGGCTTCCCGGACCGAGGCCGACTCCTCGACCGCCTCGCCCCAGCTACGTGACTGTTCCCACTCGCGGTCGCGGTCGTTCGTCTGGGAGCGCTCGCCCCCGCCGCCCACGCCGCCGGTGACCTTGAACCCGGCCTTGCCCTCGGCCACGAGGCTCACGCCGCCCTCGCCGTAGACCTCACCGCCAACGTTCCAGCTCCAGTTCGTGCCGTCAGTCGTCGAGAAGCCCACCCGGTTCCGCTCCGCGTCGCCCTCCGTGTAGCTCTCGGTCCGCCCCACGGTGTACGAGGTCTCCCAGCTGTCTTCCCAGCCAACCTGGAAGGTACGCTCGCGGACCTCCTCGCGCGACTCGCTGTAGTTCGTCATGCGGCCGTTCACGCCGCCAGGGATGCAGCCGGAGACGGGGACCGGAGCGTAGATCTCGGCAGGCTGGATCGCATCCCGGAAGGAGACCTGGAGTGGCCGCCGAACCGTGAGGCGGACCTGGACCTGGTGCTCCACGCCTTGCGAGTCCTCGGCGAGGATCGAGATCGAGCCGCGGTACGCCGGGAGCCCGTAGGGAACCTCGGCGAACCGGATCCACTCGGGCTCGGCGAGCGCGTCGACCCTGCCGGTCGCGACGTGCTCGAGCACCGTCTCGGTCGGCGATCCGGCGCCCGTCTCGAGGTCGGTGACGGCGCCTGGGGATACGACGTAGCGGAACGTCGTGGGATCGAAGCCCACGGCCTCGACCTGCATGCGGTACGGCAAGAGGTTCAGCGCGGCCACGGACACGATCGCGCACCCCGCACCGTCGGGCTGCAGCTCGCGCACCACGATCGACGGCTCGACCACGAGCGAGGCGTCCAGGCCGCTGGCCTGGACGACGTCGGGCTCGCCCAGGATCGACACGTTCGTGGCGAAGACCCGTCCCTCGAAGGTGCCGATCCGGTTGCCCGCCGGGACGAAGGGAACCCGGTACGGCCCGAACTGCGACCAGGCGGCCTCGGTCTCGTTCAGGACCTGGGGCACGATCGAGAGATCCACGTTGTCGACGGTCCCGTCCTCGGCCGTGAACCGGCCGCGGAACGTGACGGTGGTGTAGCCGCGCTCGTCGTTCACGAAGCCGGTGCCCTCGAACCTGAGCTCTTCGCCGATGGCGATCGAAGCGGTCCCGAGGCCGAGGACCTCAGGGGTCGGCATGGGCTCGGGCGCCTCGGGCGTGTCGCCTGGCCCCTCGTCGGTTCCGGCGGCACAACCCGCGCTCCAGAGGGCCAGCATCATGACCGAAAAGCATGGACGGACCCGCATGGGGATCTGATATGAGCACGCCGGATGCCAGCTCGACGATGCCAGGGTCGAGGCCAATCGCCGCTTCCCAGCGAGTCCGCGCGCGCGGACGTGCCGCTACCCGGTGGGCCATGGCCACGATAGTAGCCACCTGTCCGCGTCCGCGAACCGCTGCCTCACCCCCGACAGGGCATCTTGCCGCGCTATTTCTGGCGAGTGCACTCGGCGGCACGGCGCGCGCTCAGGAAGCCCCGCCCGCGCCGCATCGAGTGTGGAGGGCGGTCGACCACGGCCTTCGCCAGGGCGCGACCCTCGAGCTGGTCGACGTCGCAGGCGAGGACGGGAGGCTCATCCTCATCGGCGACGATCAAGGGAACATCTACAGGTCGGTCGACGGAGGCGGCACGTGGGAGGAGTCGCGCCTGTCGGCAGACGAGCCGTCGACGATGCCGATCCCGCTGCCCGAGCTCGGCGAGGTCGTGGTCGAAGGCGTCGACATGTTCGACGAGCTGCCGGAGATCGCCCCGCCCTTCCGCGGGGTGCCCACCGGCATGGCCGACGAGGACTCGGGCGAGGGTCGGGAGGAAGGGGAGGGCGGCCTCGCGCCGCGCAATCGCTCGGAGGATCCAGGCGACGTCATCCGGCAGGTGCTCGCCGGATGGGTGCGTCATCCAACGGGCGTCAACTGGCTCGCGACCTGCGAGACCGACGCGGCTCGCGTCTACGCGGCGACGGACGACGGACTGTACCGCTCGAGCGACGCCGGGCGCACGTGGCTTCGGGTCTTCGGGGGCGCGAACGTCGAGGAGACATCGGTCCTCAGCGTGGTGTGCGACGAGCGCGACGCCGATCGCGTCTACATCGGGACGGGAGTGGGCTTCTTCTCCTCGACCGACGGCGGGATCGCGTGGCGACGACCGACCGGGCCGTGGGGAGCGCTGCCGACCTGCTACATCGCGCCGGACCCGACCAACCCGGACAGGATCTACATCGGCACGTACGGCGGGGTCTACGTCACGACCGATCTCGACGACTTCACCGACGTCTACATCTCGATGCAGGGCTCGACGGACGCGCGGATCAACTGTTCGGTGGAGCCCACGGACGCCGGCATCCTCTACGTCGGCTCGAACGACGGCGGGGTCGTGTCGCGGGACGGCGGACGGACTTTCGAGCCGATGGCGCCCGAGCTTCTGGAGCGCCACGTGATTGGCATGCTCTGGTACGACCCCAGGGACGCGCGGCACCTGTACATCCTCACGGACGACGTCTTCTGGGAGACGCGAGACGCCGGCAGGACCGTCGAGCCTCTGTACACGAGGCGCACGAACGCGCTGCTCGGGACCTTCGCGCTCGACCCGAACGACCCGGACCGCGTCTGGCTCGTGACGGGCGACCAGCTCCTCGTCCTCGAGCCCGAGACCGTGCCCTTCAGGCCCGTTCGGGACGACGCCGTCGCGAGGGCGGCAGAGAGCGCCCTCGCCACCACGCCTCCGCTCGACGCGGTGCTCGACGGGGTGCTCGAGCGCACCGAGCTCGACCTCGGGACGCTCGTCGCGCGCCGAGCGAAGGCGCGGCACCGCCACGCGCTGCCCCAGATCGCGGCCGCCGCCTGGGTCTCGCACGGCTCGCTCGTCAGGACCTGGTCGGGCCTCGGCACGGTCGAGTCGATAGACGACGTCTACTCGACCGCGAGCTGCCGCCTCTCGATCAACCCACCGAACTGCTGGCTCGCAGCCGAGACGCGCGAGCTCGGCGTACGCGACCAGGCGGCGCGTACCTCCTGGGGAGTGGGTGTGACGCTGAGCTGGAACCTCCCCTTCCTCGAGTTCGATCGAGCCGAGTCGAACACCGTGTGGAACGACGTGATGCGCATCCGGGGAGCCGTCGAGTGGACTGTCGCCCAGGCCTGGGCGGAGCGCGCCCGGGCGCTCCGCGAGCTCGCGCAGGTCGCGCACGATCCGAGGACGATGATCGCGCTCTCCATTCGCGTCGAGGAGATGACCGCGCTCCTCGACGCGCTCACCCTGAACCAGGAGGAACCATGATTCGCAGGTTTTCTGGAGCATCGCTCGCAGCCCTCGCGCTGGTCGCGACCGTGGCAGGCAGGGCCGAGGCACAGCCGGTCGTCCCAAATGACTCCGCACGGCTCTCGAGGATGCGCGAAGCCGTGGCGCGCCTGGCGCGCGAGCCCTCGATCGTGCAGGTCCAGCGCGCGGCGATCAGACACTACAACCTGGAGCCAGAGGCGATCGACAGCCTGCGCAGCCGCTCGACGGGTCGGGCATTCCTGCCCACCGTGACCGTGGCCGGGAGCCTGTCGGCCGTGGACCGGGACCGCAGCGTGGTCGATCCTCTCGCGGTCCTGGACACGACCGATCGTTCGGCCGACGACGTCCTGGGCGGCACCGCGGCGCTCTCGTGGAACCTGTCGGAGACGGTCTTCAACCCGGCCGAGCTCCAGTCGTATGCGCTCGTCGCGCAGCAGGTGGAGATCCTGAAAGAGGTCACCCGGCTCTACTTCATTCGCAAGCAGATCCTCCTGGCGATGTGGGTCGACCCGCCACGAGACCCTCGCGCGCTCGCCGGCCTCGAGCTCCGGGTCGCGGAGTTCACGTCCCTCATCGACTCGTACACCGGCGGCGAGTACATGAGGATGCTCGCCACGGGCGGCCGCCGCACGGGCCGCACACGATAGCCCGGAGGATGTCCATCGAGGTCGCGGTCCCGAGCTGGAAACATCCACGCCGCTCGCGCCAGCTCCCGGCGCGCACCGTGGACTGGTCGCCGTTCGTCGTGGCGACACCCGAGTCGAGGACCGTCGGCGTCGCCTGGAGCGGGTAGAACCGCGGCGGATTCGCCACTTGCGCACGGGGGCCCGTGGCAGTTCGGTACCGCCGACCGCCGGATTCGCGTTTGCGCATCGCGGGGCCCATCGGTTGCACTTCAGGGCATCGTGATGGAGGTCGTATTCCCCCATGAGTGCCCGCGCAGGTTTCATCGCGGTGGCCCTGGGTGCTTGCGTCGAAGTACCAAGACCGCAGCCGCCGTCCGACACGGATCCCTGGTTCGGTGACGACCCGACCGATCTCGACGCCGAGAGAGACAACGACGAGGACGCCGATCCCCGCGAGGACGCGGACGGGTCGGGGCCGTTCGCGGAGCTGTGCGGTCAGCCCGCGACGCTGTTCTGCGACGACTTCGAGGACGGGCTGCATCCCGTCTGGGCCGCCGACGCGGGTCATCCCCGTCTCGTCTCCGGCGCGGCGCGCGAGGGCGTAGGCAGGACGGTGCTCGAGCTGCTCACCTACGACTCGGTCAACTCCTCGAAGCTCCTGTACCGCTTCGAGGAGCAGACGCGCGTCTTCGCGCGCTTCGACGTCCAGTACGCCACCGACTACGACGCGATGGGCTCGAGCGTCCTCGGCCCGCGCTTCGGCGGATCTCCCGAGTGGTGGGGGAGCTTCGGAAGGTCCGGCGAGAAGCCGCGAGGCGACGACTTCTTCGTCGCGTTCTTGAGCCCGATCGGACAGATCGGTCAGGACGCCGAGTGGGCGCTTCTGGCTTACTTCGCGAACATGCGCGCCGACACCACGGGCACGTACTTCGGAAATGCCTTCGCGCCCCTGACCGAGCCGCCGCCGATGGTCGAGAGGGGGAGGTGGAGCTGCGTCGAGTTCGGGCTGACGCTGAACGCCCCCGGCCGGACCGATGGCCGCGCCGACCTGTCGGTGGACTCGGTGGCGCAGGGCCCGTTCGAGGGGCTCGCGTGGCGGACGGTGCCTGCTCTGGCGGCGAACGTCTTCGTCCTCGACAGCTACGACGAGTTCGCCGGCGGCGCGCCGCCGAGCTCCCGCCCGAACCGGGTGCGCTACGACAACGTGGTGATCTCCGCCGAGCCGGTGGGGTGCCTGGCCCCGGGTCCTTGACGTTTACGACTCCGTATCCCGCCGGAAGGCGGCCTCTCCGTCGCGAGCTGGATCATCGGCGAGCAGACACGAACGATCTCGTACGGCCGACTCTACAGGCGCCTCGGGGTCGTGTCCGAACAGACCATGACGAAGGTGGCCGGCGTCGTGCGCGTCCTTCTGGGCTTGTGACGCTCAGAACGTGCCGCGTACTTCCAGCGCCGCCGGCCCCAGCGACACCGCCATGCGCGGCGCCTCATCGCTCGAGCCAGGGCTCGCCGTCAGGTCGAGCGTGACGAGGACGGCGGCCAGGACGAGAGTGGCCGCGGACGCTCCCGCCAGGATCGTCCTGAACAGGGCCGCCGAGTCCCCTCGGTCGCGCAGCTCCCGGCAGCGCTCGAGCTCGCTGGAGCAGTCGAGGGCGGGATCGTCGAAGTCGGCCTGAGCGTTCTCGAGGACGAGCGCGAAGTAGACAGCGCCGCCGGCCAGCGCGAGCCCGGCTCCCAGCGAGATCCACGCCGGTAGCCCAACGGAGCTGCCGCGGTCGACTCGCTCCGGCGAGGCGCGCGGGGCCTGCGCCGTCGACGGAGGCTCGAGGCGGCTCTCTGATGGGGGCAGAGCCGCCTCGACCGGTCCGGACTGCTCGGGCGGCAGGTGCCCTGCCGCCTCCTCGAGCAGGCGTTCGACGTCGGCGCGGTTGAATGCGTCGGGCACCGCCTCGAGGTATCGGGTGAAGAAGTCGCGGGCGAGCTCCCAGTGCTCGAGCTTGCGGTGGCACTGGCCCATGTTGAACAGGAAGCCCGGGAGCGGCGCGGCCTCGTAGGCCGCCGAGTAGGCCTCGAGGGCGGCGGCGAAGTCGCCCTGGGCGAACGCGCGGTCGCCGCTGATGAACAGCCGCCGGGCCAGGGCACGGTCCTCGGCAAGAGCCGGCCTCGAGACCAGGATCGATGACGCGAGCGCGAGCGTCGCCACGAGCCTCAAGGTGCACCTCCGCTCAGGTTCGAGAAAGGATCGACCGTGCCGTTCACCGTCGAGGGGCGAGGTCTCGGTCGCGCCGGCGCCTTCGCGCCGGCGCTCGCTGCCTCCGGGCGCGTCGGCCCCCGAGGCGCGAGCGGTGGCCCGTCGCCCGGGAGTCTGGCTTCGGTCCGGGCCGCGGGGAGGCCGGGGCCTTGCGCCGGTACAGTCGAGGAGACGGGCCGCTCGAGAACGGCTCCGTCGCGCGCCCCGAAGGCGGGCGACGACATGGTCGAGCCGGCCGGTTGCCCGGCGGCGGATGCGGGTGGTGTGATGGTCGCCGGTGCGGGCGCAGGGACAGGTGCGGCGGCGTGCTCGAGCTCCGCGGTCGGTCTCGAGGCCGGGCGCTCGGCGGTCGTTGGTTCGGAGGGCCACAGCAAGAAGGCCAGAGCCGCGAGAGCCGCGAGCGCCGCGCCGCCGATCAAGAACAGCAGGCCCGGTCGCCGCCGCCCGATCAGCTCGGCCGACGCGGCGCTGATCTCGTTCGAGTCGGCGAGGATCGGCCCGGGAGCCGGAGGTGCGTGGCCGCCCGGCGCGGGCTGGGGCCCGGACGGAGCTGCCACCGGAGGCGGGGCGAACGACGCCGGCACCGGGGCCGCCACGAACGGTGCCGGCGCCGGGGCGGGCGCGGAGTCCATCTCGGGGCGGGGCGTGACCGCGGTCTGGGCTGCATCCACCACGCCCGAGCGCTCGGACGTCGTCTCCACGACGACGGACCTGGCCCTGGACGCGTCCTCGCCGGCCTGCAGCTGGCGAACCATGTCCCGGAGGGCCGCGGCCGGCTCCCGAACCCGCGCCATGCCGAGCCACTCCCGGAGGTCCGCGGCGAACACCTCGGCCGACGGGTAGCGCCTCGACGGCTTCTTCTCCAGCGCACGGCGCAGGATTCTCCGGAGGCGGTCCTGGCAGGGAGCGCCGAGATCGGGCAGATCGGGGATCTCGGCCGAGCGGACCATGCCCAGCGTGCTCACGTCGCTGTCACCCTTGAAGAGCCGTTTGCCCGTGAGCGACTCCCAGAGGACGATCCCCACTCCGAAGAGATCCGACCGCCCGTCGACCGGCTCTCCCCCCGCTTGCTCCGGGGACATGTACGCGAACTTGCCCTTCAGCCGTCCGGTCGAGGTGTGGCGCGCGGCCATCTTCGCGATGCCGAAGTCGCAGATCTTCACCTCGCCCTGCGTGGACAAAAGGACGTTCGACGGCGAGACGTCCCGGTGCACGATGTGCAGCGGCTTGCCGGCGAGGTCCGCCTTCGAGTGCGCGTGGCCGAGGCCGGCGAGGACCTCGATGGCGATGTGGGCTGCCACTCCGGGCGAGATCCCCACGCCCTCTAGCGCGACCTTCTTCAGCACCGTTCGCAAGTCGGATCCCGGCACGTACTCCATCGCGAGGAAGAGTTGCCCGTCGACCTCGCCGAACTCGTAGACCTGGACGACGTTTCCGTGGGCGAGGGCGGCCGACAGCTTCGCCTCCGCCACGAACATCTCGCGGAAGTCGTCGTCCTCCGAGAGGTGGGCGAGGATGCGCTTGATCACCAGGATCCGCTCGAACCCGAGGGGCCCTTTGGCCCGCGCGAGGAACACCTCGGCCATTCCACCTCGGCCCAGGAGCTCGAAGAGCTCGTACTTGCCGAACACCGCCGGCGAGCCGGACTCCAACGAGTGTCGCGGAAGAGCCACCGGGCGGATTCTATCACTACCCCAGGCGATCCCGGAGCCTCCGCAGGGCCCAGGCCGCGGCTTCGCGGACGACCGGGGACGGATCCGACCGCGCGGCCTCGGCGAGGACCGGCACGTGCACCGCGCTGCCCGCGTTGCCGAGGACGATGGCAGCGTTGCGCGCCATGCCGCTGCGGCCTGGTCTCCTCAGAGGCGTCGCTCGAGTGAGCTCGGCGAAGGACGCGTCGTCGAGCCGGAGGAAGGTCGTCGCGTCGCTCTCCACCCAGCGGCGATCCAGGGCAAACGGAGCCGTGGCGCCCTCGGGCGGCGGAGCGGTCCGACAGAAGGGGCAGGCCTCCTGACACTCGTCGCAGCCGAAGAGCCGGTCGCCGATTCCCTCGCGGAGCGGCTCGGGGATCGGGCCCCGGTTCTCGATCGTCAGGTACGAGACGCATCGCCGCGCGTCGAGCTCGAAGGGACCGGCGAAGGCGCCCGTCGGGCAAGCGTCGAGACACGCACGACACGAGCCGCACCGCGGGGGGATCGGCGCGTCGGGCTCGAGTCGGGCGCTCGTGAGGACCGTCGCCAGAAGGACGTGCGACCCCAGCCCCGGGACGATCGTGCAGCAGTTCTTCCCGGAGAATCCAACGCCCGAGCGTCCTGCCCAGGCTCGCTCGAACATCGGCGCCGAATCGACCGTCGAGCGCGCTTCGTGGCCGCGACTCCTGAGGAGCCGCGCGACGACGCGCGCCCGCTTGCCGAGGACGTTGTGGTAGTCGCGACCGCGCGCGTACCGCGCGATGCTCCCCGGAGCCGGCCCGCGCCGCGGATCCTGCCTCGTGTGTTCCGCCGCGAGGACGATCACGCTGGCGACGCCCGACAGGAGCTTGCGCGGGTCGACGCGGGCGTCGAGCGTCCGGGCCATGTACTCCATGGTCCCATGGCGTCCGGCGGCGACCCAGCTCGCGAGCCACCGCCCCTCCGGCGCGAGCACCCCCGCGCCATCCACGTTGCAGCAGCCGACACGGGAGAACCCGAGGCTCTTCGCCAGCGCCGTGATCTCGGTCTTCAGGTCGACGGCCTGCAGACCAGGCCGCCCGGCACGTCGTCACAGGAGTAGCCCAGCCGGCAGTTCTCGGGAATCAGGCAGCCATCGAAGCACGTCTTGCTGACGCAGACGCCGTCGCCAGGGCAGGCGCCGGCCACGCAGTCCTGCGTGCAGTAGCCGTCGATCCAATCGGGCGCCGGTAGACACGAGGCGCCCGGTCCGTTGCACTCGCCTTCGCTCATGCAGGGCTCGCCCACGGTCGAGACCGGGACGCAGGTGCCGTCGAGGCACTCCATCCCGTCGTCGGCGCAGGGCCGCGTGTCGCAGCACTCGGTCCCGGCGCAGGGATCGTCGAGGCACGCGCCCCGGTCGGTGTCGCAGAGGAAGCCGGGCGGGCAGTCCTTGCCGGGGCAGCACATCAGCCCGGGGCAGGGGTCCGGGCCGCCGTCGATGTCCAGATCGCCGTCCGCGTCGGCGTCGGAGCCGCCGTCGCCGGCGACGTCGTCATCGTCGTCGTCGTCGCCGGCGCCGTCGCGCCGCGAGCGGCCACAGCCCTGCAAGGCCGACAGCGTGAGCAGCATCAAGGCCAGGAGCGGATGCCAGGTCCTTCGCATGTCCGAGCCGCAGAATCCGAGAATCCGGTCCGAGCGTCAAGCCCGCGCGAGGGCTTGCGGCACTGGCGCGGGCAGATGTGAGTGCTTAGGTGGTGATCGTCGACGCGAGAGAGGACCCTCCGTGCAGGCTGCTCAATTCGCGCTGGCCCGCCTGCCGTGCCCCGTCCCGCTGGACCAGCTCCGGATCCCCGGGCCGCGGATCGGCTACCTGGGAGCGATCGATCCGCTCCTCGACCTCGATCTGATCGTCGAGGTCGCGCGACGCCGGCCCGACTGGCACCTCGTGCTCGCCGGACCGATCGCCGGTCTGGCGCGCTGGCAGGTCCCGACCCGCCCGAACATCCACCGCCTGGCCTGCTTGCGCGCGAGCCAGGTCCCCGAGCACGTGTCCGACTGGGACGTCGCGATCCTGCCTTTCAAGCGAACCGCCGGTGAGGCGATGGGTGCGCTCGCGGTGTCGCGAGCGCGCGAGCTCCTCGTGGCGGGCAGGCCGGTGGTCGCCACGTCGGTCCCCCGGATCGTGCAGAGCTTCGGCCGCGCTGGCGTGGTGCGCATCGCGGACGGTCCCTCCGAGATGGTCGGAGCGATCGAGGACGCGCTTGCCGGGCGCCGCGAGCGCGGCGAGTGGCTGGCTCGCGTGGACAGCGCGCTCGCGGCGCAGGCCTCCTCGCTCGAGGGGCCGGAGCCGCGGGACCATCCGGGGCAGAGGCTGGCGGTGTCGCTCGGCGTCGCCCTCGCCGCCGCGCTCCGGATCCAGCGTATCCGTCGCCGAGCAGATCCCCGGACCTGAATGTCTTCGACGCGAGCGGACTGCAACGAAGACGGATCTTCGCCGGTAGGGGAGAACGACATCGACAGTGCGCATCCTCGGTACCTTCGATGCCTACGACTCGTAGAATTGGAGATTGGATCCGATCCAAGGAGGGAAGATGTCTTCGAGCCGGACCCCGCTTGCAGGTGCCCACGCGCGAGCCGACGACCGTGACCTCGAAGCTCGCTCCCCCGACGATCGTGCGGTGCGCCGAAGGCGAAGCGACCCCGCCATCGAGGCGATCGTCGACGCAAGCGTGTCGAGCTCGGGTCACTGGCGCCGGTGGGCTCGGGCGGAGCCGGCGGCCGAGGCTCGCTGGGGTGGAAGGCCCGCCCTCGGAGCGTGGGCCGAGCCGGGCGCCCGCTCGCCTGGGACCGCGCGGTTCCGCCGGCGCTGGCAGCGCGAGCCGATCACCGTGAGGGAGATCATGGAGGCGACGGCGGCATTCGCGTCGCCGAGCAGCACGCTCTGCGAGGTCTGCCGGATCATGCGGGACGAGGAGTGTGCGGTGGTGCCGGTGGTGGGCGAGGGGCGGACCGTGGTCGGGATCGTCATCGACAGGGACGTCGTTCTCCGTTGCCTCGGCGAGGCCAGCCCGAGCCTGCTGGCCGCCGACGTCATGGCGCACGATTTCGATTGCGTCGTGCCGGACGAACGGATCGAGGACGTGGCGATCCTGATGGGCGAGCGGAGCATCCTTCGTCTTCCGGTCGTCGACCGGACCGACCGCTTCCTCGGTATGGTCTCCATGGCGCGGATCGCCCGGCACGCCGACGACGACGAGGATCTACAGGACACTCTCGGGAGGATCGCGTCCGCGAGGTCGTTCTGGCACCGCGGCTGGAGGTGAGGGGCCCTCAACCGGGAGCGAGCAGGGACTCGAGCACGCCGAGGTCGATTGGCTTGACGAGGTGGTGCGCGAATCCGACCTCGCGGGAGTGGCGCCGGTCGGCGTCCTTGCCGTAGCCGGACACGGCGATGAGGACGGTGCGCGACAGGTCCTCGCTGGCCTTGAGGCGCTTCGCGACCTCGTAGCCGTCGACCCCCGGCAGGCCCAGATCGAGGAGAACGAGGTCGGGGCGGTAGTCCAAGGCGGCCTCGATCGCCGACGTGCCGTCGTACACGATCTTGACCGAGTGTCCCCAGGTCTCGAGGGCCTCCGCCAGGGTGGTCGCGGCATCGATGTTGTCGTCGACGACCAGTATCCTCCTGCCGGACCGCGTCGTCGCCTGGCTCGGCCCCGTCTGGCCCGGGCTCGTCTCGTCCCGGACCGCGGGTGTCTGGTCCCGCTCGACGCGGAGCGGCAGCTCCACCACGAACTCGCTCCCACGCCCTTCGCCGGCGCTCGCCGCCCGGATGCTGCCGCCGTGCATCTCGACGAGGCTGCGGACGAGGGTCAGCCCGATGCCCAGGCCTCCCTGAGCTCTGTCCAGCGACCGGTCTCCCTGCCGGAACAGGTCGAAGACGCGCGAAAGCAGCGCGGTCGGGATCCCCATCCCGCTGTCCTTCACCCTGATGACCAGCGAGTCGCCCTGTCGCTCGGCGTGCAGGCCGATCGTGCCCGCGGGCTCGGTGTAGCGGGCCGCGTTCGAAAGGAGGTTCGAGAGGATCTGCTCGAGGCGGAGCGGATCGGCCTCGATGCGGACGGCTGCGGGCAACGAGACGGAGAGCTCGTGCCGGCGAGCATCGATCACGGGACGCGCGGTCTCCACGGCCCTCGCGACGACACTGGCGAGCTCGACGGGCTCGCGGCGGAGCTGGATCTTGCCGCGCGTGATCCGGGAGACGTCCAGGAGGTCGTCGATCAGACGCGACAGGTGATGCACCTGCCTCTCGACCACGCAGCGAGCCCGTTCGACAGCCATGGCATCGGCCCCGCGCAGCCGCATGAGCTGCAGGGCCGTCAGGATCGGAGACAGCGGATTGCGCAGCTCGTGTGCGAGCATCGCCAGGAACTCGTCGCGGCCTCGGTCCTTGTCGTCGAGCTCGCGCCTCAGCCGTTCCACCTCGCCTTGCTCGCGCCTCGAGACGATGGCGGATCCGATCTGGTGTGCGACCGCCGTGGCGAGGTCGATCTCGTCCGGGTCGAACCGGTGCGGACGGTCGAACGTGACCATCAGCTCGCCCAGGAGCTCGCCCGAGCCGCGGATGGGAACGAACGCGAGCGCCGCGATCCCTTCGCTGAGCAGGGCCGTGCGGTAGGCCTCGATGGACGGCTCGGTAGCGACGGCGGAGACGACGAGGGGCGATGCATCCGCCTCCGAGCCGGACCAGGGGAAGTGGCTCTCCAGCGCCACCCGGTACTCGTCGGACAGGCCGCGCGACGCCGCGAAGCGCACGACGCCCGCCGCGTCGAGGATCAAGACCGCGGTTCGATCGGCCCCGAGCGCGCGCTGAAGGCACCCCATCGCCTTCTCGTTGACCTCGGCGAGCGATCCCGCACGACCGATGACGCCGACGAGCTGGCACAGCGCCTGGAGTCTGTCGACATGCCGCCGCCCCCCCGCCTTGGCAACGGCAGGGCTCGTCTCGGATCCGACCGGCGCGGACTCGTCCACCATCGCGACCCTCCCGGTGCCCCTTCAATCGCGTCGGCCGCCCAGGGGTCAAGAACATTCGTCATCGCCGGGCTCGCAGCCGCAGGCTTAGCGGAAAAATCCCCACGTGCCGTCGGCCAACCTGTCGAAGGGGCCGGGGTCGGGCTGATCGACCCTGGGCTTCGGCGCGTCGTCGTCTGGCTCGAAGGTCGTGACGGCGAGGATCCGCAGCAGGCCGACCAGGATCGCGAACACACCGATGAGCAGATGCAGCGAGCGCATGCATCGGGCTCGGGCAAGCGTCGTGCCCGAGGAGTCGCGCGAGGGAGGGATGCACGTGGGGCAGACTGCGCCTGCCAGGTGATCGAGTGTGGCGTCTTTGGAGCGTCTACGCCGCTGCAGGCAGGGTGAAGAAGAACGTGCTCCCCGTGCCGACGGCGCTCTGGACGCCTATCGTCCCGCCGTGGGCCTCCACCAGCGCCCTGGCGATGAACAGTCCCAGTCCGAGGCCCCTGCGATCGTCGCGCGACACCTGCCAGTAGCGATCGAACAGGTTGGGAAGGTGCTCGCTCGGGATCCCCACGCCGGTATCGCAGACCTCGAGTCGCACCCACGGGCCCTCGGCTCGGGCGGCGCGCACGAGCACCAGGCCGCCGTCGCCAGTGAACTTGATGGCGTTGCCGACCAGGTTCGAGAGCGTTTGAAGCACCCTCTCGCGGTCGCAGTTGGCGGTGAGGTCGGGCGCTTCATGCTCGACGTCGAGCCGGACGCCCTGCTGGCCCGCGGTCTCTCGCAACATCTCCACGACGTCGGTGATCAGCGGGCCGAGATCGTGGGGCTTGCGGTCGAGGTGGAGCCGACCGCCCACGATCGAGGCGAAGTCCAGGAGGTCGTCGATCAGCCGCCGCATCCGCTCCGCGCTCCGGTGGATGAGCTCCGCCCGCCGCTTCAGGCGGACGCCCTCCTCTCCCTCGAGCGGCGTCTGGCAGAGGAGCCACGAGCTCGTCATCGCGGCGTTGAGCGGGTTTCTGAGGTCGTGCGACACGATCGCGATGAGGTCCTCGCGGTCCTTGATCGCCTTCTGCGCGTCGAGATGGAGGCGAGCGTTGTCGATGGAGAGCGCGGCTCTGCGGCCGAGCTCCTCTGCGAGCGGCAGGTCGTCTTCCGTGTACTGTCGCCCCGAGCCCGCGAACGCGAACGAGAGCGCCCCGAGCGTCCTGCCGCGGGCCACGAGGGGAACGACGATCCGCGATTCGGGCTCCAGGACCTGCGTGATGCGATTATCCGGACCGTCGCGCTCCTGCCCGACCAGCTCGGACTGGCCTGTCCGGAGGACGCGCACGACGACACCGCCGTGCTCCCTGTCGGGCGCGTGGCGCTGGTGCCGTCTGGTCGCTCCCTCGCGTGCGCGGTCCCGATGCGCGTAGGCGACGCGATGGACGCTGTCGCCCTCGACGAGGTCGACGACGCAGAAGTCCGCGAACTCCGGCAGCGCGAGGCGCGCGACGTTCTGGATCGTCGTCGGATAGTCGAGTGAGCTCGCGAGCGCCTCGCTGGCCTTCGCGACGAGGGCGAACCGTCGCTGCGCGTTCTCGGCCTCGGCGCGCGCGATCCGCTCCGCCTCCAGGAGCCGCCCACGCTCCTCCTCGTGCTGCTGCGCGCGCAGGAGCGCCCGCACCATGGCCAGGAGCTCGCGCGGCTCGACCGGATGCGTCAGGTACGCATCCGCACCGCCCTCGAGGCCGCGAACCCTGTCGTCGCAGGCGATCGCCGTGGCAGAGACGACGAGGATCGGGATCGACGCGGTGGGCGCGGCGCTCTTCATGCGACGGCACACGTCCAGGCCGTCCATGTCCGGAAGGTGGACGTCGAGGATCACCAGCGAGGGGCAGAGGCTCGCGAGCTCGAGGGCATGGCGGCCGGTCCCGGCCTCCTGGACCTCGAAGCCTGCTTGACGCAGCACCCGGCTCAAGGCGTACCGCTGCGCCTCGTGATCGTCCACGTTCAGGATGGTGGGCGCGACCTCGATCAACGCGATCCCTGTACGCGCATCGATCGCCCGCGGCAAGCGGAACCGTGCCGGCAGGCAGTTATCGTGAAGCGCTGAAATTTTGCGCTAATTTTGGCGCTAGCCGCCGGTCCTCGCCCGGTCCAGGATGGCGAGGTCATGGGGGAGACGAACCGCGGTGTGCAGCAGCTCGCGCACGATCTGAGGATCCCGATCAACTCGATCCTGGCGCTGTCGCAGATTCTCCTGGGCAGGCTCGATGGGGATCTCACCGAGGAGCAGGACAGGCAGCTCCGGCTGATCCGGCAATCCGTCGAGGAGATGTCGCGCATGGTCGACGACATGCTCGACCTGGCGCGACTCGAGGCAGGCAAGGCCGCGGTGCGGCCGCGCAGGTTCCGGGTCGAGGGCTTGTTTCGCGCGCTGTCCGGGGTGTTCGGGCCGCTCGCTGCGCAGAGCCCGAGCGTGAGCCTGTCGTTCGAGCTGATCGGGACACTCCCGCCGCTCGACACGGACGAGGAGAAGGTCGCGCGGATCCTCCGCAACCTCGTCTCGAACGCGCTCAAGTTCACCGAGCAAGGCGCCGTGAGGGTATCCGCCCGGCACCGACCTGCCGACGACATGATGGTGTTCGACGTGAGCGACACCGGAATCGGCATCCCGCCGTCCGATGCTGCGAGGATCTTCGAGGAGTTCACCCAGCTCGATTCGCGCCTCCAGGGTCGATCCAAGGGCAGCGGCCTCGGTCTGCCCCTGTCTCGCAGGCTCGCGGAGATCCTGGGTGGGTCCATCACCGTCGAGAGCGAGACGGGGCTCGGCTCGACGTTCCGCGCGGTGATCCCGGTCACCTACCGAGAACAGGTGTACGCTGCCTCCGGATGTGGCGGCGCTGGGCTCTCAGAACCCTGACCGGGCTGGTGGTCGCCGGGGCGGGCGCCGGCGGCTGGTCGGCGTTCTGGACCCTGTACGACCCCGAGGTGCGCGTCGCGCCCCCGCTGGTCGTGGTCCGGCCGAGGCGCACGACCTCCGCGCGCGTACGGCTCGCGCTGGCGGGCGACTTCGCGCCCACGGACGCGGCGATGAAGATCATCCGCAGGCGCGGATACCGATACCCATACGAGGCGACGGCGCGCATCCTTCGAGATGCCGACGTCTCCTTCGCGAACCTCGAGGCGCCGGTCACCGGGAGCCCGGAGATCTTTCCGCTTCCCAAGCGGTGGATCTACGCCGTCGACCCGGCTGCCACCGAGGCCTGGCGATGGCTGGGTCTCGACGTCGTGAGCCTGGCCAACAACCACGTGACCGATCACCGCGACCGCGGGGTCCTGGACACCGTTCGCCACCTCGATGCGGCAGGCATCGCCCACGTCGGCGCCGGAGCCGGCGAGGGCGCGGCGCGTCGGCCCGTCGTCTTCGACGTGGGAGGGACCCGCGTGGGATTCCTCGCGTACCTCGAGGATCGCGCGCAGTACAACCTGTACTTCCGAGCCTTCGCGGTCGGCGACGGGGTCGGCTGCGCCAGGTTCGGCCTGCGCGACCTGACCGAGGACGTGCGTCGCCTTCGGCGCGAGGTCGACGTCCTCGTCGTCAGCGTCCACTGGGGAGACAACTACCGGCCGATCACCGCTTCGCAGCGGGAGATGGCGCGGCACCTGGCCGACCTCGGCGTCGACGTGGTCGCGGGGCACCATCCGCACGACGTGCAGGGAGTCGAGGTCCGCGGCAAGACGGTCATCCTGTACTCGCTCGGGAACTACGCCTGGGGCGCGATCGGCCACGACACGCTCAGGGTCGGCACGATCGCGCGGATCGACCTCGTGCCACGCAAGGGCGACGCGCCCGCGCGGCTATCGGCCGTGGAGCTTCTCCCGATCGTCACGCAGAACAGGTTCGTCCGCTTCCGGCCCCGGCGCATCGAGGCCGGCGAGGTCCGGTGGCTCGAACCGCTCCTCGCCGAGAGCCGCGCGCTCGGCACCCCGGTCGAGCTCGACGGGACCACGATCCGCGTGGGGCTCAATACAGATCAGAACCTGTAGGCGGCGCCCACGCCCAGGACCGGGACCTTGATGTAGGTCGTGAACGTGTCGTCGAGGTACTCCTCGAGATCGTCGGCGGCCTGATCGAGCTGAGGCTGCAAGCGCGGCGCCTGCGCCTCGGCCGTCACCGTCGTCGTGGACGCGAAGCACTGCAGGTACGACAGCGTGGCGCGCACGACCAGCCGATCCCAGAAGACGAAGCGCCACCCGACGCCGATCTGGAAGTTGTGCACCGTCGCATCGATCGGGACCTCGCGCGCCTGCGAGCTCGAGAAGCTCTTGCCGCTCGCCGCCTCCGCCACCTCGGCGGTCGACAGCCCGCCGCCGAGGGCGGCCAGCGTGTAGCCGGCGAGCACCTCGAACCCGGCGCGCTCGAACGGTCGATAGCCGGCGGCGAGCCGCAGCACGAACGAGTCCTGCAGGGCGGCCTCGACGAGCTCGGCGGTCGTCTCGTCGTAGCCCCCGAACGCGATGACGATGTCGTTGATGAGGTCCACGTACGGCGACGGCAGCCAGCCGACCGAAACATGCGCGAGGATCCGGTAGGGAAGCTCCGCCGTCGCCTCGGCGCCCACCGACACCGGCACCGCAGTGCCCAGGCCGAGGTCGAGGCGCATCGGCTCGCCGCGCGCGCTCGCCGGGGCAAGAAGGAGCGCCGCAACAAGAGCACATGGGGCAAGCATGTTCCTCACGATCGTGACGATACGACAGGACGCGCCCGTCTGTGTCGCCAGATCGCGCGGTGAGGACCGTTTGCACGCGCCCGAGAGAGTGAACAGGAAGACGCGAAGACACGAAGGAAGATTTCGGTCCGGTCCTTCCCTCCTTCCCGCCTTCCTGTTCAACCTCCGGGTCGCCGCGCTCGGTGTCACACGGCATGCGCCTTGCCCTTCCTCGATGCATGGCCCGCGCGGCCGCCGTCGTGCTTCTGGTCGGGCTGGCGGCTTGCTGGAGCGGTCAGGACGAGCCGTCGATCTGCGCGGCGCGGGAAGGGGGCCTCGCCGGGGGGCTCGCCGGTGGGGCGTGGCCGGCCGTGGGACTCGTGCGCGTGGGCCGCGAGCTCTGCACCGGGACGCTGGTCGCGCCACGGGTCGTCGTCTCGGCGCGACACTGCGTGGACCTCGGGACGACGCCCGGCGAGGTCGAGTTCCTCACGGGCCGGCAGGGCGAGGAGCTCGAGGCGGTCGGGTCGGATCTCCTCTGGACCGACGGCGAGGATCTCATCGCGGTCGTACTGGACCGCGCTCCCTCCGTCGAGCCCGCGCCATTCCGCACCACGCCCATGGCCCGAGAGGCGATCGGCTCGGAGGTCACGCTGGTGGGCTACGGCACCACGCGACCCGACGCGAACGACCACGGGGTGAAGCGGTCGGGAACCGCGAGCATCGAGGTCGTCGACGATCTCACGTTCGTGGTCGAGATCCGGTTCGACGGCCAGGCCGCACCGTGCTTCGGAGACTCGGGCGGACCGGCGCTCCTCGACGGGCAGGTGGCGGGCGTCCTGTCCGGGGGCGACCCCGCCTGCGCGGGTCGCGGCGACGTCTACATGAGGTTCGACCGCCACGTGGAGCTGGTCGAAGAGGCCATCGCCGCCTCCCTCGAGGTCGAGACCGGCGTGTGTCGGTGATAGTGTTCGCCCGATGCGGGCCAAGCTCCAGCTCGCGTGCCTCGCTGCCGCGGCGGCCGCGAGCCTCGCGACCTCCGCTCCCCGCGGGTTCCGGAGCTACCCCGCGTGGCGCCCCCACCAGGTCAACCACGTGGTTGGCGGATCGGTGGTCGGCGTCTGGGCCGCGCGTTCCGGGCGCGAGGGAGTCGGGATCGTCGTGCAGGTTCGCCAGGCGTACCAGCCCGGCGCAGGCGAGGGCATGCTGGTCGTCGACAGCGCGTCGACGGTCCTCGAGCTGGGGCGACGCAGGATCCGGCCCGGACGCGTCGTCCCGGGCCCGTCCCCCGGTGGCGCGTCCCGGACCTATCTGGTGTTCCGCTTCGACGGCCTCGGCTCGTGGAACGCCGGCGAGCGCAGCGCGAGGCTGCGACTCGCTCTGGTCGTCGGGGGCGCGCCGCGCGAGCTCCTGGTCGATCTGGGGCAGTCGCGGCTGTCGGCGCACGGGACGCGAACCGATCCGAGCGTGGCCAGATGAGAACCTCGAGCCTGGCGCGCGTGGCAGCCGTCGCCCTCCAGGTCGGGTGCCTCGGCACCGTCATTCACCTCGATCGCAACGCTCCGGGAAGCGCCGCGCTGGAGGTTCCGCCACCCGATGATCTGCCGGTCGGCAGCGCGATCGATCCGGCCGATCCCGGCGAACGGCTCGTCGCCGTCGTCCCCGAGCTGACCGCCGGCGGCGGATACTGGAGCGGGTCATGGTCGGCCGCCTCGAGCGCCCAGCTCGCCTTCTTCTACGGCGACCGCCTCCGCAGTCACTACTCCGACGACCTGCCGTTCGGCGACAACCGCGTCGCTCCGTTTCGATCTCTGGGGGCCGCCGTGGGCTTCGACCTCCTGGCGCCCGGCGGCGGCACCCGGAGGCTGACCGCGTCGGTTCGAATCGCCGAGGCCGTGGGCGGCGCCGAGCTCGGGTGGGGTCTCGAGCCCGGTCCCGGCGAGCACTCCTTCTTCCTGGGCGGCTACATCGCGGGCTGGGCGCGGTTCTTCTACGTGAGGCTGCTCTACGGCCTCGGCCGCGACTTCGGCTTCGAGTCGGGCGTCGCGCTCGACTACGCCCTCACCTGGGTCTGGAGCAAGTGAGCTACCTGAGCTTCACCATCCTGCGCACGTCCTCGCCCGGGCCGATGCGCACCGTGAAGCGCTTTCGTGCGCCCACGATCGAGTTATGGAGCTCCACGGTGTGATTGCCCGCGGGGAGACGGATCGCGGCGGCCGGAGTGGTCAGCCCAGTCGGGCGTCCGTCGATCGTGATGCGTGCCCAGGGATCCGACGAGACGCTCAGCGAACCGAAGCGCTGTGCGCCGCCGGAGCGCGACTCGGCCTTCGATCGTGGGATCGTTCCCGCGGCCTCGGGCGGGCGGCTCGACCCCCGCTCCTGGGCCGGCGGGGGTGGAGCGCTCGGCATCTCGGGCGACAGCGGAACGTGGACCGCCAGGCGCGAGCCCGAGGCGACCTCGACGGTCCGCTCGGCCGCGAGGAACCCCGGGCTCGTGGCGCGCAGGCGGTGCGAGCCGGGCGCGACCTCCCGAACGGTCGGGCTCGTGCCAATCGGCCGACCGTCGACCTCGAGCGACGCGCCGCTCGGGCTCGTCGACAGCGCGACGATCGTCGGTGAAGCGCCCGCGCTGCGTTCGGCCGGGCGCTCGCGGACCATCCTGGTGGCCAGGGCGGCGACCGTGCCGCTGAGCGCCCCGAAGACGAGCGCGAGGACGATCCAGCTCCGTTGGGGTCGTCTCCCCGCCGCAGCCGCACCGGCCGCGCGCGGCGCCGGAATCGGATCGACGATCCGCACCTCGATCGTCCCGTCCTCGATCTTCGACAGGACGATGTTGGTTCCCTCGCTGAACGGCTCGGTCGAGCCCGCCCCGGCGATGGCGCGGGCACGCTGTCGCACGATGCCGTCGAGGCCGTCCGGCCCTCTCACCGCACCGGCTGCTCGCCGCGAGCCGCCGGCCGCCTCCGAAGCGCCGTCGACCTCGGCGCGCACGAGCGCGGCCAGCGTTCGCGCCGAGAGTAGGATCCCGGCGCGATGCGCCAGGTCCTCGAGCGTGCCGAGCATCGCTCCCGGTGTCTCGAAGCGATCCGAGCGCTCGCGTGCGAGCGCTCGCCGCAACACCGAATCGAGCTCCGCGGGCATTGCAAGCCCGGGATCGAGGGGCGGAAGGCGCGCGTCGTCGACGTTCATCCGGACCGCGGTGAAGCTCCTCGCGTCGTACGGCGTGGCCCCCGAGAGCGCCCTGTAGAGCACCGCGCCCACGGAGAAGACGTCCGCGCGCGCGTCGAGAGGCTCTCCCCACGCTTGCTCCGGCGACATGTACCCGGCCGTCCCTGCCAGCCGGCGCACGCCGAGGTCGTGGGCCTGGAACGCTGCCTTGGCGATGCCGAAGTCGGCGATCTTCACCTCGCCGTCGCGCGAGCACAGGAGGTTCGAGGGCTTGATGTCGCAGTGGACGATCCTGAGCGGATGCCCCGCGTCGTCGACTCGCCCCTGGGCGTGGGCGAGCCCCTTCAAGGTCTCGATCGCGACGTAGAGAGCCACCTGGGGAGGCAGGCGCTCCGACGGCATCGTGCCGAGCAGCCGCTGCAGGTCCACACCGTCGACGTACTCCATGACGAGGACGTGCTCGTCGCCGAGGACGCCGAAGTCGAAGACCTGGACGATGTTCGCGTGGCTCAGGGCGAGCGCCGTCCGCGCCTCCTCGACGAAGAGCGTCTTGCCCCGGTCGCCGGCCCGCGGGAGGATCCGCTTGATCGCGACTCGCTTGACGACGCCGTGTGCGCCGAGCGATTCGGCGAGGAAGACCTCACCCATTCCGCCCGACGCGAGCCGCCGCAGGATCCGGTAGCGCCCCGCCGCGGCCTGCGCGCCTGGCTCGCGCGGATCGTCCGTGGCCTGCGGTTCGTTGACCTCGTGGGAGGCGGTGGCTACCATCGCGCCCTCGGAAAAGGATATCCCTGTCCGTCCGCACCTGTCACCGAATGCCCGACGCGCTCGTGCCGCTCTTCTTGCTCGCGGCCTGCGGCGGTGCGGCGGGCCGGACCGGGCTCGAGTCGGCGGTCGTGGTCCTGGACGACGACGGCCCCCGCGCCGCCCTCGAGTCGGCCCTGGAGCGACGCGGCGTCGAGGTGACCGTGCTCCCGGCGCCACCCGCCCGCGAGGGAGCCGAGCCAGTCGCCCGGCCGCGCCGGCTCCTCGAGCAGGCCCGCGAGGCGCAGCAGGCTTTTCGCGAGGCCGAGGCGCTCGAGAAGCTGGCCACCGTCGAGGGCGTCCTGGCCCAGGACGGAGTGCGCACGGCCGACAGGTCGCTCTTCGCGGAGGCAGGCTTCCTCAGGGCGTGGATCCATCTGTCGGGCGGCCGGCCCCGAGAGGCGGAGCGGGCGGCCGCGGACGCGCTGGTGTTCGCGAGCGCCGCGGACCCTGCACCGGCGCGCTTCCCGCCAGAGGTCGTGGAGCTGGCGGCGCGCCTGCGGGCCACCACGGGAACGGCGACGTTGCGGGTCGAGGCGCCGACCGTCCCAGCGTCCGTTTCGATCGACGGCAGATCCGTGGGGCTGACTCCCGTCGAGGCCGGCGGTCTCGCCGCGGGCGGCCACTTCGTCACGGTCGAGGCGTCCGGCTACCGAGTGATCTCGGATCGCGTCGAGCTGGGACCGGGAGCGCGCGTGATTCGCAGGTACACGCCCGAGCCCTCGAGCGCCCCCGAGCTGGCCCTGGCGATCGCGACGGCCGCGCCCGCCGCGCGCACCGCCGTCGCGCGGCGCCTCGCGGCGGCGCTGGGCCAGGACTCGGTGCTCGTGGCGGCCGCCTCGCGAGCCGGAGGCGAGCTCCGGCTGAGCGGCGAGCTCGTGGCTCGAGACGGGCGGACCGTTCGGGCCCAGGCGCGCGGAGCGAACGCCCAGGTCGCTGCCGAGCGTCTGGTCTCGCGGTTCCTCGAGACGCCCGTGTCGCGTTCCTTCTTCGCGGAGCCGCTCGTGTGGATCGCGACGGGCGTGCTCCTGGCGGGGGCAGCCGGCGTCACTCTCTTCCTGCTCCTGCCCGCCGACGACCCGTCGGTTCAGGGCGGCGACGGCACGGGCTCGGTCACATGCTGCGACGTGCGCTGACATTGGCCGTGGCGCTCGGCACGGGTTGCGGGGACGGCCAGGGCTCGAATCCGATCCCCCAGAGCCGCCTCTTGCTCGAGTTCGGCGCCGGGTGCGACGGCGGGTGCGACGTCGACATCTCGTGCATCGAGGCGCTGTCGATCCGGGTGTGGAGCGAGACCGGCGGCGAGCGCGAAACGTGCCTGACTGGCGACGATCTCGACGGCGTGACGACGGGATGCAGCCTGCGCGAGCTGGATCTGGTGGTCCCGACGGGCGCGCC
Source organism: Deltaproteobacteria bacterium (assembly GCA_016190375.1). Taxonomy (GTDB): domain Bacteria; phylum Myxococcota_A; class Polyangia; order JACPQR01; family JACPQR01; genus JACPQR01. The sequence continues at coordinate 31,206 of JACPQR010000185.1, forward strand.
GGCGTCCTCGACGATCGTGGCCCTCGTCCAGGGCTTCTCGGGCGATGCCCCCGACTGCGCGCCGCGCGAGGACGAACCGGCGCGGCTCCTCTTCTCGGGGATCTCGCCCGCCGCGCTGCTCGGCGAGGGCCTCTACGTGCCCCTGGGTTGCACCGCCGGCTGCGCCGCGCCCCCCGACGGCTGCGACGACGTCGACTGCGACGACGACTCGACGTGCTGCGCGGGGGTCTGCGCCAACGAGGACGCGATGCTCCACTGCGTCGAGTGCTTCACGCCGTGCGACCCGTGGCGGGCGGATAGCTGCAACGGGGACGAGTGCCTCTGCGGGGACGACCCTCCCTGCGGGGCGAACGAGACGTGCTGCGCCGGCCGATGCGTCGGCGCCGGCACCTGCGCCGAACTCCTCTGTCCTTTCGAGTCCGAGGACGGCTGCCTCGATCCGGCGAGCGATCGGGAGGCCTGCGGAGGCGGCGGCCACATCGACTCCTGCGGGTCGGGAGCCGATGGGTGCGTCGGAGGAGGCTGCGTCTGCGGTGGCGGGCCCGAGTGCCCGTCGGGCCGGTCGTGCGATGATGGCGATTGCGGATGACGGGCGAGAGGACCAGCGCGACCCGGCTCATCATCGAGGCAAACCGCCCGCGAGCCATCGTCCACCGCCGCTGTCGTCTCGAGGTCGTCCGGGGACCCGACAAGGGAACGAGCGTCGACGTCGACAGGAGCCGCATCCGGCTGGGTACCGGGGCCGCGAACGACCTCGTCCTCACCGACCGCTCGGTGTCGCGCCTGCACGCCGAGATCGAGCTCGGCGAAGAGGGCTACCGCCTTCGCGACCTCGGCTCGACGAACGGGACGCGGATCGGCCAGCTCAGGGTGCAGGACGTCTTCATGGAGCCCGGCACGCTCCTGACGTTGGGCCATACCGAGGTGAGGTTCGATGCCGCGGGCGACGGAGCGGTCACCGAGCTCGACCCGGAGGCTTCATTCGGACGGCTCGTCGGCGACAGCGTGCCGATGAGGACGCTGTACGCGACCCTGCGCCGCGTCGCGCCGACCGACGTGACCGTGCTCCTCGTCGGCGAGACCGGCACGGGCAAGGACCTCGCGGCGGAGGCCATCCTCGACGCGAGCCCGAGGCGCGACGGGCCCTTCGTCGTCGTCGATTGCTCGAGCCTGATGCCGACGCTCGTCGAGGCGGAGCTGTTCGGCCACGAGCAGGGGGCGTTCACGGGCGCGACCGAGGCGCGCACGGGCGCGTTCGAGCGCGCGGACGGCGGGACGATCTTCCTCGACGAGATCGGCGAGCTCCCGCTGGACATGCAGCCGAAGCTCCTCAGGGTGCTGGAGTCGCGGCAGGTCCGCCGGATCGGCGCCGCTCGTCCGCTGTCGATCGACGTCCGCGTGATCGCGGCCACGAATCGGTCGTTGGCCGCGGAGGTCAACCGCGGCACGTTCCGGGCCGACCTGTACTACCGGCTCGCCGTGGTCGAGCTGCAGATGCCGCCGCTTCGCGTGCGCAAGGGCGACATCCCGCTCCTCGTCGCACGGATGCTCGAGGACGCAGGGCACGATCCATCGGAGCTGTCGCAGGAGACGATCGACGAGCTGGGCCGGTACGCGTGGCCCGGCAACGTCCGCGAGCTGCGCAACTTCCTCGAGCGCGCCGTCGCGCTCGCGGACGCAGCTCAGTCGCCCGAGGCGATGTCGGCCGCCCGTTCCGCGGCAGCGCCGCCTGTCGACCCGGGCGAGCCGTTCCGGACGGCCAAGGAGCGCGCTACCGGTGCCTTCGAGCGAGCCTACGTCGAGGCCATCCTGACGCGGTCTGGCGGCAACGTGGCCCGGGCCGCGCGAGACGCGCAGATGGACAGGATGTACCTGCACAAGCTCGCGCAGCGCTACGGCCTGCTGCGCCCCCGGCGGGCGAAGCGCTAGTACTGGTGCACGAACACCATCTTCTGGCGGAGATCCTCCTCGACCCAGACCGCGAGATGCCGCGCCGCGACGCCCGTTGTGGCTTTCATGGCACTCCATTTTACGTCGATGCAAATTGCAGTCGACTAGAAAACGTCACGACGCCGAGGCCGCTGACAAGTGACACTCCGCTGGCTCTCCGTTTCGGCTAGGCTCCTCGGCTGGTGATCATGAGGAATCCCGCGATGTTCCCCATCGTGTTTCCGGTCCTGCTTCCCTGGCTCGCCGGCTGCGGCGGTGACGGTGACGGCGATGGTTGCCGCCAGGTCATCGAGGGCGGTCATGCGACCGAGGGCGCGTGGAATACGATGGTCGACGGGGACGAGGACGCGATGGTGGGCGACCCGAGCGCGCCCGACATCACCTCGCCGACCGAGGGGCAGGTACTCTCCGCCGACGACGCCGCGCCACGCTTCACGTGGACGTCGCCGATCGCGTCGCTCGGGCCGGGATCCCCCCGGACGACCCTTGCTCGCTCCGGTATGACCCGTGTCGCCGGGCCCACGCTCCTCGAGTCGCTCGTCTCGCTCTTCGAGGGCACGGCATGGGCGCACGAGCATCCGGTGACGGGAGCCGTCTATTACCTCCAGATCACGGTTCCGGGGAGCGACTGCGAGATCAGGGTGATCACGACGGAGCTCGAGTGGCAGGTGGACGATGAGTCATGGGCCACGATGAAGGGCGCCTCGGGCGACATCTCGGTGCAGATCACCAGCGCGTACATGCAGGAGACGCGGATCTCCGAGGGGCCCTATCGTCCCGCCGCGCCGCGCACGTTCCGGGTCGGCCCTTGAGGTGGGCCGCAGCAACGCTGCTGCTGGCCGCGTGCTCGAGCCCCGAGGACCGGCCGGTCGAGTGGAGCCTGGACGAGAGCGACTTCTGGCCGTCGCTCGGCACCTACCCCGGCGTGGGCGAGGGCCGGATCGTCATCCCGAACGGGCTCGACGACACGGTGAGCGTCCTCGATCTCGCGGCCGTCGGCTCGGACGACCTCGCGGTCATCGCGCGGGTGCCCGTCGGCCTCGTCCCGGTCGAGAGGGAAGGCCCGCACCACGTCGCGACCGCTCTCGACGGCGAGCACTACTACGTCGGGATCTCCAACTTCGTGCCGGGCGCCGGCTCCGGGCCGCACGGCGTGCACGGCGGCGGGACGGCGTCCGGCCACATCCTGAAGCTCCGCACCTCCGACAACATCGAGGTCGCTTCCGTCCGCGTGGATCGCAGCCCTGGAGACGTGCGCCTGACTCCGGACGGCACGAAGCTCCTGGTGAGCCACTTCGACTTGTTGCGGATCACCGAGGTCCTTCAGGCCGGCGGCGACGAGGCGGAGATGGTCTCCAAGCTCGCGATCATCGATCCGGTGACCATGACCCGGGAGACGCTCATCGACCTGTGTCCCGCGGCCCACGGGATCGTGATCTCGCCCGATGGGGCGAGGGCGTTCGTGAGCTGCCTCGACGACGGGCTGGCGATCGTCGACGTCGCCTCCGAGGCGCACGAGGTGACCCGTGTCACGGTCGTTCCCCAGCCCGGATCGGTCTCCGCCCCGGCCTGCTACCCCTACGCGCTGACCCGCTCGCCCTCGGGCGACTCCGTGTGGGTGAGCTGCTACTCGAGCGGTCAGGTGCTCCGGTATGACGTCGAGGCGGGCGCGATGGACGAGAGCCTGGACATCCGGCTGCCCGGCCCCGCGGCTTTCGGCACGTTCGCCGCCGACGGGACGCTGATCGTGCCCTACCAGATGGTCAACGGGCTGGCGTTCATCGACCCGGCGACGGGGGATCTCGACACGCTCGATCTTCCGGCCGACCTCTGCGTCGCTCCGCACATGGCCCGCTTCACCGACGACGACGAGCGGCTCCTGGTCGTCTGCGAGGGCGATCACGCCTCGCCCGGGAACCTCCTCGTGATGGACCCGGAGACCCGCGAGGTGGAGCGCTCGGTCGAGCTCGGCATCTTCCCCGACGACATCGGTATCTTGCGGAGCGGCGGATGAGGGTCGGCATCGCGCCCTTCGCGTTGCTCCCTGCGCTGGCGCTCTCGGCGTGCACGACCGACGAGGGGCCAATCGCCGCCAGCGAGCTCGGACGGCGGCTGTTCTCGGACTCCGGCTTCTCGGACAGCGACTTCAACTCGTTCTCCTGCGCGACCTGCCACTCGACGGAACCGGGCGATCCGGCGGTCCGCCCGGGCTACTCGCTCGCGAACGTCGCCTTCCGCGAGTCGCTGTGGGGAGGATTCGAGCCTCGGCTGATCGACGCCGTGTCCTTCTGCAACGTCTTCTTCATGCGCGGGGACGAGATCGATCCGGCCGACGAGAAGGGCCGCGCGCTGTACGAGTATCTCGTCGCCATCTCTCCGGAGCGCCCGTCGCCGGGTTTGCCGTTGACGGTCATCGCGAACATCACCTCGGTCCCGCCGGGAGACGCGGCGCGGGGAGAGGAGGTCTGGAACCAGGGCTGCCGGGGCTGCCACGGCGAACCGCACACGGGCAAGGGAAGGCTGACGGATCGCGTCGAGATCGTCCCCGAGGCAAGCGAGGAGTACTCGGAGGAGATCGGAGTGAGCGTCGATCTCATCGTCGTCGAGAAGGTCCGCCACGGCCAGTTCTTCGGCGTGGGCGGCATCATGCCGCCGTTCCCCCTCGAAGCTCTGTCCGACGAGGATCTGGGCGCGCTCCTGGCATACCTGGGGGTCTAGCTGGTAGAAGAGGGCGACGATGAGCCCGATCCGAGCGGTCCTCTTCGATCTCGGCGACACGCTCTGGCACTTCCCCAGGATGCCGAGCGATCAGCAGATCGCGCGCGAGTCGGGCCGGCGCATTGTAGCCCAGCTCGCGGCCTGGGGCATCGGGTCGGGTGCCGGCGAGCGGCTGGCCATTGCCATGATGCAGGCCGATCGCGCGGCGACGCGCGAGGCCGAGCGCTCGCACGGCAGGAGCCCGGACTTCGCGGCGCTCCTCGGGGGCCTTCTCGCCAGGGAAGGGATCTCCCTGGACGAAAGGAGGACGGCGAAGCTCTGGGACGAGCTGCACGTCGACGGACCATTCCTCGGCCGCACCGTCTTCCCCGACAGCATCCCGCTCATCGAGGAGCTGCGCTCCCGCGGCCTCGGAGTCGGCGCCGTCACGAACCGCTCGCTCGGTGGGCCACGGTTCCGCGAGGAGCTCGGCCTCGTGGCCATGGACCGGATCTTCGACTGCATGATCGTCTCCGCCGACGAGGGCTGGCTCAAGCCGCACCGGGAGCTCTTCGACCTCGCCGTCGGGGCCCTCGGCGTGGAGCACGCGGAGACGATGATGGTGGGCGACGACCTGTTCGCCGACGTGCTCGGAGCGAAGAGCCTCGGCATGAGCGCCGTCTGGAAGCGCCCACCCGACCGGCCGCAGGAGCCCCACCCCCTGCCCGACGGGACGCTCGCCCGTCCCGACTGGGTGATCGACCGGCCAGGCGAGCTTCTGGACCTTCCCCCGTTCACGCGGTCGTGACGCGCCCCTGCGGGCTCTGGGCGAAGCGTCCTTCCTGAACGAGGTTCCGCGAGTCTCAGTACGGGCACGGGAAGAGGCACGCGATTTCCCAGTCGCAGCCGCCGCCCACTTCCGCGCACCTGGCCGCTCCGCCACAGGGACAGAACTCGACGTCGTTCCCCTGGATGACGTCGCCCGGACAACCTTCTCCGACGTTCGGATCCTCGCAGTGGCAGGGGACGGAGCACTCCCCGAGCTCGCACGTCATGCTGCCGCCGCAGAGCGCGACACCGCCGCAGAGCTCGTCGCAGACGCCCTGTTCGAGCGAGCCCATGCAGTCGCAGTCGCCGACCTCGGACCAGGTGCAGTCCTCCCCGCACACCAGCGCCTGCGTTCCGCAGTCTCCGCAGTCCTCGGTGCCGAGCGATGTCGGCGCGCACTCCCCTTCGCCCTCGCAGTCGCCCTCGGGGTCCCACTGGCACTCGCTGCTGCACTCGTAGGTCTGCGAGCCGCAATTCCCGCAAGGACCCTCCAGCGGGAGGTCGCCCAGGCTGCAGGGGCCTTCGCCGAGGCAGGCGGAGTACTGTCCCCAGGTGCAGTCGTCGCGGCAGCGGCGCGACTTTGTTCCACAGTGACCGCAAGTCAGGTCCTCCTGCGTCCCCGGATCGCACACGCCCGGGTCCTCGCAATCCGTCCAGTCTCCCCAGTTGCAGTCGTCTCCGCAGGTTTGAGACCTCGTGCCGCACAGGCCGCATGGCTCGTTCTCGACGCGCCCCGGAACGCAGGCGCCATCGCCGCAGTCGCCCCAGTCGCCCCAGAGGCAGGTGTTCGTGCAGGCCCTCGTGCGAGTCCCGCAGTTCCCGCAAGGCTCGGGCTGCTCCTCGCCCGGCGCGCATTCGCCCACGTCGCGGCAACCCTCGAAGTGGGGCCAGAGGCACTGCTCGTTGCAGATTCGCTGCCGGGTGCCGCAGTTGCCGCAGTCCTCCTCGTCGATCTCGCCCGGAGCGCACTCCGCCGGGTCGTCGCACGGGCCCCATGGCTCCCACCGGCAGAAGTCGTCGCAGCGCCGCGAGCGCTGCGCGCACTCGCTGGCGCCCTCGCAGCCGCCTAGCTGGGTAGAGCCCGCGCTGCACTCGCCCTCGTCCTCGCATGGTCCGGTCTGCATCTCCCAGCGGCCATCCTCCCCGCAGGTTCGCTGCGCTTGCCCGCAGTTGCCGCAGGGCTCCTGGCGCTTCTGTCCTGCCTCGCAGGTGCAGTCGGCAGGTGCAGTGCACGGCGTCCATTCGGCGTCGACGCACGTCTTCGTTCCTGCGCCGCAGTCGGTGCTGCATTCCCTCGTCGAGCCTGGGATGACGAACCGATCGCGGTCGTCGCAGTCGGACTCCACGGGGAAGCCATCCCCGTCCTCGTCCACACGAGGATCGAGGCAATCGCCCCCGGAGCACACCTGGTCGTCCGGACACTCCACGTCGCGGCAAGGGTCGGCCGCGACGCAGTCGCCGCCCTCGCATCTCGTCCCTTCCGGGCAGTCCTCGTCCCCGTGGCAGCCCTCTGTCTCCGGGCCGCCTCCGTCGGGCTCGGGCTCGAGCCGCACCATGAGGCCACATCCGCCGACGAGCGCGCAGAGAACGAGGACAATGGCAAGCCGCATGACCACAAGCGTGACACGGCTCGGTCCAACAATGAAGGTGAGTGGACGTCCTACTTCCGGCTGACGGGCTTTTCGAGGCGCTCGATCCGCTTGTGGGCCTCGTTGCACTCGGGGTCACGCGTCAGCGCGTAGCGATACATCTGCAGGGCCCGTTCCCTGTCGTGGATCTGCTCCATCAAGATGCCCATCACGACGTACGGTATCGGCAGCGACGGGTTCACCTTGCGGGCGTCGCGGGCGAGCTGGTTTGCCTCCTTGGCGTTCTTCCTCTCGTCGAGGAGGAGGAGCATCAGCGCGAGCTGCGCCCAGACGCGAGGATCGTCGGGCCAGGCAGAGCGCGCCGCGCGCAGGGTCTCGATGGCGGTCCCGCAGTCGCCACCGGCCCTCGCGATCTCCGCCTCGTCGAGATCGTCCTCGACGGTGCGAGCCGCCGATCTCCGCACGGAACCCGACGGCGGCTTCGACTGCGCCACCGGGGTCGCCGGCCCAGTCGGAGCCGGCGGGCGAGGCTGCGCAGCGGCGGGGACGGACTGCCTGGTGGCAGGGCTCGGCGTGGGGACGGACGGGCGTGGAGGAGGCGTCGGTGCGAGCGGCGCCGGAGCTCGCATCGGCGGCGGGGCGCTCGTACGAGGAGGAGGCGCCGGCGCGCCGGGGCCCGGGGGGCGCGGCCGCGAGAAGGCCCCTGCGGCCGATGGCTTCGGTGCCGGGAGGGGATGCTGCGACTGCCGCTCCTGCTCGGCCTCCTCGACGATGGGCGCCCCCAGCTCGAAGCCGACCAGCCCGAGACAGTACAGCACGAACAGCCGCTGGCGCAGCTCGTGGACCGGGAGCGAAGCCGTCTTCGCCAGAGCCTGGAGCGTGGGGCGCGCGACGGCGAGCTGGAGCACTCGCGCGTCGATCGTGTCGATCGACGTCACCGCGGCCGGTATCCTGGGCGCCTCGACCGCGTACACGCGGCACAGGTCGTCGACCGGCAGCTCCCGATCGAGCCGCAGCCGGTCGTAGTAGCGGGCTATTCCCTCGGCGAAGACGCTGACCGGATCGATGGGCATCTGGAGGATCTCGCTGCCGAAGCCGTCGCGAGGCTCGAAGCGGGCACTTCCTTCCTCCCAGCCGAAGCAGGACACGAGCGACTGCTCCGCGTGGCTGCGCTTGTGCTCGAAGAGCTCGCTCGCCTCGAAGAAGCCGAGGCCGAGGAGCGCCTCGCCTACGCCCCGTCCGCTGTCGCGGGCGACCTGCCTGGCGGCCTCGAGCTCACTCTCGTCCGCCGCGCCCCTCTTGAGGTAGTAGACCTCGGAGGTCTCCTCCTCGAGCGTCGAGTCCACGCTCACGGGAGCTCCGCGAGAGAAGTAGACGAACTTCTCGCCGCGCAGGCCCAGGACGCCCGTCGCGCCGGTGATCCGCGCCCTGGCGAGGAGGACCGCGAACGACGTGTCGGACAGTTCGCCCTGCGCCGGCAACGGCCCGGCCTGCAGCTCGAGATGGCGGTTCGACGGGGGCAGGTGAATCGCTCCTTGCGGCGCCTTGTTGGTACGGGCCAGGACGCCCGTGGATACGGCCATAGCTTACAGGATCGCGCGAAGGTTTCGGCGGGGTCCCTCCCGGACGCCAGGGACGAGGCCGGGCGGGTCAGGGTGGGACACAGGCGCCCTGATCGGGGTCACACGCCAGGGTCGGATCCTCCGGATGGGGCGTTCTCCTGAAGAAGCAGTAGTCGCACCTGCCGCAGGTCCAGGTCTCCTCGACGCAGACACCTCCCTGCCTCGCGCACAGGGGCGGGTCGCAGTCCTCCTGGCCGTCGCAGGGACTGCCCAGCACGAGGTCGTCTCCGGCCGGGCATTCGGGGCGCGGGTCACCGTCGCCGTCACCGTCGGAGTCCACGTCGCCGTCGCCGCCAGGGCCCGAGTCGTCATCGTCGTCGGGCCGCGAGCCCGCGCCGCACGCGGCCAGGCAAGGGAGCACGAGGCAGAAGAGGGCGCAACGCATGGCTACCGGAACGTCAGCCCGCAGCTTCGCTGGGCGCCGATGGCGTGTACGACGGGAGTGGATCCGTGCACGCCCGTCGAGAGAATGGCGCGAATACCGAGGTACGCGGCGTCGTCGTCGTCGCCGAGCGCGTCGGCGAGGGGCGCCGGCGAGGAGTCCGGCGGAGCCACCGCCACGTCCACCCACCGCGCGGCCGCCAGGTCCTCGAGCGAGTCGGCCGCGCGCACCTGCAACGTGAGCGCGGTTCCGGTCTCGGTCTCCGCCTCCCAGACCAGCCGGACCCACCTCGTGTCGAAGTCGGCGGAGCAACCCTCGACGATCGTCTCCCACGATCCGAGCGGCGACCCGACGTTGCGAAGCTGGGTCCCGGTCATGTCCGAGTACGTGTACGGCCGGTTCAGACAGTTGCCGTCCGCCGTGTCGCAGTCGGCGAGCACTCTCTCGGACTCGAGGGTCTCGGGGTCCGTCACGGTGAGGTAGCCCCAGTTCGGAACTCCCCAGATCAAGCCGTCGAAGTCGACCGCGATTCCGCGCGAAGTGGCGTCGGGCAAATCCACGACCTCCAGCGTCTCCGTGTCGATCCTGCATGTTCCACTACCGCATCCGCCGACCCAGACGAAGCCGTTCAGATCCGCGGTGATGCCCGAGCCGTACCAGTTCTGCAGGCGGGTCCACGTCGCCTCCACGGGGTCGTAGAAAGCGACCCCGCCGCCGATCCAGACCCGGTCATCGGGTGCGACCGTGATGCCGTACGGGGACAGGTTAGGGAACACCTCCCAGTCCTCGGGATCGTAGGTGTCGAAGCGGCACACCATGCCGTCGTACATGCAGGAGGTCCAGAGGTTTCCCTGGCTGTCGAGCGCCGCGCCGTAGATCCCGCAGGGGCAGGTCGCCTCGAGCCCCGTGGGCTCGCCGGTCTCTCCGTCGAGCTCGACGTAGCGTTCCTCGTAGGTCAGCCCTGCCCACACGACCTCGCGGGGAGCGCCGCCCTCGACCTTGACCTGGGCGGCGATGCCCCGAGCGGCAGCGAGCATGTTCTCACCGACCTCCGTCCGCCAGGCCACGCACTCGTCCTCGCCCCACTCGAGGACGTCTCCTCCGCCGCTCGAGGTCTCCACGATTCCGTCGCCGTCGAGGTCCGGGCAGTCGTGCTCGAGGATCTTCACGACCGCCGGTTGTCCATCCCCACCGGGACCGTAGCTGGCCCGATTGCCGATGTACGCGTGACCGAGATAATCGACGCTCGTCCGGGAGGGATCGTCGGTCGTGGCGTCCGGCCCGGTACGGTATCGGCCCCGCTCGATCCGAGCATCCGTGTCGATCAGCGACACGGTGCCCTCGGGGCTGTTGGCGATCCAGATCACCCGCAGCGCGAGCTGGTCTCCCGTCAGCACCAGGGCGCCCGGATCACGGATGGCGACCGCGGTCGAGTTGCTCTCGTCCGGCTCGAACGGCGTTTGCCCATCCGCGTGGCCCCACTCGATGGTCGTGCAGTCGTCGTTGCAGTCACCGCACTCCGAGAGCACGCCCTCGTCCACCTCGCCGTCGCAGTCGTTGTCGAGGTCGTCGCAGGTCTCGTCGGCTGGCAGGATCTCGCCCGCGCAGGAGGTCCAGCGCCCGTCCATGCAGCGTCGCAGGCCCGCCTTGCAGGCGCCCACGTCCGCCGCTTCGGCATCGCCGCTGAAGCACGGAACGGGCTCGACGGCGTCGCACGGGCAGCCCACGGCCAGCGGCTGGTCCTCGCAGTCGCACTCCCCTCCGGCGCACGGATCGCCGCACTCGGGCGGGAGCTCGCCGTCGGCTCCGGCGCATGGATCGCCCCCGGGCGGGTGGCTCTTGCCGCCGCAGTCACAACCGGAGCAGAGCCAGGCTGAGGCAAGACACAAGTGTGCCAAGAGGCTTGGCCGCATCATGATCTTGATTCATTGGCAAGCCGCGTGCCGGCTGACCGGGGCGTCTGCTTCGAGCGTTTCGCGCGAGTCTGGTGATGGCTCGGCTCACCAGGGTGAGCTTCGCGCCGGGTGGCCTCGGGGCCGCCCTCGGGCGGCCCCGAGGCCCGCCGTGCCATGGCATGCGGGTCCCGCGGCCGCTTGGGCGGCCGCGGGACCACCCACGCCCCTGGCGCTACGGGAAGATCCCGAGGTCCTCGTAGCAGCGCGCGATCTTGTGGATGGCGCTGAGCATGGAGGCCTTCCTGAGGTCGAGGCCCAGGCCAGCTCGTAGCCCAAGCGTCCTGAGCTCGCTGTAGGCGCGGATCATCGTCTCCTCGAGACCCGAGCGGACGATATCCTCCTCGTCGGGTCCGCGGGCCATGGCCTCGACCTCGCCCGGGGTGAAGTCCCGACCCAGGAAGGCGCCGATCCCGTGGAGAAGTCGCTGGTGGGACTGCTGCTCGTACCGTTTCTCGAGCCTCCCGAAGCGGACGTGCGAGAGGTTCTTGACCCACTCGAAGTAGGAGACCGTGACTCCACCCGCGCCGAGGTAGACGTCGGGCAGGACCAGGACGTTCCTGCCGAGGAGGATCTCGTGCGCGGCAGCCGTCGTGGGCCCGTTGGCCGCCTCGGCCACGATCCGCGCGCGAATCTTCGCGGCGTTCTCGACCGTGATCTGGTTCTCGAGCGCCGCCGGCACGAGGATGTCGCAGTCGAGCTCGAGCGCGAGGTCGGTGCGCGGCAGGTCGGTTGCTCCCGGAACGCCGAGGATCGATCCGGTCTCGCTGCGATGAGCGAGCACCCTATCGAGATCGAGGCCTCCCTCCGCATGGATGGCGCCTTCCCGCTCCGCGAGACCGACGAGAATCGCGCCCGCGTCCCGGACGAAGCGGGCCGCGTGCGAGCCCACGTTGCCGAGGCCCTGGACTACGACCCGCTTGCCCTCGAGGCCCGCGGACAGGCCGATCGCCTTCATGTCCTCCGCGACCGAGCAGGCCTCCCTCAGCCCGAACATCACGCCCAGGCCCGTGGCCTCCCGCCGTCCGCGGATCCCGCCGAGGGGCACGGGCTTGCCGGTGACGCATGCCAGCGAGCTCAGCTTGTCTGCCGTGATGCTCTGGTACGTGTCCACGATCCAGGCCATCTCGCGCTCGCCGGTGCCGTAGTCGGGCGCCGGGACGCCGATTCCCGGTCCGATGAAGTTCTTCTTGTACAGCTCGTAGGCATAGCGCCGCGTGATTCGCTCGAGCTCGGCCGCCGAGTAGCTCTGCACGGGGATCCGCACGCCACCCTTCGCGCCCCCGAACGGAACGTCCACGATCGCGCATTTGTACGTCATCAGCGCCGCGAGCGCCGAGATCTCGTCCTCGTCGACGATCTCGGCGTAGCGGATTCCGCCCTTCGTCGGCAGCTTGTGGTGGCTGTGCTCGGCCCTCCATGCCTGGACGATCTCGATCGATCCGTCATCGCGTTTGAATGGAAACGTGATCCGGTAGACGCCATTGCAGCGGCGGATCTGGCCCAGAAGGCCTCGGGGGTACGAGGTCAGGGCCGCCGCCTTCTCGAACGCCTGGTCGACCTGCTCGAGGAGGCTCGTCGGCTCGGGGGCGGCGGCCGGGCTCACGACCGCAACATGTCCATGGGCGGCCGGTGCGCCCTACGCTGTCACACGAGTGCAGGAGTTCACGAGAGTCCGAGCCCGAGCCGCAGCGCCTCGCCGTCGACCTCGAGCTCGTGGCTCGAGGCTCCCGGGCCGGGCTCGCGCCGGAAGAGGATCTGTAGGGCGAGCGTCTCCTGCGCCAGCTCCTGGGCGCGTGGCTCGAGGACCGCGATCAGTCGCTCGGAGCCCGCGATCGTCAGGGCGATTCGCGCCGTGTACTCGAGACCGCGCTCCTTGCGCACGGCCTGGATCCGCGACAGGACCTCGCGGTACAGGCCCTCGTCGACGAGGTCGGGCGTGAGGGTCGTCTCGAGGAGCACCACGCCCGCTCGTCCCGTGGCCGCGGCGTAGCCGGGCAGTGCCTCGACCGAGACCTCGACGTCGTCCCGCCCGAGCTCGATCGACTCGCCCTCGACGTCGACGACGCAGCGACCCTTCTCTTCGAGGGCTGCGCGGAGCGCCATCCCGTCCGCCGAGCCCAGGGCTGCCTTCGCGGCCTGCATCTTCTTTCCCAGCCGCCGGCCCAGCGCCTTGAAGTTCGGCCTGACCACCCATCGCACGAGGCCCTCCGCGCTCTGGCGGAGCACCAGCCGATGGACATTCAGCTCCTCCTCGACGAGCGCACGATGTCGATCGAGGATCTCCGCGACGCCCTGCGCGGCGACGACCACCTGCGCGCTCTCGAGCGGCTGGCGTACCTTCAGCTTCTGGGCCGTACGCACGGCCAGGCCCAGCGACACCACCTCGCGCACCGCCGCCATCTCGGCGGACAGCACCTCGTCCACGGCCCGCGTGTCGGCGTCGGGATACGAGGCCAGGTGGACGCTCTCGGCCACGGATCCGGTCGGAACGGCGAGGTCCTGCCACATCTCCTCCGTCGCGAAGGGCAGGAAGGGGGCGAGCAGGCGCGCCAGCGTCGTGAGGCATTCGTGGAGCGTGAAGTGAGCGTCGAGCTTGTCCTGATCGAGGCCGCTCTTCCAGAAGCGGTCGCGGCTGCGGCGGACGTACCAGTTCGAGAGGCCGTCGACGAGCTCGGTCAGTACCTGCGTCGCCTCGTGGACGCGGTACCGATCGAGGAGCTCGGTGGCCTTTCGCGTCGCGATCGCGAGCTCCGAGAGGATCCACCGGTCGAGCATCGCCCGCTCGGAGGCGGCCCTTCGTCCCGCCCCATTCGCGACGGGGTCGAACGCGTCGATGTTCGCGTAGATGGTGAAGAACGCGTAGACGTTGCGCAGCTTGAGCGGCAGCTCCTTCTGCAATGCCCGCACGGACGAGAGCGAGTGACGCGTGTTCGACCAGGGCGGGTTCGACGCGAAGAAGAACCAGCGGAACGCGTCGGCTCCCGGCGCTGGCGCCGTGCGGTCCTCGAGCACGACTCTCTCGCCGGCTGCAAGCCGCGGCACTTCTGCCGGCAGCACCTTCGCCCCCCGCGGCCCCTCCGAGACGCGCAGGCGGTCGCAGAGCGCTCCGCCGACCGCGACGACCCGTCGAGCGAGACCCTTCTTGCCGCGCACGGTCACGGTCGCGGCCGCGCCTGGCGCATCCGCGCGAGAGATCGCCAGCGTCGGCGAGCCGGAGAGGTCCAGACCGTCGAAGTCCTCGGGGCAGATCTCGGCGACGCCGTCGGCGAGGGAATCGTCCCGGACGACGGCGAAGTCCATCTTGACGCGATCGACGATCACCTCCGGCGGCGTGTAGTTGCCCTTGGACTTGGACTCCTTCTTTCCCTCGCGATCGCAGACGTGCCCCAGCACCATGCACGTGCGGAACGGATGCGGCGAGGTCCTGGCAGGGTCCAGACCGAAGCGCTTCTGGGTCTCGTCGTCGAAGACCAGGGTCGAGATCATCAGGAGCGAGTAGAACCAGCCGCGTGTCTGGTCGATGGCCTCGCTGATGAAGTCGGCGGGGAACGCCCTGACCAGCTCGGCCGTCCCGCGGTGCGGGAACCCCCACTGCGCAAAGGGCATCGCGCCTGAGTCGAACCAGCAGTCGATGACCTCGGGGACTCGGCGGTACACGCCCGGCTCTCCGGGCCGCGTCCACGTGACCTGGTCGATCCACGGCTTGTGCACGCGCAGGTGCGGCGAGAGCGATGGATCGCGGCGCTTGTCCTCGTCGAACTTCGCGAACGCGTCGGGGTTCTTCTCGAGGATCTGGCTGACCGACGCCGGCGCGTCCATGGCACCCGTCTGGTCGTTGACCCAGATGTTGAGGGGCGTTCCCCAGTAGCGCTCGCGCGAGAGCGCCCAGTCGACGTTGTTGGCCAGAAAATCGCCGAACCGACCCTCCTTGATGTGCTCGGGCAGCCAGTCGATGGCGCGGTTCTGCGCGATGGCGCGGTCGATGAGCGCCGTCGTGCGGATGTACCAGGCAGGGCGCGCGTACTGGATGAGCGGGTCCTGCTCGGCGCGGACGCAGAACGGATACTCGTGGCGAATCTGTTCTGCGTGCAGGAGCGACCCCTGCTCCTTCAGCTCGCGC
Organism: Deltaproteobacteria bacterium; assembly: GCA_016190375.1. Taxonomy (GTDB): domain Bacteria; phylum Myxococcota_A; class Polyangia; order JACPQR01; family JACPQR01; genus JACPQR01. Next base: position 46,349 of record JACPQR010000185.1, read on the forward strand.
ACGAGATCGCGGTCGACCTCCTTGACGAAGCGGCCGCGGTACCGCTCGGGCGCCTCCTCCCCGAACTGCCCGTCGGGCTCGACCGCGCAGAGCAGGGGCAAGTCCTCGGGTCGCGCGAACCTCTGCCTCTCGGACCTGAAGAGGTCGAAGTCGACCTCGCCGAACGCCGGCGCCTCGTGGACGATGCCGGTGCCCGTGTCGAGCTCGACGAACGGCGCGTCGAGCACCCGCCACAGGAGGTGCTCGGGCCGGCCGTCGGCGAGCGGCGCCCTGGCGTCCCGAAGGTGCCCGTACCAGTCGAAGGGCGGACGGTAGCGCTTGCCGACGAGGTCTTCGCCCCGGAGCGTACGCTCGATCGGGAGCTCCGCTCCGAGCTTGGCCGCGACGGCCTGGCGGAGAGTCTCGGCGAGGATCAGGCGCTCCTCACCGAGCCGCACCACGACGTACTGGACCTCGCGTTTGACCGCGGCGAAGGCGTTCGACGGGAGAGTCCAGGGCGTGGTGGTCCAGACGACGAGGCTCGTGCCCGGTTCGTCGACGAGGGGGAAGCGGACGTAGACGGAAGGATCGTCGACGGCCCGGTACCCCTGGCCGACCTCGGCCGCCGACAGCGCCGTCCCCCCGCGCGCCCACCACCAGACGACCTTGTGCCCCTGGTAGAGCAGGTCCTTCTTGAAGAGCTCGGACAGCGCCCACCAGACCGACTCGACGTAGCTCTCGTGGAACGTGACGTACGCGTCGTCGAGGTCCACCCAGAACCCGATGCGCTTCGTCATGTGCTCCCATTCGGCCGTGTACCGGAAGACGCTCTCGATGCAGCGGCGGACGAAGGGCTCGACGCCGTACGCCTCGATCGCGGCCTTGCCCGCTATCCGGAGCTCCTTCTCGACCTCGACCTCGACCGGGAGCCCGTGGGTGTCCCACCCGGCCTTTCGCGGGACGTTCTGCCCGCGCATCGTCCGGTATCGCAGGAACAGGTCCTTGATCACCCGCGTCAGGACGTGGCCGTTGTGCGGAAGGCCGTTCGCCGTCGGCGGACCCTCGTAGAACACGAAGGTCGGCGCATCGGGCGGGTTGCGTTTCAGGGACTTCTCGAAGATGCGGCGCTCGGCCCAGAGGTCGAGGACGCGATTTTCGAGGGCGACGAAGTCGGTGACCGGCGTGACCTTGGCGAACACGGCCCGGTAAGGTAGCAGAAAGCGGCGGGTCGCACCGGCGCCGCCGAGCTCGTCAGGCGGGCTATACTGGGGCATGCCTCACGTCTACAAGGTCCCGCTCGTGCTTACCCCTCAGCCCGAGGGAGGCTTCACCGTCACCAGCCCAGTGCTGCCGGAGCTGGTGACGGAGGGCGACTCCGTCGACGAGGCCATCGACAACGTTCGCGACGCCCTGAGGGCCGTGCGAGAGATCTACGAGGACCAGGGCAGGCCGTTCCCGCCGAACCTCGAGCAGGACGCCGATCGCACTCCAATCTGGTTCGAGCACGTCGTAGACGCCGCGTGAGATACCGCGACGTTGCCCGCAAGCTCGCCGCCCTCGGCTGCCAGGAGCTACCGCGTCGCGCCGGTGGTTCGCACGGAAGTGGATGAACCCTGCCACGGCTCGCACGACGGTCGTTCCGGACTGGGGCGCGAAGGAGCTGAAGCACGGCACCGTTCGTGCCGTCGTCCGTCAGCTCGGCATCGACTGGGAGGACTTCGAAAGGGCCTGAGCTGCGACGACCCTGGCCCGCCCTATGGGCACCCGACCGCCGTGTCGACGCAGCTCGTGCCGTATCCGTCGAGATCGCAGCACGTCTCGTCGTCGGGGCAGGCGCAGTCGGCGCAGGAGTCGCAGCCGATCGCGGGCTCGTAGTCCCAGCACGAGCCCTGGATGCAGAGCTGGTCGCCCTCGCAGGCATCGCGGCAGTCGCCGCAGTTCGCCGGGTCGGTCTGGATGTCCACGCAGGCGTCCCGGCAGACCTCGAGGTCGCAGTCGTCCTCGGTCGCGCACTGCCCGTCCACGCAGACGCCGTCGCAGGGCACGTCGCACCCGCCGCAGTGGTCGCCGTCCGTCATCGTGTCGACGCAGTCGTCGTCGCATGGCGTGAGGCCCGGCCGGCAGGCGCAGGCTCCGTCGCGGCAGAGCTGGTCGGCCGCGCAGCGCTCGCCGCCGCATGCGCCGCAGTGCTCCGGGTCGCCGGAGACGTCCCTGCACTCGCCGCCGCACTCCACGTAGCCCGGCTCGCAGGCGCCGCCGCCGCCGCAGTGCCCGGAGGCGCATTCCTCTCCCTGGCAGGCGCGCCCGCACTGGCCGCAGTTCGCGGCGTCGCTCGAGACGTCCACGCAGGCGTCCCCGCAGCGCACGGTCGGCGCCGGGCAGTCGGCGTCGGCGTCGGCGTCGCCGTCGCCGTCAGCGTCTGCGTCGGCGTCGGCGTCGGCGTCGGCGTCGGCGTCGGCGTCGGCGTCGGCGTCGGCGTCGCCGTCGGCGTCGGCGTCGGTGTCGGCGTCGGTGTCGGCGTCGGCGTCGGCGTCGGTGTCGGTGTCCGCGTC
>JACPQR010000189.1 GCA_016190375.1 Deltaproteobacteria bacterium
CTCGAGGGCGTTGTGGCCATGTTGACGAAGATGATCTGATGCCGTCAACGAGGACTACGCCCACGTCCAAGTCGTCGTCGCCGTCAAGGTCAACGTCAAAGTCAACGACGACGCCCACGGCGACACGGCTGTCTAACCTGTTGATTGTGAAGAGGGATCTGCACCCATCGCTCACTACGGCCGAGTCAATCGGCCTTCGTTCGCTCGTTCCTCGGCAACCGGCGGCTGCGACGCTCCGAAGACCACCCGCACTACCAGGCCGGCACGAGGCGGATCGCGTCGGCGATCGTCGCGCCCGTGGCTGCCCGGTCGACCTGGAGCGTCACGCGGGCGGAGGGCTCGAGGTGATAGGTCCCGAGCAGGATCGGGCCCTCCGACTTCTGGTCCACGACGACTTCAGTGGGGGCCGATCCGGCGAGCGTCTCGACGAGGAACCGAGCGCGCGGGTTGCGATCGCTCGCCGAGGGGTAAGCCGCCCAGACCTCGTAGCGGCCCGCCGCCTGCAGGCCGAGAGACCACGTGGCCGAGCCCGTGCGGCCGGTGCGCAAGACGCGGTAGCCGTCGCCGAAGTACCCGGAGACGTTCGTCGACCACCCCCAGGTCCCCGTCGTGGTGAAGGCAGCTCCCGCGTTGTCGACCCAGACGGTCTGCGCGACCGGGTCGTCGCCGCAGCCCGCCCCGAGCTCGAAGCCCGCCGCGGGGGAGCGAAGCAACCGGCTGGCGGTCTGGTTCCCGTACGCGCCGTCCTCCGCGATGAGGTCCTCGGGGTGGTTGCGGTTCCACAGCCGCTGGAACGCGGTCACGTCGAGGCCGCGGCGATCGGGCGAGTCGAGGTGCTCGAAGTGGTTCGGGTCTCCCGGCACGTTTGCTTCCCAGCCGTGCCTGCCCAGCCGCCCTCGCGCGGCATCGCGGTTGCCGAAGTCGATGGCTCGACCCGTCTCGTGGTTCGATCGACCGGGCTGGGCCGCGGCGGTGATTCCGCACCTGCCCTGCTCGTACCAGCGCCGCAAGAGGAGCTGCTGAGGCAGCGTCCTGAATGCGCTGATGACCTCGAGCGGCCCCTCGGCAGCGGCGGCGACGAGCTCGTCGCGGCCGCCCGGCGCGAGGTAGGGGAGGACCGCGGACCCGACGAACTGGATCCCGCTCCCCTCCTCGAACGATGCGAGCGCGTCCGGCGCCATGCACGTGATCTCGTCCGCGATCTGCCTCGACAGCCCGAGGACGGCCGAGGTCGAGCAGCCGCCGGCGACGTGGTCGGCGACCGTGACCGCGAGGCCCGCTGAGGTCGACTCCGACGGCGGGCCTTCGTCGAGCGCCAGACAGCCGATCGACGATGGCGAGAGGGCGGCGAGAAGGAGGACCAGACGAGGGGAGGCAACTCCATCGGTCAGTGGGTGGCGTCTCACGCCGCCACCGCGATCCAAGGAACGAGCCAAGGGCCGCTCCGTCGATGGACACCCTTCCGGAGCGAGGGAGGCGCCGACCCGTTGTCTGACTGAGCACCAGCGTGCACACCCGGCCGCGCCGCCTCTGGTACCCTCGGGGCCCGGTGGAAGCAATCCTCATCCTCGTCGCCGCCGGGGTCTCGCTGGCCATTCCCGTCGGCCTCATCGTCGGCGTGGTCGCGTGGTCGTCCCACGTTGGAAAGCGACGCGCGGCGGCGTGGGCGCGGCTGGCCCAGCGCCTGGGTCTGACCTACGGGAATGGCACGGTCTACGGCCAGCTCGAGGGACAGGCCGTTCGCTTGGTCACCGAGGTGCGTGGCTCGGGCAAGAGCCGCCACACCGTCACCGTGGTCTCGAGCCACGTCTTTCCCGCGTTCGACCTGGGGCTCGCCGTCTCCCGTCACGGCTTCCTCGCCGCGATTGGCCAGCTCATGGGCGCGACCGACATCGAGGTGGGCGACCCGGAGTTCGATCGCGCGTTCGTCGTTCGTGCCGACGAGCCCGAGCGTGCCCGGATCGTGCTCGACCGGGAATTGCGGCAGGTCCTCGGCCAGGTCGCCGGCACGGGCTTCCCGTTCCGAATCAGCGATGGCGGATTCTCGATCGAGCGAAGGGGTGCGTCGGAGGACGAGCGCTGGCTCGAGTGGAGCCTCGTGACGGCGGGGCGCGTGGCCCGGCACATGACCGAGGCGAGAGACGGGATTCCCGTCGCGGCGCCGCTGCGCCAGCACCGCGAAGCGTGGGCGGCCTACGCCGAGGCCGCGGGCCTGAGGGGCATGAACTGCCCGATGTGCATGTGGGGCCGGATGGAGGGCGCTGCGATCTCTGCGTACGCCGTGCGCGTGGGCAGCTTCCAGTACGCCCTCGAGGTCCTGGTCCGCTTCGACTCGCCGCTCGGCGTGGGGCTCTTCGTCCGCCCGTCGAGCACGATGGACGCGATCGGCTCCCTGTTCGGCGGCCAGGACGAGACGCTGGCCGATCCAGCCTTCGACAAGGCGTTTCTGGTCAAGATCGCCCAGCGCGACCGGGTGAGCCGCATCCTCGACGCGGAGGCGCGTCGGCGCATCCTCGAGGTCCAGGGGCAGGTCGGCGCCGTCCAGATCCGTGACGACGGCGTGACGGTGAGAGCGGCCCAGCTCGATCCCGACCCGACGCTGGTGCCGCGCCTCGTCGCCCGAGCCCGATTGCTCGCCGCGCGAATCGCCGAGAACGCCGCCGCCGTCGATCCCGCGACGACGGGACCCTACCGTTGACAGCCCCGTACCCGGTCGGTAGGGTGCGCGCGCGTGAAGAAGCCGATCACCATCTCGGTGGCGGGTCAGAGGTACGCCGTCAAGGGTGCCGACGAGGACCACCTGAAGAGGCTCGCTTCCTTCATCGACGAACGGGTCGAGGACGCACGCAAGGTCGCCAAGGCAGCGTCGCCGCAGCACCTCCTCGTCCTCGCCGCGCTGAACATGGCGGACGAGCTCTTCTCGATCGAGGCCCGCCGCCGTGCGCTCGAGGAGGAGACTCGCGCGCGGGTCAAGCGGGTCCTGGGGCGTCTCACCTGAAATGAGCGAGGCCGACGCCGCCCGGGAGGAACGCAAGGCGGAGCTCCGCCGGCGGATGCGCAGCATGCGGAAGTCGCTGCCGCCCGACGCCGTGGCGGCGAGCGCTTCGGCCGCCGCCGATCTCCTCGACCCCCTGCCTTTCGTGGCCGCCGCGAGGCGGGTCGGCCTGTACGCTCCCGTGAGGGCCGAGATCCCCACGACCGTCGTGGATCGGAGACTGCGGGCGCGCGGAGTGGAGCTGTACTATCCCCGAGTCGACGCGCGCGAGGCCCGGCTCATCTTCCACCGCGTCGACGATCCCGGAGCGATGCGCCCCGGTCAGTTCGAGGTGCCAGAGCCGGATCCGCTCGCACCTTTCGCGGATCTCGGCGAGATCGACGTGGTCCTCGTGCCTGGAATGGCCTTCGACGCGTCGGGGGCGCGGCTCGGCTACGGCCTGGGCATGTACGATCGCGTACTGCAGGTTCGCGGGCCGGGCGTGCTCGTCGGATTCTGCTACGATTTCCAGCTCGTTACCGAAGTACCAGCAGCATCTGAGGATCGGCCCGTCGCGTGGGTGGTCACCGACCACCGCGTCGTCGAGGCTTCGTCGATTCCCGCGCAGGTCGCGGGGGTTTCCCGCGCAAGAGGCGGGGACTAGGAGGTCGTGATGGAATGGGCATTTCTCGCGGGTGGCGTCCTCATCGGCGCCGCTGTCGCGTATTTCCTGGCGAGGAGGAGGGCGCTAGAGGACCAGACGGCGGCGAAGGCCGAGGCGGAGAGGATCCTGGCGGAAGCCCGCAAGCAGGCGGAGGTGGCGCGTCTCGAGGCGCTCACTCAGTCGAAGCAGATCGTCCTCGAGGCCAAGGACGAGGCCGAGCGCGAGACCAAGGACCTCATGGCGCAGCACGCGCGCGCGGAGGAGCGGCTGCACAAGCGCGAGGAGAACCTCGAGCGAAAGAACGAGCTGTGCGACAGCCGCGAACGCGAGATCGCGAACCGCGAGAAGGCCATCCAGAAGACGGAGGAGCAGGCGCAGGCCCGGCTCAGGGAGACAGAACGGCTCGCCGACGACCAGCGGCGTGCACTGGAGAAGGTCGCGGGGATGAGCGCGGACGAGGCGCGCCAGACGCTCGTCAAGGAGTTCGTCGAGGAGGCGAAGCGACTGGCGGCACGGGATGCGCGCTCGATCGAGGACGCGGCCCGGGAGGAAGCGGAGCAGAGGGCGAAGCGGGTGATCGCCATCGCCGTCCAGCGATACGCCGGCGAGCACGTGCAGGAGCGGACGGTGTCCACGATCCACCTGCCGAACGACGAGCTCAAGGGTCGCCTCATCGGGCGGGAGGGCCGGAACATCCGGGCGATCGAGGCCGCGACCGGGTGCGACCTGGTCGTCGACGACACGCCGGAGACCGTGGTCGTGACGGGGTTCGACCCGGTCAGGCGCGAGGTGGCCCGGATCGCCGTGGAACGGCTCATCCAGGACGGGCGGATTCACCCGACCAAGATCGAGGAGCTGGTCGCGAAGGCCCAGGCGGACGTGGACCGCCAGATCCGGGAAGCGGCCGAGCAGGCTTGCTCGGAGCTGGGCGTGACCCGCGTGCACCCGGAGATCATGAAGCTGCTCGGGCAGCTCAAGTTCCGCTTCAGCTACGCCCAGAACGTCCTGAGGCACTCGGTCGAGTGCGGCTTCGTCGCCGGCATGCTCGCCGCGGAGCTGCGGCTCAACGTCCGGCTGGCGAAGCGCGCCGCGCTGCTTCACGACATCGGCAAGGCCGTGAGCCACGAGCAGGAAGGCGGCCACGCGATGATCGGCGGCGCGATGGCGAAGAAGCTCGGAGAGGACCCGATCGTCGTCAACGCCATCGCAGCCCATCACGACGACGAGCCGCCGGCGCACGCCATCGCCCACCTGGTCGCCGCGGCGGACGCGATCTCGAGCGCGAGGCCCGGCGCGCGGCGCGAGATGCTGGAGTCGTACATGCACCGCCTCGAGGAGCTCGAGCGGATCAGTCAATCGTTCCCCGGCGTGGAGCGCTCCTTCGCCATCCAGGCGGGCCGCGAGGTCCGCGTCTTCGTGGAGGGCGCCAAGATCGCGGACCTCGACGCCATCACGCTGTCCCGGGACATCGCGCGCAAGATCGAGGAGGAGCTCACGTACCCCGGGCAGATCAGGGTCACCGTGATCCGCGAGACCCGTGCGGTCGAGTACGCGCGATAGGGCACCGTCACGGAAAGCGGTAGTTGAAGGCGCGGAACTGGCCCCGCGCCACGGGCTCGATCTTGATCATGGGTGGACGGCCTTCTCGCTCGAGGACGATCCGGACCGTTCCCACGGGCACCTGGATCGGGCCGACCGGCGTGGTGCCCAGGACGCGCCCGCCAATCCTCACCGTCGCCCATGGCTGGCAGTTGACCGTAATGGTCGCCGTTGCCGGCGTCGCGTCTGCGGCTGCGGGGGGAGTTCGCGCGGGCTGAGCGGGTGGCTGCCCGGTCGCCGGCGACGGTCCGGGGACGTGGGGTCGCTCGGGCGCGGCGGTCGAGACGCCTCCCGCGTCCGGGGCCCGGCCCTGCGGGGCGACGGGCGCGGCCCCGGGGCCGGGCGCAGGGTCCGGTCTCGGCGATGGCGCCGCGGGCCGGGCGAGCGCGGGGCTCGGGGCGGGCGCGGGTGGGGATGCGATCGATGGAGTCGCGCTCGGCGAAGCGGGCGCGGCCGGCCGGGGGCGGTCGATGGGAGCCGAGACCGGGATCGGTGCCGGCGGCGCCTCCGATGAAGGAGGCAGGGCGACGGCAGGCGGTGCAGGCGCCTGCTCGGCCGGGGCTGCGGGGGCTGGGGAGCCGAGCTCCGTTCCGCCGACCTGCTCGCGCCGGGGATCGCTCGGGGACTGCCGCAACGCGAAGCCCACGGCCACGCCACCGAGGATGGCCACGGCGCCTATCGCCAGAGCCAGCCGGCGGCGGCCGCGATCGCCCGGGGTCGTGGCGAGCGGAGCGGTCTTGGCGGTCGGAGCCACGCTGTCCGAGATGGAGGGGCGCTCGGGCGCGGGCGGCGGCTCGGACTCGCCGACGCGCAGGAGCCCCGAGTCCATCCGCCGCGCGGTCGATGTCGCGGCCTTCCCACCGCGCAGGAGCGCCAGGAGCCCGTCGCGCAGCTGGCCCGCGTCGGGGAATCGCTCCTCGAGGCGCCGGTTGACGCAGCGCGCGAACCACGGGTCGAACCCGGCGGGCAGGTGCTCCTTCACGCCCAGCTCGGCCGCGCGCTCGGCCGCCGGCGCGAGCGGGTGGGTGAGGATCTCGGCGTAGATCGCCATCATCGTGGCGTTCTCGACGTTCGCGGACCTCCAGTAGTGGACCCCGGTCAGGAGCCGGAAGGCGATGAGCCCGAGCGCCCACACGTCCGCCGCCGGAGTGATGTTCTGGCTCGCCTCGGCCTGCTCGGGGGCCATCCACAGGGGCGTCCCGATGGCGGCGGTCAGCCCCCCGGTCGTCCGTGCCTCCTGGACCAGCTTCGCGATGCCGAAGTCGAGGATCTTCACGGTGAAGGGGATGCCCGGGCTGAGCGGAGCGGCGATGAAGATGTTCTCCGGTTTCAGATCTCGATGGACGACCGGGATCTGGTGGGCCTCCTCGAGGGCGTGGCACGCCTGCTCGAAGATCGTGGCGACGTCCTCGGCGGGAAGGCGCCCCTTTCGCGAGGCGATCGTGTCCAGGTCCTGCCCCTCGAGCAGCTCCATGCAGAGCCACGGCGTTCCCGTGGGCTCGTCGACTCCGGCCTGGATCACGCGGACCACGTGGTTGGACCGGATGCGCGCGCCGACCCGGGCCTCCTGGTCGAATCGCTCCCGGCTCTTGGCGTCCCGGACGAACTGCGGGTGCATGATCTTCAGGGCGCGCCGCTCGCTCGTGCTGATCTGGTCGACGACGTAGACGGCACCCATTCCTCCCTCCGCGAGCCGCCGCACGACGCGGAAGTCCCGGGCGAAGACGGACCCGGTCGCGAGGAGGGACGCGCCGTCCATGGCGTGCAATCGTAGCGCGACCGGGCGCCGCTGCAAAACAACGGTGTTCGGTTAGACTCCTGGGCGCCATGTCGCCCCGAGAGCAGCTCGCAGTCCTGACCAGCGGGATCGTTCATCTCGAGGTCGAGGCGGAGCTGCTTGCTCGGCTCGGGCGAGGCGCGCCGCTCAGGGTCAAGGCAGGCTTCGATCCGACCGCTCCGGACCTGCACCTCGGCCACACCGTCCTCATCCAGAAGATGCGCCAGTTCCAGGAGCTGGGGCACGAGGTCGTCTTCATCATCGGCGACTTCACCGCGATGATCGGGGACCCGACCGGGAAATCGCAGACCCGCCCCCCGTTGACCCGCGAGCAGGTCGACGAGAACGCCGAGACCTACAAGCGACAGGTCTTCAAGATCCTCGATCCGGCCCGCACCCGGATCGAGCTCAACAGCGCCTGGCTCGGAACGCTGACGCCGGCGGAGATCGTGCAGCTCGCCGCCCGCTACACGGTCCAGCGAATGCTAGAGCGCAACGACTTCAAGGCGCGCCTCGAGTCGGGCCGCGAGATCGCCGTGCACGAGATGCTCTACGCGCTCTTCCAGGCCTACGACTCGGTCGCGATCCGGGCGGACGTCGAGCTCGGCGGCCAGGACCAGCTCTGGAACCTCATGGTCGGGCGCGACATCATGCGTCGCTACGGCCTCGAGCCGCAGATCGTCATGACGGTCCCGCTCTTGGAAGGAACCGACGCGAAGCTGGCCCAGGGCCGCCTCGCCGGCGAGAAGATGTCCAAGTCGCTCGGCAACTACGTGGGCATCGACGAGCGACCCGAGCAGATGTACGGCAAGCTCATGTCGATCTCCGACGACCTGATGTGGCGCTACTACCAGCTCCTCTCGACGCGATCCGAGGCGGACCTGGCCGCGCTGCGAGCGGGCCACCCGATGGAGGCGAAGCACGCCTTGGCCCTGGAGATCGTGGCGCGCTACCATGGCGCCGACGCCGCCGCGCGAGCCGAGGAGAGCTTTCGCGCGCAGTTCTCCAGGCGCGAGCTGCCCGAGGACATCGCCGAGATCCGGCTCGAGGTCGACAAGCCCGAGCTCTACCGGGTGATCGCTCGCGCGGGGCTGTGCAAGTCCGGCTCCGAGGCGTCGCGACTGATCGAGAAGGGTGGGGTCGACGTCGACGGGCGGCGGGTGACGGATCCGCGGACGTTGCTCGAGCGCGGACGAACGGTCCTGGTCCGCGTTGGCAAGAGGCGCCTCGCCCGCGTCATCATCGAGTGAGCGTCACCGCCGCTCCAGGACGACCGTGAGATCGACTGGCCCCGGCTGGTTCTCGTCCACGAACAGATACGCTTCGTCACCCGCCCTCAGCGGGGTGGCGATCTCCTCGCCTTGCCCGCCCCTGTCGGTGCAGAGATCGCCGTTGACGCTCGCTCCGCAGCTCTGGCGCAGGTAGAGCACGGGATCGCCGCCGGGGGCGGCCGATGCCGTGACCTCGAGGCTCGAGTCGGCCGTGGCGACGATCTGGAAGACCGCGTCGCCTCCACCCTGACCGCTGTCGGGCTCGCAGTCCCCCCCGCCGGCAGAGAGGGCGGCCTGGTAGTCGTCATCGTATCGCGTGTCGAGCCGCAGCCCGGGGAACTGCCAGACCGTGCGCTCCTCGTCCGACTGCATCAGCACCGCGAAGGGCCTCTCGCACCTGTCGTTCGTCACGTCGCAGGCGTCGGCCCAGTCCACGAGGTCGTCGCAATCGTTGTCGGTGTGGTCGGGGCAATACTCCTGGAAGTCGGGCGACATCATGGCGTTCGAGTCGTCGCAGTCGCGGTCGGCGCAAGCACCGTCGCCATCGGCGTCCACGCAAGGCGCGCTGTCGAGCTCGGGACCGGAGTCCAGGCCGCTGTCCGGCTCGGGCGTCGGACCGGAGTCCTTGTCCACCGGGCCCGAATCGGGGCTGCCGGTCGCGTAGAGAGGCTCGGTGACCAGCTCGCATCCGATCGCGGCCCAGAGGATCGATGCCAGGAGGCTCTTCAGCATGCGCCTTCAGTACCGGGCGAGCTCCATGAGCCGGGCGACCGCCGAACGTCCATCGACGCCGCCGCTTCGCCACCGCTCGAGGAGCAGGTCGGCCGGGCACCTGCCGGTCTCGACGAGCGACCGGAGCTCGGCCAGGTAAATCGACTCGTCCTTGCCCTCGCGCGATAGGCACCCGAGGTGTCCCAGCCCGCGTGCGGCCAGGTCGAGGAGCTCCACCGCGAGGTCGCGGACCGGCCTCGAGCCGATCGTGGCGCCGAGAGCCCGCGTCGCGACGTCCTCACGCAGAGCTCGCCTCTGTCCGGCGTCCAGGGCCCCGACATGGCCGAGGAGGCTCTCGGCGGCCGCGAGCGAGCCGGGGTGGTAGAGGATTCCCTTCCAGAGGGCCGGCAGCGCGCACAGCATCGACGTCGGAACGCTGTCCGCCCCGCGCAGCTCGATCGTGCGCTTGAGGCGGACCTCGGGAAACAGCGTGTTCAGGTGCTGCTCCCAGTCGGCCATCGTCGCGCGGTGGCCATCGAAGCCATCGTCGAGGAAGCTCCGGAACGTCTGGCCCGTGTTGTGGACGACCTCGCCGTTGCGCTTGACGAGGAACATGGGCACGTCGAGCGCCCACTCGACCCACCGAGCGAACCCGAACCCCTTCTCGAGGACGATCTCGGGGATCCCCGTGCGATCGGGGTCGACGTCCAGCCAGACCCGGGCGCGCTGGGAGAGCCACTTCGAGGGCCGTCCCTCGACGAGGGGGCTGTTCGCGAACATCGCCGTGACGATGGGGCTCGCCGCCCCGGCGACCCTGCACTTGAGTACCGCGTCCTCCTCGCTCGAGTAGTCGAAGTTCGCCTGGACGGTGCAGGTCCGCTGCATCATGTCGAGGGCGTGAGCGCCGCGAGTCGGCAGGTACTGCCGCATCACGCCGTACCGGAGCTTGGGCACCCAGTCGAAGTCCTCTGGCCTCGCGAACGGATGGAAGCCGATCCCCAGCCAGGCGATCCCGAGCTCGGCGGACGGCTCTCCGAGCTCGGCCAGGTGCCCGCTGAACTCGGCGCTCGTCAGGTGGATGGTCTCGAGCGGAGCCCCGGACAGCTCGAGCTGCCCACCGGGCTCCAGGGTGATCGAGGCATCCCCACGCCTGAGCGCGATCACCGGCCCTGCCGGGACCTCTCGTTCGGCCGCCCACCCGTGCCGCTCGCAGAGCCGCTCGAGGATCGCCTCGATTCCGCGCGGACCGCGGTAGGGCACCGGCGCTCCGGACTCGACGAGCACGCCGAACTTCTCCGCCTCGGTCCCCACGCGGAACCGAGCGCGCGGCTTGCACGCCGAGCGGAAGGGCTCGAGGAGCTCGTCCCGGTCTCGGATGGGTCGTTCCGGCTGGTCGGTCATGCTCTTGGTGGGCCAGGTGATGGCCGCCCGGGCCCGAGATGCATCGGACCCACAGGTTACCACCATCCTTGACGGCAGGCTCTCGCGGGCGCTAGCTTTCCGCCCGCTTTGCGACCCTCGATGCACGGGGCACGGGGTGACGAGGAGAGGACGATGGCGACCGGCGGAACGGGCGTGATCGGACGTGGGATCACGATCCGCGGCAACCTGAGCGGCAGCGAGGACCTGATCATCGAGGGCAGGGTCGAGGGGACCGTGTCGCTCAAGAACCACCTCACGATCGAGAGCACGGGCGTGGTCGTGGCGGACGTCGACGCGGCGAACCTCACCGTCAACGGCGAGGTGAACGGCAACATCGGCGCCTCCGAGTGCGTGATCGTCTCCGGCAGCGCGAAGGTCGTGGGCAACATCAGGGCGCCTCGCGTCATCATCGAGGACGGCGCGAGGTTCAAGGGCGGAATCGACATGGAGTTCGATCTCCCGGAGGGCGTCTCGCCCAAGGGACGTCGCTAGAGGAGACGGGACATGGCGAATACGGTCATCGGGCAGTCCATCGTGATAGACGGGGAGATCTCCGGCGAGGAGGACCTGGTCATCCAGGGCACCGTCAAGGGGCGGATCGCGCTCAAGGAGCACGTCCTGGTCGAGCAGTCCGGCGTGGTCGAGGCCGACATCGAGACCCAGACGGTCCAGATCGCCGGGACGGTCACCGGCAACGTCGCCGCGTCCGACAAGGTCGAGATCCGCAGCGGCGGCAAGATGGTCGGCGACATCAAGGCGCCGAGGATCCTCATCGCCGACGGGGCCGTCTTCAAGGGCAACGTCGACATGGACGCGTAGCCATGGCCGAGCCCATCACCATCATCGGTGCGCGGACGAAGGTCGCCGGCAACCTCAAGGGCGACGAGGACCTGCAGGTCGACGGGCGGCTCGAGGGAACGCTGACCCTCTCGAGGACGCTGACGGTCGCGCCGGAGGGTATCGTCGTTGCAGACGTCGACGTGAGCCACCTGGTCGTGGGCGGCGTGATGGTCGGCAACGTCCGGGCGACCGAGAGCGTCCAGATCCTCGAGTCGGGTCGAATGGTCGGCGACATCACGTCCCCCCGCGTCATCATCGTGGACGGCGCCTCTTTCCGCGGCCAGGTCGACATGGGCGAGCTGGAGGTCGCTCGGGCCGAGGAGCGATCCGCCGCGAGGCGGGAGCCGGCGACTCGGCCCGCGAGCGCGCTGCGTGCTGCGGCGAAGCCTGCTTCGGCGCCGGCGAGCGCGGCGGCGCGGACGCCGGCGCCTCGTCCCGTGGTCGTCGCGGCGAAGCCCGCGCCGGCAGCCGCCAAACCCGCGCCCGTCGCCGCCAGGCCCCCGCCCGTCGCCGCGCCTGCTCCTCTGCCCGCGAAGCCGGCGGCGTCGGCGCCGACGAACGGGAGCCCGCAGGGCGCCAGGGCCGCGCCGCCGGCAGGGTCGCGTCCCGCGCCGCCACCGCCGCGTCCTCCGATGAGCCCGGCGAAGAAGCAGAAGGTGGTCCTCAAGCGGAAGTCGTCCTGAGCGCCGCGGTGTCGGCTCGGGAGCGTCTCCTGGAGCTGCTTCGGCAGCGCTCCTTCGAGCGGAAGCGGGTCGTCCTCGCATCCGGCAAGGAGAGTCACTTCTTCATCGACTGCAAGCAGACCTCTCTGACGGCGGAAGGCCACGCGCTCCTCGGGGAGCTGATGCTCGACGCGATCGAGCGGCTCTCGGGGCCGGTCGACGCGGTGGCCGGCGTCGTGGTCGGCGGGTGCCCGCTCGCCTCGGCCGTCTCGCTCACGAGCCATCTGCGCGGTCGGGGCCTCCCGGCGCTCTACGTCCGCAAGGAGCGCAAGGATCATGGCTCCGCGAAGCGCGTCGAGGGAGCCCTGGGGCTTCGGCCAGGCGCCCGGGTCGCGCTCCTCGAGGACGTCGTGACCACCGGCGGCTCCACCCTCGGAGCCATCGAGGCCCTGCGCGAGATCGGCTCCGAGGTCGCCGGGGTGGTCGCCATCGTCGACCGGGCCGAGGGCGGGGCGGAGGCGATTCGAGCGGCCGGTGCGCCTTTCGCGGCGCTCTTCGATCGGCGAGACTTCTTGAAGGATGAGTAGCGCGAGGCTCCTGCCCCTCCTCTTGTTCTGTCTCGGGGCGACAGGATGCGGGGCGAGGCCCATGAGCGTCGCCGCGCCCGCCCACGCGATCCGTGCCGACGAGTTCGACGCGGTCCGGCGCGCATGGACGCGGAGCGCGAGCGTCGTCCCGCTCTCGGGCTTCGAGAACGTCCTCACCGTCACCGCTACGTTCCAGTCCCTGGAGTTCCGCGCCGCCTACGTGGCTCGATACGCGCGCGACTACGGGATGGGCCCTCGCGAGCGCGCCGATCTGGCCGCGGCCCACCGCTCCGCGTACGGGCGCGAGCTCACGTTCTACGTCACGGCCTACTCCGGGACGCAGCACCGCGACGCCGACCTCTCCGATCCCGACCGTGGATGGCGCGTGCTCCTCCTGACTCCACACGGCCGCTACGCCCCCACGAGGATAGAGAAGATCGAGAATCCCACCGCCGTCCAGCGCGCGTACTACCCGCACACCCACCCGCAGCGCATGGTCTTCCTGATCGGCTTCCCGCCTGCGCTCGCAGCCGACGAACGATGGTTCGGTCTCGACGTCCGCGGAGCGAGGGGCTCGGCGACCCTGCGCTGGCAGCTCGACGCTCCCGATTGACAAGGGGTTTGGCGCGCTCCTATACTCCGCCCGTCTCGCCCATAAGTGCTCGAAAAAACAGCGTTTTAGAAGCGAGGGGAGCAGGGAACATGAGGCGCGCGCTCTGGGGTGGCATCACGGTGGGTCTCCTGTCGGTGGCGGTTCTCCTCGGCTGCGAGGGTGATCCGAACGATCCGGCGACGTGGATCAAGAAGCTCGAGGAGGGGGCGCTCCGCGAGAAGTCGGTCGAGGAGCTGACGCGGATCTACACGGACGCGCTCAACGCGGCGCACGGGAACAACGACGACCCGAAGGTCAAGGCGATCCGGGATGTCGTCGCGCCCGCGCTCGTCGACGCGTTCAAGAAGTTCCGCGACGACGTGGGGAGCAGGGACAAGATCCTCGACGCGCTCGCCGCCATGCACGACGCGCGCGCCGAGGAGATCTTCATCGCCGCGCTCGACTTCGTGCCGGACCTCAGCGAGCCGCAGGCGGTGAAGGGAGCGGAGGGCCTGGGTGTCCTGCGCTCCCAGCGCGGCGTAGACCCGCTCCTGGCCTGCCTCGCCAAGATCACCAGCAACCGGCCCATCGACAACCAGATGAAGCGGGCCATCGTCGGGGCCTTCGGCAAGATCGGGGACCCTCGCTCGGTCCCGGCGCTGGTTCGGCTCGTCGACACCTCTCCGGACGAGCAGGATTTCTTCATCAACAAGCTCGCGACGGTCGCGCTGGGCGAGATCGGCGACCCCCAGGCCGTGCCCGCCCTGATCCGCGCGCTCTTCATGTCCGGCCGCGGAGCGGTGATCTTCCAGCAGGCCCGCTACGCCCTCGTGCAGATCGGGCCGCCGGCCGTCGAGCCCCTGATCCGGGCGATGCGCGGCCAGGACCAGGAGCTGAATCGCCTCGCCCAGACCCTCGAGTTCGAGCCGGGCGTGATGCAGTGGAAGACGGCGCGCGCCCTGGGCGACATCGGCGACCCGAGGGCGTTCGAGCCGCTGCTCGAGCAGCTCCAGAACCCGACGATGGTCATCTCCGGCGTGATTCGCGAGCCGCCGGCCGGATCGCCTCCGCCGGACTCGTCGGTCGTGCAGGGGTTTGCTGCGATGGCGCTCGCGCAGATCGCGCTCACGGCCGAGCAGCAGACGCGGGCCGCCGAGGCGATCACGCCGAAGCTCAAGGACGAGAGCGCGTTTGGCGCGTGGGTGAGCTTCCTTGCCGCGCTCGCCTCGATCGGCGGCGCCGACCGGCTGGCCACGATCAAGGAGGTCTTCTCGCGCGAGATGCTCCCGGATCCCGGGATCCGCGTCGCGGGCGCGATGTGGTGGTCGAGGATGGCGACCTCGGACGACACGGCGACCTTCGACCGCGTCGTGCACGAGGAGGACGACCAAGGGCTCATCGACGGCCTCAACGTCCACCGCGCGCGCTTCGTCGCGGCCGGCCGCTGCAGCGATATCCAGTGCTGGATCGGCAAGCTCGACGACCCCGACCCGATCGTCGGGGACAAGGCCGCCTACATGCTGGCGTACATGGGCGCCGGAAACGCGGCCGTTCGCGACGTGCTGATCGCCCACCTGAACGCCAGGAACACGGACGTCCGATCCGCAGTGGTCTTCGCCCTCGACGAGCTGTCGCCGCAAGGGTGCCGGCCCTGCGTCGAGAGGATCCGGACGATCGCCGCGGAAGAGGAGGGCCGCCAGAGCTACAACAACGTGAACACCGAAGCGCTCTGCACCGCCGCGCGTCTCGCGCACCGCGAAGCAGGGCACCACTGAGCGCGGGTGGGCTTGCAGCCCCCCCGCGGGCCCCCCCGCCGTCACGATTGGTTCGCCGGTCGCTGCGGCGGAGTGAATCCGCCTCCGCTCCCTTCTTCCTCGCGCACGTGCGATCACGGAGCCCCGGAAGGGACGCTCGTGCGCGATCCGCCTTCTGCTTCAGCTTCTGCGGGCCCTGCCAGTTCGCCCGCCCAGCGGCGGCGTGAGAAGCCGCCATCATCGGGCCGTTCGAATAGGTTATCATCCCGCCCGTGATCCGCCTCGAGGTGCTGCAAGGGCAGGACAAGGGCAGGGTCCTCGAGACCTCGGAGGACACGATCTCGATCGGACGTGCGCCAGGCAACACGCTGGTCCTCGGCGACTGGCACATCTCCGGGGAGCACGGGACGATCCAGGTTCGCTCGGACCAGTTCACGTACCGCGACCTGCGCAGCACGAACGGGTCGATCGTTCTGCGCGGTGAGGAACGGATCGGCGTCGACGAGGACCGGAACTGGGAGACGGCCCTTCAGAGCGGAGACCGCCTGCTGCTCGGCGATCGCGAGCAGCCGGTCCTCCTGTCGTTCGCCAGCTCGGAGTCGCCCGACCGCGCGCGCGTGATGGCGGTTCGTTCCGTCGACCAGATCGTCGAGGTCGAGGGCAAGGCGCTGCGCAACCCCGAGGAGCTCAAGAACCTGCACGCCGCGCTGAAGCGCATCGGAGGCGCGCTCGATCTGGAGGAGGTGCTCGACGAGGTTGCCGACGCGCTGTTCGAGCTGGTCCCGAAGGCGACGCACGTGACGGTGGTCCTGCAGGACGACGACGGGCACCACGTCCCGATGACCACACGTGTGCGCGGCCAGAAGGCCAACACGGAGCCGGTACCGATCACCCGCAGCGTCTTCCGCAAGGTCATCGCCGAGCGCGCCTCGGTCCTGGCCGCGAACGCCGTCGAGGAGGTTGCGCAGACCGAGAGCATCATGGGCGCGCACATCCTCTCGACGATGGGCGTGCCGTTGTGGAAGGGCGACCGGATCATCGGCGTCCTGCAGGTCGACAACCGATCGAGCCCTGGCATCTTCCGTGAGCGGGACCTCGACATGGTGACGCTCCTGTCCGCCCAGGCGAGCCTCGCGGTCGCGAACGCCCGCCTGCACCGTCAGGTGCAGATGCAGGCCGAGGCGGCTCGCAAGGAGAACACCTACCTCAAGGCCAAGGAGCGGAAGCGCTTCGACCACATCGTGGGCGACAGCTCGGCGATGCGAGCCGTGTTCGACCAGCTCGCGAAGGTGGTCGACACGCGCGTGACCGTGCTCATCGAGGGCGAGACCGGAACGGGCAAGGAGCTCGTCGCGAGCTCCATTCACTACCAGTCCAAGAGGCGCGACAAGCTCTTCGTGGCGCAGAACTGCGCCGCGCTCCCCGAGACGCTCCTCGAGAGCGAGCTCTACGGTCACAAGAAGGGATCGTTCACCGGCGCTGACCAGGACAAGAAGGGCCTGTTCGAGATCGCCGACGGCGGCACCCTGTTCCTCGACGAAGTGACCGAGATGCCCCTCACGCTGCAGTCCAAGCTCCTTCGGGTCCTGCAGGAGGGCGAGATCCGGCCGGTCGGCGGCTCGAAGACCAAGAACGTCAACGTGCGGATAGTCGCGGCAACGAACCGCAACCTCGACGAGGAGGTCAAGGGCGGCCGGTTCCGCGAGGACCTGTACTACCGGCTCAAGGTCTTCCCGCTCCGCCTGCCGCCCCTGAGGGAGCGCCGCGAGGACATCCCGCTGCTCGCCGGGTTCTTCCTCGAGCGCTACTGCCAGGAGATGGGCAAGCCCATCGGTGGGTTCGGCCAGCAGGCGATGGAGCTGCTTCAGTCCTACAAGTGGCCTGGCAACGTGCGCGAGCTCGAGAACGAGGTCCAGCGGCTCGTCATCCAGATCGACCCCCATGGCTTCGTCATGCCGGACCACCTCAGCCCCCGGATCCGACAGGTGGAGAACCTCCTGGACCGGATCGGTCCACGCAAGGGGACACTCAAGGACATGGTGGAGCAGGTCGAGAAGTGGATCCTGGTCGAGGCCCTGCGCGAGCACGGCGGCAACAAGAGCGCCACCGCCAAGACCCTCGGGATCACCCGCGAGGGGCTGCACAAGAAGCTGTCGAAGTTCGGGATGTGACGGGGGAACATCCGTAGTCCGGCGGTCGTCTACCTCGCATGGCCCTTCTCCTGACGCTCCTGGTCGTGGTCGACGCGACACCCGTCACCGCCGGTCGCGGTGGCCGCCCCATCGCCACGCTGTCGGCCGGAGTCGAGCTCGTAGAGCGTGGAGAGACTCGCGGGGGCTGGGCGCCCGTCGCGATCGATGGCGACGTCACGCTGGCCGGGTTCGTCCGAAGCGACCGTCTGGGCTGCCGCGCCGGATCCAGCGTGGAGCTGCAGCCGATCGGCCGCGAGCCGTCGATTCCGGTCCGCCTGCGGCGCGGGGCGATGCTGCGCCGGCTGCGCGAGCGTGGGGATCTCCTCGAGGTCGCGACGGTCGGCCCCCTCGTCCTGAAGGGCGCGATCCCCACCACGGCGTGCGTCGTCCCCGGCGAGCCGTACTTCGACGAGACCCCACGCGAGGGCGATCTGAGGCTCCTGTCGCAAGAGGCAGCGCTCCACGACGCTCCCGCCGGACAGGGCACCCGCGTCCGCCTTCCCGCCGGCACCCGCTTCCTGGTGCGCGAGACCCGCGAGGGCTGGGCCGGCGGCCGGACGGACGGGCCGGTGATCGTCGAAGGCTGGATCCCGACCGGGGCCATCGGCGGCCCTCCGGAAGGATCGCCGCTCGACATCCTGACTCGGCCGCTCGACCACACGCACGAGGTTCTCGCCACCGCGCGGCTCGAGTCACGCGGGCCCCGGGGGCGCCCGGGACCCGTCGAGGTCCGGGGCGGCGCGGGCGTCGACGTCCTCGAGACGGTCGATGCCCGCGTTCGGGTCCGCACGGTCGGCCCGGTCGCGGTCGAGGGCTGGCTCCCGGCCGAGATGGTCCGCGAGGTCACGACCTCCGAGGAGTCGATCGATCTGCCGCGCGGCGCCGCGAAGAGGACGCCCCCGCGCCGCGGCCCGCGGCTGATCGTGCCCTGACGTCGCTTCCGAGCCTGTCACCCCGGTCGTCGCACCCAGTCCGCACCAGTCCCTCACCCCGGGGCAGTGGGACGGTGTTTGGTGCTACGCTCCCATCATGTCGCGGCCCGCGGCCCGCATCCCTTCGTTCGAGGAAATCTATCGGCAGATCCAGTCGCTCCCGCAGGGAATCACCGGGGAGATCCTGGAACCCGGCGTGCTACGGACGATGAGCCGACCGGGTGGCCGGCACCGGTTCGCGGCCCGCCGTGTCCTGCGCACCCTGCGATGGGCCGACATCGCCGAGGAGGGGTCGGGCTGGTGGTTCGAGGTAGAGGCGGAGATCAAGCTGCCGGGCGGGCTCTTGACGGTTCCCGACGTATCCGGCTGGCGGGTCGACGACGAGCCTGAGTTCGTCGACGCGAACCCAATCCAGGTCCTCCCGGACTTCTGCTGCGAGATTCTCTCGCCAACGAATGCGCGCGACGATCGGCTGGTCAAGCTGCCGCTCTACGCCCGCTGCGAGGTGCAATGGACGTGGCTCGTGGATCCCGAGCTACGTACGGTCGAGGTGTACCGGCCGATCGAGGCGGTCGCCGCGCTGGTGCTCGTCGCCAAGGACGACGACGTGCTGGCGCTCCCACCGTTCGACGGGCAGATCGACGTCGGCCGCTGGTGGAAGGCCCGGCGCTGACGAGGCTACCGGCCGGGACCGAGAGGAGTCGCCGCCCCACGCAAGAGCAGATTCGACCCCTCCGTCGCCGCGCAGCGCACGCCAGGTGTCCGCGGGTGCGCTGCACGGTCCCGGGTTTCGCCACACGTAGACGTAGGCGTGGACGTTGACGGCGACGACGACGTGGACGTCGGCGACCCGCGTTCGACGCGACCCGCCCTCGCCGCGGCGGTCCCGAGGGGCAGTCAACCGGGGTCCGTCCAGGTCCACGTCCACGTCGCCGTCAAGGTCCACGTCAACGGCGACGTCGACGACCGGCGAAACCCGGGGCCGTGCA
>JACPQR010000187.1 GCA_016190375.1 Deltaproteobacteria bacterium
AGGCGGCACCGCCGCCGCCGCCCGCCACGACCGTGATCGCGCCGGGAATGAGCCGCCCTCTGGCTCCGCCGACGCGGATCCCGTTCGTCCCGACGGTCTCGAAGACGATCCGTGCGTTGACCTCGACTCGTCCCGCGCTCGGGATTCCGACGCCGGCCTCCGGCAAGGCCACGCGGACCCCGACCGAGAAGACGCGGAGCCCGAGCAAGAAGTCGCGGAGCCCGAGCAAGAAGTCGCGGAGCGCGGGCGAGAAGACGCGGAGCCCGAGCAAGAAGTCGCGGAGCGCGGGCGAGAAGACGCGGGCCGCGGGCAAGGCGGCGCGGACCCGCCCGCGCGGGACCCGGCGTCCCGCCAAGGTCCCCGGTCGCAGGCCCGCGAGGACGAGCGACAGGACCACGAAGCGTCGAGCCGGCGCGAAGTCGTCCAAGAGCGCGGCTCGGCAAGTTCGGCGCAGGCCCGCCCCGCGGCCGCGCAAGTCGACCGCGAGCAAGAAGGCGGCGAAGCCGAAGAAGCGGGGCTGAAGAGCCCCGGATCCAGCGTGAGTCGCGCTTCGCGCATTTGACATCCCCTTCCAGAACCTCAATCCTCCCCGGCCAATGGCAGCGATCGCTCGGGCCCTCCGGTTCGCGCTCCCGCTCGCTGGACCGGCGTGAGTCCCTGGGTCGGCATCGCGATCTTCGCGGTCACCTACGTGCTCGTGTCCGCGCGGCGGCTCGGGTGGCTCAGGCTCGATCGACCGGCTGGCGCTTTCGTCGGGGCCATCGCGTGTGTCGCCGCCGGCGTGCTCGGTCCCGAGGCGGCGCTCGGGGCGATTGACGGCCGGACGCTGATCCTCCTGTTCGGCATGATGGGAATGGGCGGCTTCCTGGGCGTGGACGGTTTCTTCGACCGCGCGGCGGTCGCGCTCGCGGGGTGGGCGCGAACGCCGCAGCGCCTCCTCGCCGTGATCGTGTGGTCGTGCGGAGGGCTCGCCGCGCTGGTCACGAACGACGCCGTCTGCGTGCTGGCGGCGCCGCTCGTCGTCGAGCTGATCAAACGCCACCGGCTGCCGGTTCTCCCTGATGCGCGCCCAGCTTTCTGAGATTCGCTACTCCGAGAAGTGCTCGGAGCCGTAGGTCTCGAAGCGGGCGCCGCGCTCGCGCCAGCAGCCCTCGGGGGAGCCCTGCTTGCGGCAGAGGTGGGCCAGGAAGACGCCGGGGTCGGGGAGCTCCTCCCAGACCTCGGGCAGGAACGTCGAGCGGCGGCCGAGGTACGAGAGGATGACGCCGGGACGGCGGGAGCCGAGCCGCGCCAGGAGCGCCTCGGGGGCAAGGCCACCGGTGTCGAGCGCTCTCGGCTGCTCCAGGACCGAGATGGACAGCGTGATCTTCGCGAGCTCGTCGGGGCGCACCGGAGGGAAGCGCGGGTCCTCGAGCGCCGCGGAGACCGCGTTGTGCGCGACGTCCTCGGCGAGCGGCTCCGTCGCCGCGAGGCTCCCGATGCAGCCCCTGAGCTCGCCCGATTTCTTCAGGGTCACGAAGGCGCCGCGCTGGGTGCCCAGACGTGGGAAGCGGCTCGTGAGCGCGCGCGGGACCTCGACGTCGCGGCCGTCGCGGATCTTCGCGTCGATCGCGCTCCGAGCGAGCTCGAGGAGCGCTTGCTCCTCGCCGCTGCCGAGGTCCAGGCGGTCCTCGAAGACCATCGCGCCGTAGCCCACGACGCGCGACCTGTCGCCCGTGACGTCGCCGGAGTTGCGGTAGTCGAGGAGCCGGGGCGTCAGGCCGAGGCGGGCCGCGAGCTCGGTCATGACGAGGAGCACCTGCGTGCCGTCCGTGTCGCAGCGCGCCACGTCGTCGGCGTCCATGCGCGAGAGCGCGTCGAGACACGGCCGATCGAGCGCGAGCGCCTCGTCGTAGGTGTAGTAGTGCGACAGGTCCACGCTGAAGACGAACAGGGTCTTCTTCCCCCTGGCGCCCTCGGCCAGACGCGCCAGCTCGTCCGCCACGCTCCGCGTCTCGGGGCGCGTGAGCCGTCCCACGATCATCGGCACGATCTCGAACGAGCGCCCGAGCACCTCTGCGAGCAATGGGAGCTCGACCTCGATCATGTGCATCGCGTGCGCCGCCGGGACCTCGCGGAAGCCCGGCAGCTCGAGGAGCCGCGCCGCCTCGGGCGCGACGGCGACCTCGAAGCCGGGCACCTCGTAGTGAGTGGCGCGATCCACCGAGACGCCGTCGAAGCGAGTATTGCCGTCGTGGTTCGCGGCGATGATCACGACCCTGTCGAAGCCGCGCTCCACCTGCCTGAAGGCGGTGGCCGCGACCCGGCCCGAGAACTCCCAGCCCGCGTGTGGCGCGAGGAGCACGCGGACCGGAGCCCCCGCCGACCGCTGCACGCCGGAGAAGAGCTCTGCCACGCCGGCTCGCACGGCCTCGGGCGTCCCCGGATAGAAGCTGCCCGCGGCAGTCGAGCGGCGCACGCGCTTCTCCGGTCGCAGCGCTCCGGCGTCGGTCCGGTGCCGCGGCTCCGCCTCGTCGACGGGCCTGCACGCGGCGAGCAGGAAGAGAACCGGCGCGAAACGCGCGGTTGTGCCCACGAAGGCCGTGATTCCCGATACTTGCAGATCGGGTGCGTGTCCCCTTTTCATTCGAACACTCCCGGTATCTTTTCGCCGCAGGGGCAGCGACCGTTCTCGAGACCGTAGCTGGTCACCTCGAAGCCGCGACGCTCGATGAGGAGGCGGCCGTCACGGTGGCAGCGGGTGTGGTTCGCGTCGTGCCCGGGGACGTTGCCGAGGTAGACGTGATCGAGCCCCTGCGAGAGCGCGGCCTCGCGTGCCTCCTCCATCGCACGAACGGGCGTCGACGGCAGGTTCCTGAGCCGGTGGGCGGCGTGGAAGCGCAGGATGTGCATGGGCGTGCCGGCGCCCAGGTTCCTCGCCACCCACCTCGCGAACCGGCCGATGGCCTGGGGCGAGTCGGTCAGCGTCGGGACCATGAGGAAGCTCACCTCGATCCAGACGCCCTCCTCGCGGAGGATCTCGAGGCCGCGCAGGACTGGACCGAGGCGACCGCCAGAGATCTCGCGGAACAGGGGCTCGTCGAAGGCCTTGAGGTCGAGGGTGACCGCGTCGATCACGCGGCAGAGCGCGCGGAGCGGCTCCGGGCTGACGTACCCGGCCGTCACGAGGACGTTCCTCAACCCCTTCTCTCTCGCGAGCGCCGCCGTGTCGCGCACGTACTCGTAGAAGACGAGCGGCTCGGAGTAGGTGAAGGCGAGGAGAGGGATCCCTCGACCGACGGCGACGTCGACCAGCTCCTCGGGCATCGCCTCCTCCACCAGGACCTCGTGGGGTCGGGCCTGCGAGATCTCCCAGTTCTGGCAGTTCAGACAGCGGAGGTTGCAGCCGCCGATCGCGACCGAGAGGATCGGCGAGCGGGGAAGGAAGTGGTACAGGGGCTTCTTCTCGATCGGATCGACGGCGACCGAGCATAGGTTGCCGTAGGCCACCGTCTTCATCTGGCCGCCGTCGACCACGCGCGTGCGGCAGAAGCCCCGATCGTGCTCGCCCAGGATGCACTCGTGGGGACAGAGCGTGCACTCGACGAGCGGGCCGCGCGCCCTCGCGTACGCGGCCGGCCGCGAGAACCGATCGAGCCCGCCGGTCGCGTCGTTGCGGAATCCCATCCCGAGGCCCGGCTCGGTCACCCGGAGGACGAACTCGCGCACCGCCTCGGGACCGAGGACCGCGGCGCCGCAGCCGGCCAGACAACGCTTGACGAAGAGCCGGCGGCTCTTCACGGTGACACCTTCTCGGGCGGGCGGCGCAAGAGCTTCTCGACGCCGAACACGATGGTCGAGACCTCGCCGACCGGGCAGAGGCCATCGCAGAAGGGGCGCCGCACGAAGAACGATCCTACGAGGAGAGCCGCCGCGACGGCCAGCGCGACGAGCGGTGGGGCGAAGGCGTTCTGGAAGAAGGCGGCGTACAGCCCCGTTCCTTCCACGGATCCCGCTGCACCGCGGTGGCCGCTCCTCGCCTCGAAGTAGGCGACGACGACGAACGCGAGGGTCAGAAGGCGCAGGATCCTGAGCGCTCCGATCCGGCGCGCCCGCTTGCCGCGCGCTCCGTCGCACGCGTTCTGGACCGTTCCGAGCGGACAGACGCGCTCGCAGAAGCGGCGATCGTGGACGTTCGCGAGGAGCGCGACCGGGATCGCGTAGGGCCGGAGCACTCCGAAGACGCACTGGCGCGGGCAGACGTGGCAGAACAGGAACGGAATGGAGAAGTAGCAGCGCCCGATCGGGAGCGCGGCGGGCAGGACGAGGACGAGGAAGTGGGCCAGCCGCTCCCCGCCCACCCGAGCGGCGCTCCGGAACCGCGCGGTCTGGCGGGCCAGGCGATCCAGGAGCGCCCGCAGGCCGTGGGGCTGAAATGCGGAGAGGAGCGCGACGAAGATCGCCAGGGCGGCGACGATCTGGGTGGGCGGCCAGAACGTGAAGGCGTAGACGGGGACCTGGGTGCGGTCGCCGACGGAGAGCACGACGAGCGCGCCGAACGACAGGGGAGCGGCGAGCGCGAGGCGCGGGCCGGCCGGCCTGGGCTTGGGCGGCAGGAGGAGCGCAAAGGAGCTAGCCGCCTTCACGCCGGCGACGAGGAGGAGGGCACCCTGCAGCCCGAGGGCCGGCACGGCGAAGGTGAAGGTGACGAGCGCGGCGATGGAGGCGCCGGCGAGGTCCGCCGCCCAGAGCGGGCCCTCGCGCCGGGTCCGCGCGGCGGCGGCGAACTGCGCGCCGGGGACGAGCCCGGCGAGGAGCGTCGCGGCGAAGACGAGCGGGCGCGCCGCGGGGCCGGAGGCGACGAGGGCCGGGAGCGCAGCGGCGAGGCCGGCGGCGAGCGCGGCCTGGCCGAGATCGCAGAGGACGACGAGCCGGGTCACGCTCAGCGCGCGGACGACCGCGGCCGCGCCGATCGCGGCGCCGGCCATGAAGCCGGAGAGGAGGAGCCCGATCTCGCGATAGAGCGCTCCGGTCGCGATCTGGTACGCGAGCATGAGGACGAGCTCCATCGCGAGACCGGCGCCTCCGCTCGTCAGGACCGCCAGCTCCACGGGCCGGGATCGCGGGCCGAAGACGACCAGGGCGCCGACCGAGAGCGCGATCGCGAGAACCAGGAGGCCCGTCGTCCCGACGTCGGAGAACTCGGACAGGACGCGGTCGAGGGCGATGCGATACGTGGTCGGGTCGAGGTCGCGGTTCACTTCCTCGTCGAGCGAGGACCACCGCTCGGCCTCGCCGACCCTGCGAGGCGAGAGCAGGTTGGCGAGGAGCGCGCGCGTCAGGTGGACCGGACGGATGCCGCGCGACTCGAGCGATCTCGAGACGGCCTGCGCCGCGCTCGTCGCGGGCGGCAAGGCGCCGAGCGACGCCAGGTAGAGCGTGCGTCCGGCAGGGAGGACGCGAACGGGCGACCCGAACGCCGAGGCCAGGGTCGTTCTGACCGACGAGGACAGACGCCGCTCGCCCTGCGACGCGGCCTCGGCGTGGCCGGGGAGCGACACGGAGAGGATCCCGCGGGGCCCGAGCGCCCGGCGCGCCGTCGCGAACAGCTCCACCGTGAACGCGCGGTTGAGCTGGGCGGAGGTGGGCTCGCCCGAGAACAGGAGGATCGCGTCGAACGCGGCCCGCCGCGCGGCGAGGAATGCGCGGGCATCGCCGGAGCGCAGGCGGGCCCGCGGGTCGCCCAGGTCACGGACCGCACCGCGCAGGATCTCGACGAGGACGGGATCCTCGATCAGGACGTCGACCGTTCGCACCCCGTGGCGCAGCGTCTCGCGCACGGTGCCCGGTGGCGGAGCTCCGAGGATCGCGACGGAGCGCGGCGCGGGATGAAGCGCGAGCGCGAGGTGCGCGGCCTCCTCCGCCGCCGCCGGGTCCGCGCCGGAGACGACGGGGAGCCTGTCGGCGTAGACGGTCACCTCGCCCGCTCTGCGGACGATCGCGATGGAGGCGCTGGGCGATTCGCGCAGCAACGCGCCCGCGAGGTGCCCGCCCTGCGCCTCGAGCGCCCAGCGCCCCCACGGGAGCGCGGCCAGGACGACCGACACGGCAAGGCCCAGCGCGCCCGCAGAAGCGACCAGGCGGCGCGGCGCGCCCTGGAGCGCGCCGGCGGTCGACATCAGCACCATCGCGCCGGCGACCGCGAACGGCGGGGCTCGACCGAGAACGACGAGGCTCAGGGCAGCGCCCGCGACGGCGGCACCCAGCGACTCGGCGACGTAGGCCCTGCCGCGAGGCTCGACTCCCCTCGCGAGCCACGCGAAGAGCAGGCCCTGCAGGAGGCACGCGGGAGCCAGGAGGACCGCCGACGCGAGGAGCGCGGTCGCGGGGCCGGGCGCCGCGCCCGCAGGGAAAGTGCACGGCAACGCGCGCGCCGCGAAGAGCGTCACGGCGCCCAGCGGCCCGAGGAGGCCCATCGCGGCGGCCACGTGCGCCGATCGGCGGGGCCCGCTCCGTCCCAGCGCCGAGCCGAGCGCCGTGAACAGCAGCCACGGGCCGTACAGCGACGCGAGCACGGCCTCGTTCCCCGAAAAGGCCGCCAGGAGCTCGCGCGAGACCAGCGTCTGCAGCCCTGCCGCGACAGCTCCAAGGAGCGCGAGCCGGATCGTCGCACTCACTCCCGTTTCCGCCACGACACGGCGCAGTCTATCGTGCCGGTCGAGGCCGATCCACGGGCCCCTCGTGCCCTGCCGCGCCTGCGCTGCCTCACCGGGGCCGGTGAACGACTTCCAGCCAGCCGCGCTTGAGCATCCACAGGAGCGCGGCGAACGCCTCTTCGCGGTCGCGCGAGCCGGCCGCGAGGTGGCCGAGCATGTCGGCGACCGGGCGCCCCTCGGGAGCGTTCGTGAACGAGAGGTTCCCGAGCGCCCGGTCGTTCCACGGCTGCCCCAGGTACCTGTACGCGTGCTCGCGCCCGCCGAGGACGGCCTCCCCGGTGGGAGTGACCCTGAGGTGGGTCTCCTCTCCGATCGGGTGGGAGGGGAAATGCCCGAAGAGCTCCCAGCGGGTCGGAGCGGCGGGCCCCGTCTCCACCGGGCCCAGCGCACGCGCGATCTCGATCTGCTTGCAGAACAGGTCGTCGTATGCCGCGATCACGTGCTTCCAGTCGTAGTGCTCCGCAACCCTGGTGCGACCGGCGCGGCCCATTCGCTCGCGCAGGTCCGGATCGCCGAGCAGCTCCGCGATCCTCACGACGAGCCGGTCCAGGTCCACCGCGATCTGCTGCGAGACGAGCAGCGCCTGCAGGCCGGAAGGGATCAGCGCCGAGACCGCGGACCACTTGCCGTCCGCGGGTCCCCAGTAGGTCGGAACGAGGAACCCCTCCTTGCCGTCCTCGATGAGGTCACGGTAGCCGCTCCAGTCGGAGAGGACCACCGGCCGACCGGCGTCCATCGCCTCTAGGACGCTCAGCCCGAACGTCTCCTGAAGGTTGTCGCTCGGCGAGCAGTAGATCTGGGCGGAAGCGAGCAGCGCGCTGCGCTCCGCGTCGGACACGTTCGGCCGCAAGAGGACATCGCCTCCCAGACCCAGCGCCCGGATCCTCTCGCGGTAGACGTCCATCGTGGAGGAGTGCGACAGGGCGCCCGAGATGACCAGGCACGGCCGGACCTTCGCGCGTGCCATCACCGCGGGCCATCGCTCGATGAGGCCGACCAGATCCATCTTGTCGAGTAGGGTGATCCTGCCGTGCACGAGCACGATGGGGCGGTCCTTGGGCACACCAGATGGGCGGCTCCTGGGCGCTCCCCCGTCGCCGGGGAACACACCCAGCGGAATCAAAGGGGTCATCAGAGCGGGCGGCGGTACCCCGAGGACACGCGAAGAGTGCTCCCAGGCCCTGCGCAGGACCTCCTGCGCGGCTCGCGAGGTGCAGACGACCGCGTCGCACGGATCGAGCCGCTCCATGGGGGCCCACCGCAGGGCGTCTGTGATCGCGTGGGTGGACAAGGTGTGAGTGATCCCCGTCACGGGAATCGCACGGCCGGGCGAGAGGGCCCGCAGGGCCGCCTTCGGCCCCTGCACCGTCGGATCCCCGTGCAAGAAGACGGGCGCTTCGAGGCTTCCGAGCAGCTCCGGAAGCTCCTGCACCTCGCAGAACCGGCTCTCGCATCCACCTGGAGCGCCCTCGGGGACGCCGCGCTTCTGGGCCTCGTCCCACACCAAGAGGCAAAGGCTCTTTGCTCGGCCGTAGCGGAGGTACGCCGCGAGCCACTCGCGGTTGACGACCGTTCGCCCCTTGATAGCCGAGGGATCGTTCGCCGGAGCCAGGTCCGCGCCGATGAGCGTCAGGATCTCCATCAGTTCCTCTCCGGTCGGCGTATGGGAGAAATGAGCTCCCGCCGCACACCAGGTCGAAGGGTACGCGGGTGCGGGACGCGGGTCGAGTCGACATCGGTGATCCAGCAGAACCTGGGCAGGTGTCGATCGTGTTCGATGCTCCGGCCTCGCCCCTGGCCCGGGTGCGGTGCTACGATCGCGCCGTGGGGTCGGCCGCTCGTGCTCCATCCGTTCGGCGAGTCGCCGTCGCGATCGCGCTGCTCTCGTGCGATGAGACCTCCTCGGCGCCACGCCCGGCTTCGGACGCGAGCACGCAGGACGCTGCTGGCCCCGAGGGCCGCGACGCTTCCCTGTCCGCCGACGCAACGACGCCGGACTCGGGCGCTGATGCGGACGCGGGCCCGGTCGTCCGGCTGCGCGGGCCGCTCCAAGGCACGTTCCTCTCGTTCGACAGCGGGGCGGTCACGTCGGAGCTGGTGCCGGAGTACCTCGACGAGCTCTTGGCCCTGGGCATGGACACCGTGGTCGTGGCGTCGAGCCGGGTGAAGAGCGGCGGCTGCGCGGCAGGGTCGTTCGCCTGGCATCCCGAGCTGCCGGACAAGCTCGGGCTCTTGCTCGACGACGCTCGGGAGCGGGAGATCTCCGTGTACCTGGGCCTGGTCGGGACGGCGGGCGCATGCCCGTCGTTCGAGAACGCGACGAACGCACCGGCGGCGGCGGCCGATACCGGCACGACCGTGGCCGAGCTCGAGAAGGCGTACGGCGCGCATCCGGCGCTGGCCGGCTGGTACATCCCGGACGAGCCGGGGCAGTGCCCGAGCTTCGTGCACGGCTACTTCGCGGGGGTCGTCGCCGCGATCCGGGCGCGTTCGGACAGGCCGATCGTCGTCGCGCCGTACCTCGCGGGAGGCACGTCGACCCTGACGCCCTTCGAGGTCGGGGAGCGCGCGGTGGCGTTTCGGGACGCAACTGGCGTGACGATCCAGGCCTGGCAGGACAGCGTGGGAGCCGACGCGGTCGACCTCGGCTACGCCCGGCAGGGCTCGCTCGGAGCCGTGGAGGACTACTTCCGGGAGATCTCGAACGCTCTGGGACGCGAGGGCCTCTGGGCGGACGTGGAGCTGTTCAACTGGGGCAGCCCCCTGTTCGGCGGCCCCGGGTACGGATCGGTCTCGGCCGTCCGCCTCGAGGCGCAGCTCAGGCAGGCGTCCGACGATCTGGCCGCGCGCAGGGTCTCGTGGCTCGCGCAGCTCCACATGGGAACCGTCGACTCGAACCACGACGCCGGCTCGTCCCGCCTGGCCGCGAGCTACCGCGCGCTGTTCGGCCTCGGCGGACAGTACCTCGCGCCGGCGGGATACGCGTGGGAGACACCGCCGGCGGCGAGCTACCCCGACGCGGGAGGCGAGCTGACCAACCACCGGACCGGCGACCCCCGGGACTTCCTGCACGAAGAGTGGGTGGGCGTCCTCGGCGACGCGGCCTTCTCCGTCGACCTCGGCGCCGAGCGGCCCATCGACTGGGTCGGCGTCCACGCGCTCGACGATGGCGCTTCGGCCATAGCCATTCCGGACCGCCTGGACCTCTCGTGCTCGACGGACGGGGCGACCTGGAACCTCTTGGCCTCCGTCCCTCGCCCCGTGGCCAGCTCCGACGGCGAGTACCTGCTCGCGAACACCGCGCCGCTCGGCGCGGCGTGCCGGAGCGTCAGGGTCCAGCTCTCCAACGACGTGTGGACCTTCGTCAGCGAGGTGGAGATCGCCTCCGAACGTTGAAGCGGTTCGAAGCGCCTTCGGCTGGCGCTCGCCGGAAGCAGGTTGCAGCCCTTCGCGATCTCGCCCGGCGCTGCGTGGCGAGCTGGACCGCCTGCCGCGGTCATATTTGTCGCTCTCACCTCATCGACCTGATGAAGAAGCACGGCCTCGGCGCTCGAGCCACAAGAGCGCCAGAGGAACGAGGAGCAGGACCGGCGCCCACCTGTCTCGAGCGGGAGCGGCCGAGCAGGCACCGCATCCGCCGCCTCCGTCGCCGGCCGGCGGCGTCCCGGCGTCGTCGCCATCGCCACCACCGCCGTCGGCAACCACTGCGCCTGCATCCTCGTCGCCGCCCGTGCCCGCATCGACGTCGCCGGGCTCGTCGTCCTCGGCGAGCGTGACGAACGCTCCCCAGACCGCGCTGTCCGGGACCGCAGGATCGTCGGTCTCGGTCCAGGCGACGAGCGCGGTGCGGCCGATGACCGCCAGGGACGGGGTCGACCGGTCGATTCCCTCGTCGCTGGCAATCATGAAGCCCCAGGGATCCTGAACGACCCAGTCGTCATAGGAGACATCGCCGGTCACGACCACGTGGTCCACCTGCACGCCCCAGATGGCCCTGGGCCCCGTCGTGTCGCCGGTGATGGGCCGCAGATCCTCCCACACCACGAGGTATCCGCCGTCGAGTGCCACGACCGATGGCCGTGTTTGAGTGTCCGTCACCTGCGAGATCGTCTGGGTGCTCCGCGCGATGGACCCATCGGGTGCGAGCAGGCACGACTCGATGTCGGTGGCGACCGGATACGACGGGGCTTGGCCGAAGACGACCAGGTAGAAGCCGTCCGAGAAGGCGACGTCCGGCGACTGCTGGGATGTCTCCGGGGTGTTCGGGATTTCGATCGGGTCGGCGTCGAGGACGGACCCGTCCGCCTGCGCGACGCGCGCCGCGCGCACGACGGGGATGCCGGGCGAGTCCTCCTGCCAGACGACGAGGAAGTCCGTGCCATCCGTGGCGACCCGCGGATGAGTCACGCCCCCCACGTTCCTGATCGATATCGGGGCCGCGTCGACCGGGTTGCCGCCGGGCGCCACCCGGACGGCCACGATTCCCGGGCTGTTCCATGCGACGAGGTAGTAGTCGCCGCCCCACGCGATGGCCACGTCGTCGCCACCAAACGTTCCCTGTTCGGAGTAACTCGTTCCCCCTTCGCCCCCGCTGGCTCCAAGCGCGAGCTGCCGGCCCCGCACCTCGCTGACAGGATCGAAGTAGTGCTCCCACACCACGAAGAGACTGTCTCCATCGGAGGCTGCCCGAGGCATGTCCTGGTCGCCTTGGCCGGGTGCGATGCCGAAGCTCGTCACGGCCGGCGTCTCACCGGGCAGGACCACGTTGGCCTTGACGTCCCAGGGCGTCGCGCCCAGCTCCGAGATGCCGCTGTTGTCGCTCCAGAAGACCTCGAACCCGTCGGCCGTCGCGCCCACCGCGACGCCGTACTGAGTGGCTCCCGCGGCCTCGTAGATGGGAAACGGCGCCGACACCGTGGGCGGATCGGCCCAGCAAAGGCCGGCGGACAACAGGCAAGCTACGGTTGCGGTGGTTCGGGCGAAACGGGCCGGGTGGCTCGGCATCATGGCGCCTCCAAGGCAAGTCGAGAATCGCGACTTGACGATTGCAGCACGAACCGGGCCACGGTGTGCCGCGCCTCGACGGGATCCCGCGGCCTGGCGTGTCTCGCGGACGCTCCACCACACCCGGCGGGTGGCGCGCGATGCTTCGGGGCCCGGACCGCCGGCCAACTCCGAGCCGTCGATCCACGCGACCCCGAACCGTGGGGTCATCTCGCTCCCCCCGCGGGCGGCACCTCGGGTCAACCCGGGCTCCAGCTCACCTCACGTCGGCTCGATCCCGAACTGCCCGCTGGATCACGGCTCGATCCCGATCTGCCAGCGAGAGATCACGGCTCGATCCGAGCTTCCCGCCAGAACACGGCAGGATCGCGCGTCGCGGGGTTGGCCCGCGCACTTCGGAGCTGGGCACATGCCTTGCTGGGTCGCTGGTCATGACGCTCATGCGACTGGCAATTCTGATCGCGGTGGCAGCGGTTCCCATTTCGGGCTGCCTCGGGGGAGGCGAAGACCTCGAGCGCGCCACCGCCCGGATCGAGACCACCGACCTCGCCCTCTGTGACCTGGACGCCGACGGAGACATCGACTTCCATGACCTCGAGGCCGATCCACCGGCCGCTTGCTCGAGGCCTGACGTGTCGGGTTGCTGGGACGACTCCATCCAATGCGAGCAGGTCGGCGTGCGCTGTGACGAGTGGCGTGCCGCGTGCCTCCTTACCGTCCAGGACGAGACGCCGGGCCTGAAGAAGGAATTCCGCACGCTCATCGCCGGGAACTGACATCGAAGTGCAGGCCGGGTTCAGGGTGGTCCCCGAGCCGAAATCCCGCTGACCCCCTGTCCACGTCGCAGTCCACGAGCACGAAGACGAGCGAGACCGACACCGCCAGCAGGCCGATCCTTCGTGAGACGCGGGCCGCGGAAGGACCGTGCGAGCCGCCGGGGCCGTCGTCGAGGCGCGCGTCACCTCGCCCGTCACGCTCACCAGAAGCGCGGCACGACAGGAAGCCCCGTGCCTCTTCTGCTTCGTGGATCGAGCGTTCTGTCCTCCCCAGACGATCCCGCATCGTCCCTCACTGTTTCCTGTGACTCGTTCGGTCACGCCCCCGCGTCCGGGGCGCCGTGGGGATGGACGGACGGGGCGAGATCGGTGTAATCCGCACCTAGCCACGAGGTGCCCCGATGAAGTCCGTCCTGGAGCTCCGTCTCGTCCTGGTCCTCTCTCTGGCGGCTCTCGCCGCCCCGGCGTGCGACTGCGCCGGGGGTCGCGGCGACGACACCGATGGCGACGCCGACGCCGACGCCGACGGCGACGGGGACGGCGACGGGGACGGCGACACCGACGGCGACGGGGACGCGGACCCGGGGCCGCCGGTCACGGACTGCGAGACGGATCTCGAGCCGGCCGCCGATGGCGCCTGCGCCGTCGAGGCGGGCGACGGCAACATCCTGATCCAGGGCGACGTGCTGACGCGCGACGAGGTGCTCGCGGGCGGCTCGGTCCTGATCGACGAGGCGGGTGCGATCGCCTGCGTCGGCTGCGACTGCAGCGGCGAGGGCGAGGCGGAGGGCGCCACGCGCGTCGTGTGCGCCGAGGGCGTGGTCTCCCCTGGGCTGATCAACGCGCACGACCACCTGCGCTACATCCAGAACGAGCCGCAAGGCCACGGCGACGAGCGATACGAGCACCGCCACGACTGGCGCACGGGAAGGAACGGCCACACCGAGGTCGATTACGAGGGGCGCGCGAGCGACGAGGAGGTGCTGTGGGGCGAGCTCCGCCAGGTCCTCGGCGGCGTGACGTCGGTGGTCGGGGGCGATCAGGGCGTGGCGGGCCTGCTCCGCAACCTCGACGACGGCGCGCCGCGTGACGAGGGGCTCGGTCAGGGCAGGGTCGATTCGTCCACTTTCCCGCTCGGCGACATCGGGGGTGAGACTCGAGACGAGGGCTGCGCCTACCCCGAGATCGACTCGGCCTCGGTGCTCGGAGCCGACGCGTACGTCCCGCACGTCTCGGAGGGCATCGACGTCGAGGCGAGAAACGAGTTCCTGTGCCTCACCTCCGGCGCGGCCGGCGGCGTCGACCTCGCCGAGGCCAACTCGGCGTTCGTCCACTCGATCCCGCTCAATGCCTTCGACGCGGCGCTCCTGGCCACGAATCGGACGGCGGTGATCTGGTCGCCCAGGACGAACATCGACCTGTACGGCAACACCGCGCCGGTCACGCTGCTCGACCGGCTCGGGGTGACGATCGCGCTCGGGACCGACTGGACCGTCTCGGGATCGATCAACATGCTGCGCGAGCTCAAATGCGCGGACAGCTTCAACCAGGAGAACCTCGACTCGACGTTCGGCGACTGGGATCTCTGGGAGATGGCGACCACCAACGGCGCGCGGGTGACCGCGACCGACGACGCCATGGGCCGGCTCGCGGTCGGGCTGATCGCGGACCTGGCGATCTTCGACGCGAGCGCGTCCGAGTACTTCAGGGCGGTGATCGACGCCGGGCCCGCCGAGGTCGCGCTGGTCCTGCGCGGCGGCGAGGTCCTCTACGGCGACGCGCCGGTGGTCTCGGAGCTGCCCGGCGGCGGCGAGGGCTCGTGCGAGCCTCTGGACGTCTGCGGCCGCGAGAAGTCCGTCTGCGTCCTGGGCGACGCCGGGGTGTCGCTCGCCGATCTGACCGCGGCGAACTCCGGGTCGTACGACCTGTTCTTCTGCGGGGACCCCGACGGCGAGCCATCCTGCGCGCCTTTCCGGCCCGGCGAGTACGAGGGCGCGGTGGACGGCGACATGGACGGCGACGGCGTCGGCGACGCCGACGATGATTGCCCCTCCATCTTCAACCCGGTGCGGCCCGTCGACGGCGGCCTGCAGGCTGACTTCGACGGCGACGGGGAGGGCGACGTCTGCGACCGCTGCCCGACGAGCGCGGACAACGAGAACTGTCCAGAGATGAACCTCGACGACATGGACGGCGACGGGGTCGACGACGACATCGACAACTGCCCGGTCGTTCCGAACGACGGGCAGGAGGACGCCGACTCGGACGGCAAGGGCGACGCGTGCGACGGCTGCCCCGAGGACCCGAACCCGGGCGAGGCCGCCTGCCCCGCCACGATCTACCAGGTCAAGCAGGAGCAGTTCGCCGATGGCGATCGGGTCGCGCTCAGCGGCGTCGTGGTCACGGCCGTGCGCGGCAGCGCCTTCTACGTCCAGGTGCCCGAGGCGGATCAGGACGGCGAGCTCGGCACGGCGTACTCCGGCATCTACTGCTACGTGCCGGACGCGAACCCCGACGACGTACCGGTGCCTTCTCGCGGCGATCTCATCTCGCTCGAGGGCAACGTCACCCACTACCAGGGCGAGGTCGAGCTCAACTTCATCGGCAGCCTCGTGACCGACGCGTCGGAGCAGCCGCTGCCCGCGGCCGAGATCGTCCTCGCAGGCGACGTGGGAGACGGAGGAGCGCGGGCGACGGAGCTCGAGGCGGTCCTCGTCGCCGTTCAGGGCGCGGCCGTGACCGCCGTGGACGATCCCGAGTTCACCCTCGACGACTCCCTCGTCGTGTCGGACTACATCTGGGCCGTCGAGCCGCAGCCGCAGGAGGACGACCTCGTGGACGTGACGGGCATCCTCCGGGTCTCGAACGACGGCTTCCGCTTGAACCCGCGCGACGAGGACGACGTACGGATCCTGCTCGCGGGAGATCCGCGGCTGGAAGCCTTCGGCCCGGCGGTGTCCTTCGTCGACGAGGGGGACGCCGGCGTGGTGCCCCGCCCCGACCTGCGCGTGTCGCTCGATCGGCCCGCGGTGGCCGGCGGCACGGTGATCTCGCTCGAGAGCGACTCGCTCGACAACCTGACGGTGCCCGCCAGCGTGACCGTGCCCGAAGGCGAGCGAGAGGCGCAGGTCACCGTCACCGGCGTCCTCGGCCGCGAGGCCCCGGTGACGATCACGGCGCGGCTGGGAGACGACTCGCTCACCGCGGACGTCGTCGTGATCGCGGCGGGCCGCGAGCCGGTCCTAGTGGATCTGGCGCCCGACGGCGCGGACGTCTTCGTCGGCATCCCGCAGACCTTCACGGTCACGCTCGACATCCCGGCGCAGGGCGCGACGGACGTCGCCATCGAGCTCGACCCGGGGACGTTCGCGACGCTGCCGGGCCCGACCGTGACGGTGCCCGACGGAGCCACGACCGCGACCTTCGACGTCGATGGCACGGCGGAGGGCATCGAGGAGCTGACCGCGACGCTCGGCGAGTCGCTCAGCGTGACCTTCACGGTGAACGCGGGGCTCGACATCGGCGGCTGGCAGCTCGTGCAGACCAACTCGGCCCGCACCTTCACCTTCCCCGAGGGCACGCGCGTCACCCCGGGGGCCTACGTGATCGTGGCGCGCAACCCGGCGGACCAGGCGGCGTTCGAGGACTTCTGGGGTGCGGCGTTCGGGCCGAGCCTGGTGTTCTTCAGCGGCGGGGACGACTGGCCGAACATGAACGGCGGCGAGACCTTCGAGCTCCTCGACGACGACGACCTGTCGATCGACGGCCCCACGATCGCGCTCGTCGAAGGGCACGCCTACGCCCGGACCGCTCCCGAGGACGATCCCGGGGTGGCCGGTTCGTGGACCGACGTCGTCTCCGAGCCCCCGAACGCGACGCCCGGCAGCGGCCAGACGCCCTCGGACGACTTCTCGGGTCTCTACATCAGCGAGCTCTCCGACGCCACCGGGGTCGGCAACTACGTCTACGAGTTCGTGGAGCTGTACTTCGACTGAGAGCCTGAGGGATCGTCAGTGACTCACTGGCAGCACTCGGGCGGAGGCGGGTCGCCGTAGTCGCACTCGCAGCAGACGTTGGCGCACTCGTCGCCGGCGTCGAGCTGCGGCTCGCTCCCCGATGGGACGGCAGCCCGACAGGTACTGGCACGTGGGGAAGCCGATGCCCGAGTCCGCGCAGGCGTCAACCTCACCGGCGTCACCGACCTCCAGGTCCGGATCGACGGTGGCGATGCTATCGCCGTCGACGTCGCGGACGCTACCCAGAGCCCCCTGGAATCGCTTATGGTCCTCCCCTACGAGGAGGCGCGAATGGGTCGATTTGCCGTGGCGTTCTTCGCCGCACTCATGGGCGGGCCCGGCTGCTCCTGTGGCGATGACGACGTTCACCAGTCACCAGCTCCGGACGGTGGACCCCAGGTGGTCGAGCGCGAGCTCGAGGTGGCGACCGCATTCCGATCGCCAGTCGTCGACGGCAATTGCGACGACTACTCGGGGCTGCCCATCATGCCCCTTGGGCTCGGAGATCGATCTGCGATTGCCGGCGCCTACCTTCTGCACACCCGCAAGCACGCCTACCTGTGCATCGAGGGGCTGGGCCTGCAGGCAGGCGGGTCGGTCGCCGTCAGGGTGAGCCTCGCGGATCCGCGGGAGGTCGCGCTGGGCGACAACGAGATCGAGCTGACGATCGACCCGCTGAGCTCGACGGTCGCGGCTGCGCGGCCGGCGCCGTCGCGCGCAGACGCGACCGTTCCTCTACGAGATGGCGACGCGATGGTCACCACGGCCGGCGGCGACCTCGAGCTGCGCCTCGACGCGGGCCTGCTGGGCGGTCACGGGCGCAACGCGGGCCTCTGGCTGGGCGCAATGGACGCCACGAGAACGCTCGTCGCGCAGTGGCCGCTGGCGGCGAACGCGGACGAGCCCGCGACCTGGGGAGACATCGCGCTCTTGCCTCTCTATGGGCCCGACACGGAGGCAGGCTCGGTGTATCTCGATGGCACCGGGCACCTCGTGTTGCCGTTCTTGCCGGAGCTCGCCACGGCGACGGAGCTCACTGTGGAGGCCTGGATCCAGGTCATCGACGACGATTGCGGGACGCTCTTCGGCGCCGGACGGCAGGAATCCCTGTGGCTCGGCGTGTGCGACACGCTGGCGTTCGGGCACGGAGGCGAATCGACGATCCGCGCCGGCCAGACTCGTCTCGGCGACGACTGGCACCACGTGGCCGTGTCGATTGATGCCGAGGGGAAGCGGGTCCTGTACGTCGATGGCGAGCCCGATCTCGTTCTCGGCCAATACTGGTACCCCGAGGAGCGGGAGGAGCACGAGCCGGAACGGCCGGTCTTGCCGCGACAGATGCCCTGGATCGGCGCCGACCCGGACGTGGGCGAGCCCCTGCACGCAAACGTGCGCGACGTGAGGATCTGGAACGTGGCGCGAACCCCCCTCGAGATCATGGAGAACGCGTTCACGCAGCCGAATGGACCGGGGCTCATCGCCCACTGGCCGCTCGCGGGCGACCTCCGAGATCGCGTCGGTGGCCATCACGCTGGCCTCGCCGGCGTCCTGGCGCCCTCGACGGCGCGGCCCACACGGGCTGCCTTCCCCGTCCAGCCGCCGCCGCTGACGAATGTCGAGCGCGCACCACGCGAGCTGCCCGAGCAGTGGGACGGACGCCTTCCGATCGTGCCGGAGGTCGCGCCTGTCATCGACGGCGTTTGTCGTCCGGACGAGTACGTCGGTGCCGCCCGCGTCCTGCTCGAGCCAAACCGCGACCATACCGTCTACCTGCAGACACAGGGCGAGGGAATGGCGGTCTGCGTGCCGACGCTCCTGGGCGGCCTCGACGAAGAGGACGGGGTCGACGTGTACTTGCATTCGGACGGATCACAACGGGGAGGGGCCCCGTGGACGGTACGCCTTCTGGCCACGCCGGATGGCGCGGTCACTCCCTTCACGATGTCGCCCCTGGGGAATCAGTGGGTGGAGTCGCCGGCGTTCATCGAGAGCCGCACTCTCCGAGACGACGTATTCCGGCCACAAGAGGACATCCGTCGAATCGACACGCCGTACTGGACCGCCGAGTTCCTGGTACCTGCCGAGCTGATGGGCGAGCTCTCCGAAGGCTCGACCCTCGACGTCGCCGTCGAGGCCCGAACGAGCGTCCGCGATCCTGCCGGTGGTGAGCCGACTCGTTCGAGCGCGAGCCTGCCGGCGGGATTCGACGACACGGTCACGAGCGGTTGGTTCTCCGCGTCCGTGGCGCAGCCGGGGGTTGCAACGAGCGTCGAGATCGGATCGCCGGCAGACATGCTCGAGCGGCACTGCCGCGAGCCCGACGACCCGGCGCCGCCGCCGCGCAATCCCCCGACCTGGGAGGATTTCGACGGTGCGTGCGACTGCGATCCAGCCTCCTACACGTACAACATGGACTGCAAGTGGCCGCCCGTGGACCCGGATCGCCGGTTCGTGTGGGCGGAAGGGACCTTCGCATCCGTCAACGTCTCGACCGAAGACGCCCCTCTCATTCATACCAGCCACGACGTGGACATGGGGCTCAGCGTGACTGGCCCGCTGAGGTACCTCAACATCGTCGAGTCCAGCACGGAATTCCAGGACACGGCCGTCAACCAGGTCATCGAGTGGGAACAAGGTAGCCTGCCGCCCAATTCGACCTGGCCTCTGCTCAGCGTGCGGCCCTCCACGCCCTACGGCCCCTACCCTGGCGACCACTCGTCGATGGTCGGCGAGTGGATCTTCGACTGCGGGCACGACCCGAAGACCGAGCTCCACCCGCTCATCTACATCGAGACAGACCGCGAGGAGACACGGCGCACGGGGTGGAACACCGGCATCAAGGTGCGGACGATACACGTGTGGATGAACAACGACGCCGGCTCCGGGTACGTCCCGAGGAGCATGACCAGCCCGTTCTCCTTCGTCGTTCCGTTGCCAGCCGGCACCGGTCAACCATTCCTGCGAGTCTGGGCGGATCCCGAGGACCTCGACGAATCCGAGGGCGTGTCGGCCGAGCTCCTGTGCGACGACACGGTGAAGGTCACGATCGAACCGCCGGAGACGAACGGGTTCTTCTACTGGAACCTCTATGCAGGCCGCTTGGAGCACGGTGGGCCAGCGCCAAGTGCGTACCGGATCTGGTTCGATGAGCTGTACATGATCGATGACCAGGACGACGGCGACGAGGATGATGCCGGCGAGTGGTACCTCGACATCAACGTCACGGGCACCTGGCACAACCTGCTCTGGTTCGAAAGCATCTCGAGCGGTTCGCATCACTCGCTCGAGAACCACTACTTCGACATACTGGCGCGCCAGAAGTTTTACATGCACATCATCTCGTGGGACCAGGACGACGACTGGGACCCCGGCAATCCGGCCGAGAGGATCGAGCTCGGGCCGGCGATGTTCCCTGGCCCCACGTCCGATTCGGTGATGGACGCGGGTGAGGACACGATCCAGGGCCTCGACGCATGGGAGCTGTCATACCACTGGGAATACCTGGGCGTGGACGGTCTCGAGAACATGCCCTCCCACGGCAACACCTTCGCCGTCATGCCCGAAGGCGACGAGCCGCTCGCCGCCAACGAGCCCGACTCCAGTTCGACGACGCCGGTGCAGGGAATCGAGGTCACGGACGAGGACCAGACCATTTCGCGCCCGGGGTGGATCACGCAGATGGGCGCCCGCGCGTCACGACCCGACTACTTCTTCTTCGACCGGGACGTCGACTACATGCGGTTAGCGGTCGATGACTTCGCCGACGTCACGGTGGAGATGGACCGCGAGCCGGAGCTCGAGTTGACGACGACACCGCGATCCACCCCCTTCCCTGGAGGCGCGAATTCCGAATGCCCATACGTGCCGCCTTCGCTCTTCGACACGCTCGGGGCGAAGCAGTACTGGGTCAGGGTGGAGGGAGACCCGGACGCACCCAGCGCCTTCGGGCCGTACGACCTGGACGTTACCGTTCGTCGCCGAGACGTGCCGCCGGACGATGGCGAACAGGACGACCTGAACGCCGGTGGTCGGCCTCACTCGCTCGAGAGCGACGAGGCACTGCTCTCGTATGAATGGCTGGACATCGGAAAGTGCGGCGTCTCGGTGGAGCCCTGGGACCCGAGCGGTCGCGAGATCCCGTCGAACGTCCGGCAAGTTCGGAGCCTCGACTCGGGCTGGATGTGGCAACACGAGCCAGGCGATGTCGATACGTACACCGTGACGTTCGGCAGACCGAAGTCGAGCTCCGAACCCGACTCGCCGGTGTGCTTTCAAGATGAGCCGACGCTGGTTCTGCGTGCGCCGGGCATGCAACTGCTGGTGCCCTCGTTGACGGGCGACGTGCCAGTCGACGGAGTGACGGTGCCGCTCGACGAGTTCTTCGCGGCCGACGACTCCGAGACGGGGTCGCTCGAAGTCCAGGTCGTCAGCCGCCCAGGAGTCACGGAGCGCTGCGCGTATCGCCTCGAAGCTCAGTGGTCCGATTCCGTGTTCGTTCACTATGGTGATCCGGGTTGTCCCTTCGCGTCCGAAATCGAGGCGGCCGCTGTCGTCTACGAGTGCAACGAGTTGATCGCGGTGTCCGAATTGCCCGCTTTCTGGTTCGAGGACGGACCCGGTCTCGGCGATCCAGCTCCGTTCGAACGCGGTGTGCGCCTCGACGCCGGCGACGGCTGGGCGATGGTGCACGCCGCCGAGGCGGGCGAGCTCGACGCGGTCGTCAGCTCGCCGCCTGGCGAGGGCATCGCTGTGGAGCTCTTCGACTCTCGGGGCGTCGTGGTAGCGCGCGGGGTTCAGGTCGACGAGGAGCTCCAGGGCGCTGAGCGGGCCTCTGGTCTGGCGCCCTCGCTTCGGCTGTCGAGCGACGGGCTGGCGGCAGGGGACTACCTCTTGCACGTACGCGCGGAAGGACGCGCGGACGAGCAAGGTGCGGAGATCCGGCTCGGGATCGAAGCGAGTCCTTGACGAGCCCAGTGCGCCACACATCAGAGGTCGTCGCCGTTCTCGGGGTCCGGCGGAACGACGGCAGCCGGATCGATCGGTTGCCGCGAGCAGGCCAGGCGGCCGTCATGAGCTCGGAAGACCACGAGCTCGGCGCCCACTCGACCGCACAAGTTGATCACCTGAACCTGATCGCCTTGACGGGTCAACATGGAGCCCTCGACGGCGCGCTCCTGCTCGCTGCACCTGGCATCGAGCCTCGTCACGAACCGCACCTGCCCTTCGCCAGCGGGAGCATAGAACGCCAAGGACTTGTCGTCGTGGTGATAGGGAACGATCAGGAACTGGGCGTTTTCAGCCGCACGCCACCAACCCACACGAGACAAGGGCGCCACGTGGCCGAACGTGAACGGGGCGGGCCGGCCCGCGAGGTTGATGGGTCGCGGCGGGTAGAATCCAACGTGCTCGCGCACGCGCACGCCCGGCGTCGCCTCGAGGAGCGCCCCGATCACGGCCCACTCGAGCGCGATGGGTTGATAGGGTCGCCCCTGCCGGGGCGGCGGAAGAAGCCCTGGAACGGACAGCGCTTCTCCCGACGGCTCGAATGTCTCGAGTGCCCCCGCGGCCACCGCGGGAAGCGGCGGCGCCGATGGCGGAGCACTGGGAGAGGTCGCTTGTGGGTGCGGCTGGATCGGCGGTGCGACGTTCGGCACCGGCGTCGGCATCGTGGGCAATGGCGGGGTCGCCAGCGCCAGGGGCGGCGGAGGCGGCCGGGCTCCAGCGTCCGTCGCGAGTAGAGGCCCATCTTGTCCGCAGGCCGCAAGGAACGCGACAAGAACGATGCGCGGTGCCCTCGTGGTCGGATCCATGGAGAGCGACGCTATCGCTTGGGCCCCAGACCCACAAGAGCGCGCGGCTTCGGCGAAGGGCAGCCGGCGTTCACTCGTCCGAGCTGGGCGGCGGCGCGCCTGGCGGCCGATCCTGCTCTGCGGGAGCGCCCCCGCCCTCCTACTCGCTCAAGCTCGTCCGTCCCTGCGCCAGGTTGCCCCGATGAGAGCGAGGACGAGCCAGGTGGCAGGGTCACGTTC
This sequence comes from Deltaproteobacteria bacterium, assembly GCA_016190375.1. Lineage (GTDB taxonomy): Bacteria > Myxococcota_A > Polyangia > JACPQR01 > JACPQR01 > JACPQR01. The sequence goes on from JACPQR010000187.1 coordinate 22,521, forward strand.
ATCCGAGCCCACGCCGCACCCGCAGCCGCCACCGCGCACGTCTGCGAGCGCCGCATCGGCGCCGGCGGCGCACTCCGGGTGGGGCGTTCCTCGGCATTCCCCCTCGATGCCGCACTCGTGCCGAACATGAACGGCGGCGAGACCTTCGAGCTCCTCGACGACGACGACCTGTCGATCGACGGCCCCACGATCGCGCTGAGCTTCACTTCGACTGAGGGATCGTCAGTGACTCACTGGCAGCACTCGGGCGGAGGCGGGTCGCCGTAGTCGCACTCGCAGCAGACGTTGGCGCACTCGTCGCCGGCGTCGAGCTGCGGCTTGATGCCGTACTCTGCCTGGACGGACGCGTCCTCGCCCGCGTCGGGACCCGGCTTGATCCCGTACTCGGGCTGCGCGGAGGCATCCACGCCGGAGTCGGGCTCCGGATCGACGCCGTAGTCAGCGTTGACCGAGCCATCCTCTCCGACCTGGCCCGAGTCCTCGGCGGTCGCAGCGTCCTCGTCGCCCCCGCCGCCATTCGATCTGCTCGAGGCACAACCGGCCGCACCGAGCGAGAGCGCGAGCGTGGCGGCCGCGACGGCGGCGCGTCCCAGACCGAGCGAGATGGGCCTTTCGGCCTCGCCCGCGAGTCGGTAATAGCAGTAGGGGTCCTCGGTCAGAAGGCCGCTCACGGCCGACGAGACGCACCGCGCGCCGCCTCGGCAGAGCCCGCCCTTCGGGCAGCCGGCGCAGACCCCCGTCAGGGCATCCTCGGTGAAGTCGCGGTTGAAGGAGAACGACCGCGGGTCGTACCAGACGTCCGCGAGCGTGCGTTCCTTCAGGTTGCCCTCGACGAACGGGTCGCGGTCGCCCCACTTGGCCTGCAGCGACAGGCAGCCCTTTACGCCGCCATCGGCCTCGATCCCGATGGCCTGCATCCCGGCCTGGCAGCCCTTCCAGCACTCCTTTCGCCCTCTCCAGCCAACTCCGCGTAACACCTTGTCATGCGGACCGTAGTATCCGATGGAGTCGCCCACGTGCAGGTGGACGCCGCCCGCCTTCTTCAGCCGCGCCAGCATCGGGATCAGCGTGAGGAGCTGCTCGGGTCGGATGACGATGTCGCGGTGCTCGTCCATCGTGCCCATGGGCTTGGCGAGCTGCAGCCTCCACTGCCCCGCCCCGGCCTCCATCACGATACGGCGCACCTCGGGCAGGAGGACCAGGTTCCTGCGGTTGACGGTCGTCAGGACGGCGACGGGTAGGCCGGCAGCGCGGAAGTGGCCGATGGCCGCGATCGTGCGGGCGAAGGTGCCGGGCCCGCGCAATCGGTCGTGGACGTCCTCGGGCCCGTCGAGGCTCACGCCGACGTTGGCGAGGCCCGCGTCCCGGGCGCGAGCCGCGATCTCGCGGGCCGCCTCGTCGGAGCGGTACACACCGTTGGTCACGACGTTGACGTAGATGCCTCGGCCGGCGACGGCGCGGGCGATCACGTCCCAGTCCTTCCGCAGCGTCGGCTCGCCGCCCGACAGTGTGACGAGCTCGCAGCCCAGGTCCGCGAGCTGGGAGACGATGCTCAGGCACTCGTCGGTGCCGAGCTCCTCCGGCCGGGCCCTGCCGGCCCTCGAGCCACAGTGCTCGCAGCGGAGGTTGCATGCCAGCGTCAGCTCCCAGACGCAGTTCCTCGGCCTCCAGCCCCGATCGTCCACACGCCGCTGCGCAAGCTTCTCCGTGGTAGTCGTGTTCATGTGTCACTCCCGCAAGCAATCGTGGTGCCACGCGCCCGCTCGATTATTCGCGGCTGGACGCCGTGCGATCTGTGCCATCCTGAGACCAGTCTCAGAAGCCTTGCTCCCGGAGGAACGCGACGAGCCCCCGGTAGAAGTCGAGGTGGTCGAAGTCATTGGTGCCGCCCGGCGAGTCGCCCATGAGCTGTCCGACCTCGTCGAGGTGGTCCGCGGGGACGCACCCCAGAAACCTCCCCCAGCGCGCGCTGTCGACGGGAACGAGACCGTCGTTGGGGCCGTCCGGGTCGAGCGAGACCCCGGGGACGGCGAGGAGCGCATCCCGTGGGTCGATCTGCGAGTCCCAGTCGGTGATGAACGACGGCCGATCGTCGAACGAGCAGTCTTCGAGCGCCCAGCGCAGCGCCGAGCGCCCGGTGATCGAGAAGTAGGACACGCCCTCGGCGTCGGGGTACGCCTCGTTGAACGCGGCGATGCCGGGCTCGGAGAAGAGCTCGAGCGCGGTCCTCACGTCCGCGTCCTGCGCCTCGTCTCCGTAGAAGATCCGGCCGAACAGGTCGAAGACGGCGTTTGCCAGGTCCTCCGAGAAGCCTGGGGCGTAGCCGAGGACGACGTCGGCGACGGGCGTCCCCTGGTGAGGAGTGGCGATCGTGACGACGGCAGCCACGGCTTCCGGCGCGGCGTGCGCGACGACCCTCGCGTCGAGGCCGCCCTGCGAGTGGCCCACGATGACGGCCCGAGCCGCTCCGGTCTCGGCGAGCACCTCTTGCACGAACGCCAGCAGCTCGGCGCCGCGGGCCTCCGACGACCCGACCCACGCGACCTGGGAGACGTGGATCTGCTCGCCCTCGGCGCCGAGCGTCTCGGCGACCCTCCAGAAGTAGTCGATGGGCCCGACCTCGTCGAAGCCGCCGAACCCGTGCGCCAGTACGATCGGATACGGCGGCCCGAGGCCCGGGGCGGCATCGGGAGCGGAGTCCGCCGCCGCGTCGGCGGCCGCATCGGGCGCGGCGTCGAACGCCGCGTCGAGCGATGCGTCAGCCCCGGCGTCGGCGACGGAGCCTTCTGGAGTGGCGCCGGAGCCGCACGAGGCGAGCGACGCCCAAGCGCCCGCGAGAGCGCAGGTGAGCGCCACGAGCCGATCCGCTCGCCCCTCCAGCACGGCGCAGATTGTCGCGCCGCACCACGGGGCTGTCCAGGGAGTTATGGTGAGCGTCGGTGAGCGCACCGGAGGGCTCGGTGGTCATGCTGGCCGCGAGCGGCCCATGGCCCGCTCGCGAAGGATGCGGTACGCGCGACCGAGCCTCACGCTGAGCGCGAGCCGCTCTGCCGGCGCGCGGCGCAGGTTCACCAGCGTATGATGGACGCCGGTCACGTCGAGGTGTGGATGCCGCTGGACGATCTGGCCGGCTCGTCGCCATAGCGCCTCGTCGGCCTCGACCTCCGCGCGCTCTTCCTCCGTCAGATCTTCGAGGGACACGCACGAGCATTGTAGCAGGAGCGAGCCTCCATCGCGGCGTCGGGTGGGCCCGGCGATTCTCCAAAATACCTGACGAGCGGCCAGGACGGTGCTAACCACGGGACGTGCTTCGCGCAGTCTCGCTCGCCGCGCTCCTCTTCTCGATCGGCTGTGGCGGAGGCGAGCGCGAGCCGCGCGGCGACGAGCGTTCCGGGTCCTCGGGTCGACTCGCCCGATCCCGGAAGGCGACGACCGGCGCGCGGACCGAGGCTCGCCCCGAGAAGGCCAGCCAGGCCGTTCGAGAACCACCGCCACCGC
>JACPQR010000196.1 GCA_016190375.1 Deltaproteobacteria bacterium
GCTGAGAGCCGCGACGATTTCGTCCACAAGATCGGCGTGGCAGCGAAGGAGATTCGCGAGGCGAACTACTGGCTTGCCTTGATCGAGAGGTCCGGCTGGGGAGCCGATCCGCGTGGGATGATCAGAGAAGCCGGCGAGCTATCTGCGATCCTCGGTGCGCCGGCACGTACCGCACGAGCGAATGCTCGAGCCGCAAAGACGAAGCTCCGAGTGTCGTGTGCTGACTGAAGATGCCGGTTGCCCGTCGCCTGTCGCCTGTCGCCTGTTTTCCGAATTCGCTCATGCATGCGGCGGCCTTCGGCTCGCCGCAACGTCGCGGCCTCTCATGGCGTGTCGAGCGCCGTGCCGGCGAAAGTCGGGCTAGCCCCCCCGGCCTGACCTCGCCGGCGACGTGGCGGCTATCGTCTGCGCTTCCCGCGAGGCCTGCACGGTCCGCGTCGCCGTGCGCTCGGGCAAGACCGAGGCGTCGAGGCCGCAGGATGTGCCAAGGTGGGCAAGGCGCCTGTAGAAGCTGCCGTTGATCTGGTTGGCCTCGCGGAGCCAGCGCACGAAGGCGGCCAGCAGCGCCGCGTCGGCGGGCTCGGGTTGGACGAGGAAGTCGGCGAGCGAGGTCGTGGCGGTCAGGCCCGGGATGTCGTAGACAGCCTTACCCAGGACCTTCACGGGAGCGCCGTGGTGCAGCGCGGAAAGACCGACCGTGCTGTTCATGGTGATGATGCCTCTGGCGTGCTTCAGCAGCGTCGGCAGGTGCAGGTCGTGGACGTAGAGGATGCGGGCGCCGCAGCCGTGGCGGCGGCCCAAGGAGCGCAGGAGGCGGCCGTAGTCCCGGTAGGCGCGGTCGTGGGGGTGGTGCTTGACCACGAGGCACGTGTCGTCCGGCGCGTGGGCGGCGAACGAGGCCACGACCTCCACGATGAGGTCCTCGATCCTGCGATAGGGAGAGTGCTGGATCTGCGCGTCGCAGTGGACCTGCAGCGGGAGCAGGAAGTAGCGGCCTCGCCATCGGGCGAGGAGGAGATCGAGAGCTCCACGGTCCCGCACGGCGTACAGGAGCTTCCTCGCGGCGCCGCGCACCCAGTAGAAGCCCTGGCGCAGGGCGTTGACGTCACGATGGTGCTGGTAGCGCGGGTAGAGCCAGAAGAAGAAGGTCACCGCGACGGAGCTCAGGATCGTCCAGAGGGCCTGGTGCCAGAAGGTGTTGCCGACCGCGAGGGGTCTCGGAAGGTCGGCGAGCTGCGCGGCGGCGCGCCGGTAGAAATCGGCTTCCTTGGGGAGCCGGGACTTGCCGTTCACGCCACTCTGCTCGATCGTCACGTGGTCGGGCCGCAGGTAGCCCTCCTCGAGGACCCAGAACGGTATTCCCTTCTCGGTCGCGATCCGCACGGCGGCACGATGGAGCGGTCGGCCGTCGCCGAAGAGGAAGATCGCTTCGATCCGACGTCCGGCGAGGAGCTCCCGCAGGAAGTCGGGCCACTCGTCCGGCCGACCACGGAAGCGGACGACGTCGGGTCCCCGGTAGAACAGATCGTCGCCCGCGCAGAAGTTGACCTTCGTGACCTCGCAACCTCGCTCGCGCAGGTCGCGGGCGAACCGGCGGAAGAAGGGTCCGTTCGGGCCTTGCAGGAAGAGGACTCGTTTTGCGCCGAGCTCACGGAGCATTCACGAGCCCTCGGTAGGCGTGGAAGACCTTGCGGAGCTGGCGTCGCGCCCAGGACACGTCCAGCGCGTGCACGGTGCCATCCGTCACGCGCTCCGCGAGGAGGGCCTCGATCGTGGCCTCGGGCGTCGTGAACTGCCCGGTCCTCCTGTCGAGGTAACGCGGGTAGCGGAGCAGCGCACAGGCGACGAGCTCGTCGATCGTTCGCCGGCGCGTGCGGCGGTCGACCGGGTGGCGGTCCTCCGTGAGACCCCAACCGGCGTAGAAGGGCTGTCCGTAGACCACGACCCGCTTGCCCCGCAGCAGCGCCTCGAACCCGACCAGTGACGTCATCGTGTGGACCTCGTCGGCCTTCTGAAGACACAGCGCGATCGACGCCGCTTCCTCGACGTGGTCGCACAGCGCGAGGGCATTCGCCCGATCGACGGCTCCGCGCCGGTTGCCGCTCAGGACGTCGGGGTGCGGCTTGTAAATGACGAACGCGTCGGGGCAGGTATGCCTGACCGCCTCGATCAGGCCGAGGTTGGTGCGAACGTCCACGCAACCGAGGCGGATCGACGCGTCGTCCTCGACCTGACCGGGAACGAGGATCACCCTCGGGCCGGCCGGCACGGGCAGGTCCATCGCGAGTCCCACGTTGTACTTCGACAGGCCGCTCTCGAGGAGCCGGCGCCGCAGGAGCGCCGCGCGCTCGACCTCGGCCACGGTGAGATCGGCGTTCTGGAGGAGGGACTCGAGCTCGCTCGGACGGGTCGGGTCGTAGTAGATGCCCTCGCGATCGAACACCAGCGAAGCGGGCACCGTCAGGTCCGAGCCGAGGCCGACGGAGCGCAGAAAACCGTCCTCCACTCGGCAGATCGGGATCCCGTGCCGCGAGGCGAGCCGGCGCACGCCCTCCGACTCGCGCTGGCCCCACACGACGATGCGGGCGTTCGCATCGATGCCGGCTCGCTCCGCCGCGGCCGCACCCGAGCAGAACTCGACGCGGCTGCCCGGGCACCGAAGGTAGGAGCGCATGTAGCCCCGCTTCCAGAAGCGAAACCCGAAGCAGTAGAGGTTTCCCTGGTTCCTGGCGAACGTGGCGCGCTGCAGCGCGAGGTGCTCGATGACCTGCTCGATCTCGCCGGCACGGGTGCTTGCCGGCTCGAGGTAGCGCGCGTACAGGAGGTAGGCCGCGGCGAACAGCTCCTCGACGCCGCGGCGGCGACCTCGACGCTGGATCGCCACGCGGTCGTCGGTCGCCCCCCAGCCCGCGTACCAGGGCGCTCCGAAACAGGTGACGGCCTTGTTCCACAAGAGCGCCTCGAAGCCTAGCTGCGAGGTCACGACGTACACGCGGTCGACCGCCGCGAACAGCTCCGCCGGCGCCGACTGCCGCGCCCAAACGCGGACGCGGGCATCGGTCGACCGCTCGAGGTAGCCCCGCTTGGCGCCGGCCAGGACGTCGGGGTGGGTCTTTATTACGATTTCGGCGTCCGGGTTCTCCCCCAGCGCGGCGGCGAGCATCGCGCCGAACGTCGAGGCGTCGGAGAGGCCGCAGCGGACCGAGAGGTCACCTGCGGTCTGGTCGACCACGAGCACGCGGCGGCGCGGCGGCCCGAGGTCGATGGGTGCGGGCGGCGCGTCGTTGTACTTCGACAGGCCCGCGGCGCGTATCACCTCGATCGCACGCAGCGCCCGCTCCAGGAGCGCCGGGTCAGCCAGCCGGTCGCGACCATCGCCCGCGCCGATGAGGCGCTCGAGGCGCGACTCGCTGCGCGCGTCGTAGTACACGCCCAGGTCGTCGAGCACGATGGAGAGCGGCGGATCCTTCCCGACGCCGAGGCCCACCGAGCGCAGGAACCCGTCCTCGGCGCGCCAGAACGGGAGATCATGGCGCCGGGCGTATGCGAGGGCAGTGCGGCTCGTCGGCTTTTGCCCCCATCCCACGACCGCATCGACCTCTCGCGACCTGGCGTCGGACGGTCGAAGGACCACCCGTCGCGCCCCGAGCAAGGTGGCGATCGCAGGTATCCGCGCCATGCCCGAGGAGAAGACCCCCACGGTGTCCCAGGAACCGGGGCCGGCGGTCGGGGTCGTCATCCGGCGGTCCGCCGTGCGAGGAAGGCCTCGGTGCTCCGAAGGTCGGCCTCCGTGTCGACTCCGGGCCCGAACGGGCCTTCGAGAACCCGGACGCAGATGCCGATCCCTAGACAGAGAGCGCGGAGCTGCTCCAGCGACTCCGCGCGCTCGTGCGGGTGGGGCGGTGCGGCGCAGATGCGGCCGAGCACGCCGGCGCGGTAGGCGTACAAGCCGAGGTGGCGAAGGAAGGGCACCGCCTCAGGCAGCTCCGCGGGAGGCGCGGCGCCCGGCTCGAAGCGGCCGCGGACCCATGGGATCGGCGCGCGACTGAACCAGCGCGCGAGCCCGGCGTCGTCGACCACGACCTTTACGACCGCGGGATCGAACAGCTCCGCCGGCTCGCGGATCGGAGTCGCGCAAGTCGCGATCGCCGCCTGGTCTGCGGGCCGTCCGGCCAGGAGCATCGCCACCGCGCGGATGGCGGCGGGAGGCATGCAGGGCTCGTCACCCTGGAGGTTCACGACGACCTCGTCGTCCGCCCAGCCGCCGCGCGCAGCGACCGCGGCGATCCGGTCGGTCCCCGAGGGCAGGTCGGGCGAGGTCATCCAGGCCACACCGCCGAAGCCCTCGACGACCGCGCGGACTCGCTCGTCGTCGGTGGCGACGATCACGGTCGTGGCCGCCGACTCGACGGCGCGCCGCCAGACGTGCTCGATGAGCGGCCGCCCCGCGAGGAGGCGCAAGGGCTTGCCCGGCAGGCGAGTCGCCCCGTACCGTGACGGGATCACGACGCGGAAGGAGGGCCCGGTCACCGCTCCTCCTCGGGCCACGGGGTCGTCTTGACCGTGCGGTCGATCTCGACGAGGACGGAGAGCAGCTCCGCCGTCCGCGCGAGCGGCCACTGGTTCGGCCCGTCGCTCCAGGCGCGGTCTGGATCGGGATGGATCTCCATGAAGATGCCGGCCACGCCCGCTGCCACGGCCGCGCGGGCCAGGACCGGGATCATCTCGCGCCTTCCGCCGGTGGAGCCGCCGAGCCCCCCGGGCTCCTGCACGGAGTGCGTAGCGTCGAACACGACCGGACATCCCGTCCTGCGCAGCCACGCGAGGCTCCGCATGTCGGCCACCAGCGTGTTGTAGCCGAAGCTGACGCCACGCTCGCAGACCATCACCTGGTCGTTCCCCACGGCCCGGCACTTCTCCACGACGTGCGTCATGTCCCAGGGCGCGAGGAACTGGCCTTTCTTCACGTTCATCGGCTTCTTGGCGCGCGCCACACACTGGATGAAGTCGGTCTGGCGCACGAGGAAGGCGGGTGTCTGCAGGACATCCGCGACGCGGGCGACCTCGTCCACCTGAGTCGCGTCGTGCACGTCCGTGAGGACCGGCACGCCGACACGCTCCTTCACCTCGGCCAGGATTCGCAGCCCCTCCCGCATGCCGGGGCCGCGTGGCGAGTCGTGCGAGGTGCGGTTCGCCTTGTCGAAGCTGGCCTTGAACACGAAGGGCAGGCCCAGCCGGCCGGAGACGGAGGCGAGCTCGGAGGCGACTTCGAGGGCCATCGTCCCGCTCTCGATCACGCACGGCCCCGCGATCAGGAGGAGCCGCTCGCGGTTGCCGATCTCGTGGCCGTGGATCCGCACGAAACTCCTCAGAGCTGGGCGTGCTCGCGCACGGCGGCGACGAGGAGCCAGAGGACCATGGCCGCGACGAGGGCGCCGAAGAAGACCGTCGCCACACTCCAGCCCTTTCGCGGATAGCTCGCCTCGCCGGGCAGGGACGGCTCAGCGACGACGACGAGATGCCGGTGCCTGCGCGCCGCCTCGATCCGCGCCATCTCCGCCGCCCGCTGCGCCGACTGCATCTGGTCGCGGGCGAGCTCGAGCTCGAGGTCTGCCGGTCGCGTCTGCGCCGAGAGGGCCCGAGCCAAGCGGTCGCGTGCGGCGTCGAGCCCGCTGGTCGCGGACGCTTCCAGATCCCGTCGCGCTCGCTCGGACATGCGCTCCACGAATCGTTCGGCTGCGGCCACGAGCCACCTGGCGAAGCCCTGCGCCCGCCGCGCCGAGAACGCCCGGACGCCGACCGTGAGCGTCCCGCCGGCTGCGTCGCCGACGACGGTCACTTTGCTCAGGTAGTACTCGTGCGCCTTCTCGGAGCCGGCGCCCCGGGCGAGGCGGGACAGCCAGTCGATCCTCGGGTGCTGGTAATGGCGGACGAGCCCGTCCTCCACGGCTAGCTTGGCGGACGTCTGGCGCGAGAGGAGATGCGCGCGGAGCGCCTGGAGGGCGGAATCGGGCAGGCCCCCTTTCTTGCCGGCGTGCTGGGCCTGCTCCGCCGGCTCGCCGCCATCGACGGCGAGGACCGCGATGGACTCGTACTCGGGGGTGGCGATCCACCCGTAGTAGACCGCCGCGAAGAGCGTCGGGCCAGCCACCAGGATCGAGAACGCCCAGGCCAGCCGGCGCGCACGTGCTCGGCGCAGCTCGCGCGATGCCGCCGCCGCGCGGCCCACCGCAGCACCTTGCTCGACTGGAGCCACCGCGCTCATTCAGACGACCTCACGGTCAGACGATACTACTTGTCGTCGAAGACCTCGACGATTCCCATGACCTCGCCACAGACGTCGACGGCCACGAGCGCCTTGATCTTGAGCTCTTGCATCTGCGCGAAGGCGTCGGCGAGCATCGTGTCCTCGCGCGTCGTGACCGGGTCCTTCGTCATGATCTCCGAGATCGACATGGAGAGCAGGTCCGCCGGGTGGCGCTGCATCCCCCGGCGCAGGTCGCCATCCGTCACGATGCCCTGAAGCTCCCCGTCCTCCATCACGAGGACCAGGCCGAGCCGTCCCTGCGTGATGGCGATCAGCGAGTCGCCGACGCTGGCGGTGGGAGGGACGATGGGCAGGTGGTTCGACCGCATGACGTCCTTGACCCTCGTCGCGAGGCGCCGCCCGAGGCGCCCGCCGGGGTGGACGCGCGCGAAGTCGCGCGAGGTCAGGCCGCGACGCCGCATCAGCGCCACGGCCAGCGCGTCGCCCAGCGCCAGGGCCGCCAGGGCGGAGCTGGTCGGCGCGAGGTTGCAGGGGCAGACCTCACCGTCGACCGACGCATCGAGCGCGACGTCCGCCTGGCGGGCGAGGCTCGAGCCGAGCTCGCCGACGATGGCGACGATCCGCACGCCGAGCCTGCGAAGATGCGGAAGGAGCTGGACGACCTCCGCGGTCTCGCCGCTCCGCGAGATGAGCACGGCCGTGTCCCTGGACGTGATCATCCCCATGTCGCCGTGGTGCGCCTCTCCCGCGTTGACGAAGATGGCGGGCGTACCGGTCGAGGCCAGGGTCGACGCGATCTTCCGGCCGATGAGCCCCGACTTCCCCATGCCCGAGAGGACGACGTGGCCTTCGGTCGAGTAGAGGGCCTCGACCGCTCTCGAGAACCTACCGTCTACTCTCGTGGCGAGCTTCGAGAGGACGGCCGACTGCTGGCGGAGCACCTCGCGGGCTTCCTCCACCTCGCGCCGGGTGGTGGTCTGCCGCAGGGCGAGCACACGGCTCGTATCGTTCGTAGGCATCAAGCTGTCTCCAAGTCTCAGTCTCGATGAAGGGTGTCCGACCGCTTCCGGCCGGGAGCGTCCTTCCCAGCGGGAGATTGTCGCCAGCGCGACCGGCGGTCAAGTTCCGAGTGAACTTCGAATCTGTCTGGAATCGTCTAGTCAAGGCCGATATGCCTAGAACGTAGCACGAACTTCGACGCTGTACCGCTCGAGAGCCTGATCGGCCCGGTTTTCGGCCACCCGCGACGCTCGAAGCTCGCGCGCCCACCGCCCCTCGACGAAGAAGACCGACAGCATCGGTCCCACCCTCAGCCAGGCCTGCAGATCCTGGATCCGGTCGGCCGCTTCCACGTCGACCGTGACCTCCTCCTGGCTGCGATCGAGTCCCTCGATGGAGTCGTAGCTGCCGCCGAAGTACCCGCCGCCCACGGCGACCAAGGGCAGGACGAGCTCGAGCGACAGCCGGCCCGAGAAGCCCCACGCGTAGTAGTAGCCCTCCCGGCGGAGGATGGTCTTCTCCACCGCGTCGGGGTGCCTCTCCTTCCAGAGCGGGAAGGCGGCGGCCTCGACGCCGGCGAAATCGAAGGCGAGGCGGACCGAGAACGAGAGGCGGAAGTCGCGCCCGAGGACGTGGTCGTCGTATGCGAGCACCGGCAGGTGCATGAGGCCCAGGCGATCGCTGAACGTGCCGAGCCGCTCGCGGCGGTAGGCGAAGGCCACGCCGGCGCCGAACGAGGCGGCGCGGCCGGTGCCATCGTCGGCGATGTCCTGGAGCTGGTAGCCGGCGAGCGAGGTGTCGGCGTAGAAGTCGGTGTCCACGTCCTCGCCGTCGAACGTCCCGAGGTAACGAACGCGCGTGAGGTTGCCGTCGGAGAAGGAGCGGCGGACGCGGCCAGGCGCGAACGTCCCGGGCAGCGCGGCGAGGTCGGCCTCGAGGCGGAGCTGGTGGGCGATCACGGGCGGGCCGGGCCCGCCGGCGCCACGCACGCCGTCGGAGCCAGCGCGAACGACGCCGTACGCGATGCTGAAGCGATGCCAGATGTCGGCCGAGAAGCCGAGCGGATCGAGGCGCGCGGGACGCGCCGCGGGCGGCGGACCGTCCATCGCACGGTGGACCGCGTGGAAGAGGCCCAAGGTCCAGCGGGCCGCCGCACGCAGCGGGTGGTTCGGCCGCGGCGAGCCGTTTAGGTAGCGGCCGAGCCAGTGCGCGAACTCCCCGCAGGCCACGCCGGCGCCGGTCGTGACGACGACGTCGTTGACGCTCACCTTCTCCCTGAACTCGAGCAGGTACTCCCACGCAAAAGACGTGGCGAACCCGAGGACCACGGACGGCCAGAGACCGAGGTCATTGGAACGGCCGAAGACGTGGAAGCCCGTCCCGCCGAACGCGTGCCACAGGTAGTTGGTCGCGAACGTGTTGTTGTCGAAGCGCCAGGCCTCGAGCGTGAGCCGCTGCTTCAAGCTCGGGTAGTCCCAGTCCGCGAGCTGCCTGTCGGGCGTGAGCCAGTACCAGATGGCGCCTCCGGCCAAGGCCGCCGACTCCTCGACCACCCCCCTGAGCCAGGCCGGCCGGCGGGTTGCCCCCGGTCCCCGTCCGTCGCCTTGCGCCGGGCTCGCTCGCTCGGTCCGTGCGGCCGCCATCGGAGCGAGCCTCTCCGGCCAGGCGCGCCGTGGCTCGAGGCCCTCCTCGTCGAGGCCCTGGGCCGAAGCGCTTGCGGCGACGCCGACGAGCGCAACGATGAGCGCCGCGCGTGCGAGAACGGTCCTCCGTCCCCTCGAGACGCCTGGATCGACCTGCCTTCGTCCGCTCCACGCGGAAATCGAGGAGGAGGAACAGGAAAACGCGAAGCCACGGCGAGGGCGGTGGGCGCAGCGAGCTGCGCGAGCCAACCGTGGGGTCATCGGCCGGTATCCTGTCAGATTATCGCCTTCCCGATCGCGTACAATGTCGGTCGTGGGGCTCGCCGCGGGACGCGTCCGTGCCGGCCTGTTCGTCCTGTTGGGCGCGGGCCCGATGTTCCCGACCGAGTGCGACTGCCTCGACTACACCAGCCCCGAGGAGGCGTTGTCGAGGTATGTGAGGGGAATCGGCGACACGGGCCTCCCGATCGTCGACCCGGTCACGAAGAGGCAGTGGGTCGGCGAGGCCCTGCCCGAGCGCTCCTTCGACCGCCAGGCTCATCGAGCGTGCCAGGCGTTCTGGAGCCGGCGCGTCGGGGAGGCGGACGGGGCCACCGACGTAGTCGAGGTCTGCTTTCGGCTCGAACGCTCCGACAGTGGCTGGTGGGTCTCCGAGCCCCGGTTCTCGCGCCTGCTTTCCCGATGAAACCTCGAGACTACCGCCCGTCCTCGCGGAGCGGGATCTCCGCGAGCTGGGCCTGGTCGGCGGCGCGGCAGAAGCCGGCGAAGATCGGGTAGCGATCGGCGGCGATGCGAGCCGGGCTGACGTAGATGGAGCGCTCGAGGCGCGCCTCGCCGGGGGCGGCGGCGAAGACCCTCGAGTGGAAGCGGCCGAACCAGCCGTCGACCGAGACGTCGGGCAGCGTCGGCTCGAGCTCGAAGCCTGCGGGAAGCGAGATCCGCGCATCGACGTGCAGGTCGACGACGTCGTCGACGACCATGGGGAGCGACCTCAGGGGCGAACGGGCGAGCTCCGGCGACAGGAGCGTGGCGTAGAGGGCGCGCAGCAGCATGCGCTGACCGACGCGCCTGGCGACGGACCGGGCGCGCCAGCGATACCTCAGGACGAGCGGCGCCTGCGGGTCCGTCGCGCCGTCGACCGCGAGGTCGAGGAGCTCCGCGCCCTCGACGACGCGGCCCAGGTAGACCTGCTCGAACTTCTGCCGCAGCTCCGCGGTGGGGATCTGCCTCAGGATGCGCCGCCAGGCCACGGCGGCCGCGCCTCGACACTTCTCCACGACGCGCGCCTCGCCTCCGGCGTCCCGGTCCAGCGTCAGCGAGATCTCGACATCCCGGCGGTCGGTGCCCTCGGGCGCCACCCCCGTGCGCCAGAGCGGCGCGCCACGGGCGAGCCCGAGGGCCGGCTGTCCGCGGATGGAGGCGGGCAGGTACCCGAATGGTGCGCCGTCGTCGAACGTCGACACCCACCGCGGTCCGTCGGGCAGGTCGATCCTCACGATCAGGTGCTCGAACGTCTCGCCGTTGGCGACGCTCGTCCTGGTCTGATCCGCCGCCGCGTCTCGGACGAGGGCGAGGCTCGCCGGGATGCCCGCCGCCTGGAGCAGGCAGTGCAGCGCCCGCGCACGGTTGCCGTTCTTTCGGATCACTACCTCGGAGGCCTGCGCGAACGGGTCGCCGCCGTCCTCGACCTCGCGGATCACCCACGCGTACACGCGCTGCGCCCGTGCGGCCGGTCCGAGCGCTCCCTCGGGCCCGGCGATCCGCCTGGCCAGCCGCGTGATCTCAGGGTCGGCGCGGATCTTGTCGGCGAGCCCGTCGAGCATCCCGTTCACCATGGAGCTCCAGGTCGCTCGACGCGAGACGAGGACCGACGGCAAGAACTCCCTCGATGACGCGGCGCGAGGCTCCGCGACGATGGGCCGCATCTCGCGCGCGCGGAAGTGATAGGCCCTGAGCGGCCCTTCGTCGGTGATCTCCGCCGGCGGCGCGGCGCCGCGAGGATCGACCTCGAGGTCCATGGAGCGCGGCGCGACCACGTGGAGCTCGCTCCGGTCGAACGGGGTGTCGAAGCTCCTGAAGAAGAACCTGTCCCCGTAGAAGCCGCCCGGGAAGCTCGACGGCGGCTCGCGGGCTACCACGTACTCGTACTCGACGAAGTCACCCGGCGCGAGGTTCGGAAGGCTCAGGCTGTCCTTGCCCGCGATCTGCTCCGGCTCGAGCCGCGTTCCGTCTGCCTTCACGGTGCGCACCGAGAGCAGCTCCGCTCCGTCCGGCGGCTGGAACTCGCCGTATCGCTCGATCCCCTCCGGGCTCTGCACGCGAATCACGTTGTGGGTGAGCTCGAGGGACGACCCGTCGCTCCAGACCCGGACCACCGTGTAGTCGAGGACCAGCACCGCCGGCGCTTCGTAGGAACGGCCGGAGGCCAAGAACTCCCGGATCACCGAGGCGCCATCCAGCCGGTACGCGCTCATGGGCGTCGTGGCCTCGAGCGCGGCGAGCGGGCGTCTGAGCTCCGACGTCTCGCCCGGCCTGAGCGCGAGCGCCCGCGCCAGCTCGGCGCGGGCCTCGCTGGCCCGACCGCGCGCGACGTCGATGTCGCCACGCCGGAGCACCGCCTCGCCGCTGCCAGGCCGCAGCTCGAGGATCGCGCCGAGAGCTCCGTACGCCTCCTCGAGCGATCCCGCGCCGCGTCGTGCGTCGGCCAGGAGGCTCAAGAGGCCCACGTTGTCGGGCTGCATCGCGAGCAGGCGCCCGAGCTCGCGCTCCGCCTCTTGCCACCGTCGCGCCTGCATGTGAGCCATGGCGTCGGTGTCGCTCGCGCGATCGCAGGCGGCGAGCTCGCGTGTCAGCCGCTCCGCCTCGAGGACCGCGTTCGTGCGCCGCCTGAGCCCGAGCATCGTCTGGATGGGCCGGCAGGCGTCAGGGTTGGTCCGGCGGGCCCGCCGTGCCTGCTCGAGGGCATCGGCCTCCCAGCCCTCGCCCGCGAGGACGTCGGACAGAAGCAGCGGGATCTCGACCTGGGCCGGGAAGCGCGCCAGGGCGGTCTCGAGGAGCTCGATCGCCCTGGGCGTACGGTCCTCTGCCATCTCCAGCCGCGCGAGCTGATAGGGCGCGATCCACAGATCGGGGTCGCGCTCTGCGGTTCGCCCGAGGAGGCGGCGCGCGCGATCACGGCGCGCATCCTCGGGCAAGGCCGGATCCTGCAGCGCCGCGAACGCGGCGATCGCCGTCACGACCGCGGGCGCGTCCGGCCGGGCAGCCAGCGTCCTCAGGGACTCCCTGGCGCGAACGACGTCACCCCTCGACAGGCTCACCGCGGCGGCGAGGAGCCTCTCGAACGCGGGCAGCTCGTCCCAGCGAACCTCTCCGTCGGCCGCGGTGGCTGCGGCGATCATCCGGGCGAGAGATCCCTCGGGCTGCCGCGCTCGCTCGACCAGGATGTCGCGCCGGTAGGGCGAGTCCGCGCGGTCGATCCCGCGGCGGCCGGCGGGCGCGAAGGTCGTGGCATCGAAGATCGAGAGCACTACCACGGGGTTCGGGTGCCTCGTCGACAGCTTGATCGTGAGCTTGCTGCGGCCGGCCGGCAGGACCACCGGCACGAGGTCTATCCGGGCCACGGGACCGCGCAGCGCGTCCCTCGTGAACGCTGCCCGGTCGTTGACGAGGAGCTTGACCGCGTTCGGCGACTCGACGCGCACGACGACCTCCGTCGTGCGGTCGAGCTCCACGAACGAGGTGGCGTAAAACGTCCCGCCCTGCGGCACCGTGCCCCCGACGTTCGCGGCACAACCCCTGGCGTGGACCTCGCGCATCGGCTGGGTGCCGCGACCCGGGCCCAGGTCCACCGTCCCCGCCGGCGCCCCGGGAAGCTCGGGCCCGAGCACGTCGTCGAAGCCGAGGAGCTGCCAGGGTCCGAACGGGCCGGCCACGAGGAAGTCGGTCACGCAGCCGCTGCGCTCGATCCCGAAGCGCGTGAGCTCGGCGTCGGCGCGGCGCTGGCCGAGGCGGATGAGGATCTCCGACAAGACGTGCGTCGCCTCGGGGCCGATGTTGCCCGGGCGCTGGACGAGCCGGCGGGCAACCGGGAGGACGCGGCTCGCCCAGCCCGGCGCGACGTCGTCCAGATCCTCCACGAGGTATGCCGCCGCCTCGCCGAGGTCCCACGCGAGCGGGTCGTTCGAGCGTGACGCCAGCTCGAGCGCCCCGAGCCCCATGTCGAGCGCGTCCCGCGGCTTGCCACGGAGCTCTCGCACGAGCGCCAGAAGGTAGGCGGTGCGCGGGTCGCGCGGCTCGCGACGCCTCTTCGCCACGAGCGCGCCCTCGAGGTCCTGGCGCGGCCCGAACAGCGGCGCGGCGGCTCCCCGCTCGGCGGTCCGAAGCGTGGCGGACCCGCACCCGCCAGCGAGCGCGAGCGCGAACGCGAGGAACGGCAACGGCCTCATTCGCGCACCAGGGTGAGGCGCTGGTCGAGCGCGGCGTCGACGGCATGGCAGAACTCGCGGAAGCGCGCGTACTCCCCGCGACCGATCCGGTCGCGCCGCAAGGCGAGGCGCTTCTGGACCCTGACCTCGCGACCACGGAGGTCGACGTCGAGCTCGAAGAGCCCGAACTCGCTCTCGATGCGCGCGTCCTGGGGTGCGTGCGCCGCGCGCATCGCCGCGGGGAGCTCGGTCGTCACGTCCTCGATGAGCTCCCAGGGGGCGCCGAGATCGATGTCCTGTCGCCGCGTGGAGACCCGGGCCAAGGACCGCGTCAGATCGACCTCGGGCGCAATCGGCAGGCTGAGGCCGCCGCCTTCGAGGCGGGCGTACTGCGGCACGCGAGCCCGGTACGAGAACCGGACCGCCTCCTCCAGCGCCAGCGCCGACTCGAAGGCGTAGCTCTCGACGTCCGCACCGGGATAGATGGCGCTGACCGCCTGCTCCACCCGCTCCTCGCGCGTGCCTTCCGCCTCGTAGCGGTCGCGGAACGACGCCGCGGCGCTGCCCCCGACGGACTCGTTGGCAAGGACGACCGCCGTGCCATCCCCCGACAGCCGGACCCGCAGGGTGCGCTCTCTCCGATTCTGCTCGGCCGGAACGACCGGCGTTCGGGTCAGGATCGCATTTCCCTGATTGACGACGAGCACGCTGACGCCCTGGTCCTGCGCGGGCAGCTCACCCGATCCCGAGTGCTCCGCGGTGCCGTCGAGCCAGAGGTCGAGAGACGGGACGTAGGCGATCGCGTGGTCGAAGACCGCGAGCGAGGCCGGGTACGGCGCGATGGAGCCGTTGCGCCGGGTGCGAACGAGCACGATCGTCGCTGCAACGCCCGCTTCCTCCAGCATCGTGACGAGCAGCGTCGCCTTGTCCTTGCAGTCGCCGAACCCGCGCGAGACGACCTGGCTCGTCCGGTAGGGCTTGAAGCCGTGGATCCCGAACTCGAGCCCCACGTAGCGCGTGTTCGCCACCACCCAGTCGTAGATGACCCTCGCCTTGGCGCGCGGCTCCGTGATCCCGTCGGTGAGCCGCCGGACGGTCGCCTGGAGCGAGTCGTCGGCCTGGAACTGTTCGCGAACGAGCCCCCAGTACCATCGGCCCACCTCGTCCCAGGTCCGGTAGGTCGAGACGTGGACGTAGGCGGCGACCTCGGCGAAGCCTGGCATCAGCTCCTCGGCGACCACGGCCGGGACATCGGTCGCGAAGAAGGAGTGGATCTTCTGCCCGCCGCGCCGCTCGACGTTCTTGCGCAGCCCGGGGAGAGCGGGCTCGTTGAAGTAGAACGAGCGCGAGGCCGGCCCCACGAGCACGTAGCCGACCCTCTGGCGGGGCTCGGTCGACTGCAGGAAGGTGATGTCGCCGAAGTAGTCCGCGAACAGGTTCCTGTGGGCGACGTCGTCCACGCGGTACTGCAGCTCGATGACGTCGCCTACCTCGAGCCGGGGGAACATCACGACGTCTGCGCGGATGTCGTAGTAGAGCGAGTACCATGGCTCCGAGAGCGACTGGTCGTAGCGCTGGACGGCCTGATCCACGCCTCCGGCGCGCCGCAGGACGCGGGCGACCCTGACGTCCACCCTCTGGCCGCTCGGATCGTACTGGATGCTGTACTGCTGGTACCGTCGCGCCCCCTCGTCCGAGAGGACCTCGATGACGACCTGCCTGAAGCTCGACCCGAGGCCGTTGTCGTAGACGGTCTGCACGGTGAGGTCCTGCAAGACCCTGGCAGCGTATCCCTCGCTTCCGCGCTGCCGCGGCGCGGCCTTGAGCGCCTCGGCGTCCGCGACCAGCTCCTCCTCGGCACGATCGGCCGGCTCCAGGTGGTCGAGGTACTCGCGCAGCTCGGCGTCCTGCGGGCGAAAGGCCAGCGCGCGCCGGAAGAGCGAGACCGCCTCCCTCACCCTGCCCGAGCGCGCCGAGAAACGCCCGTAGGCGACGAGCGCCGCGGCGTCCTCGGGCAGGATCGCGGTGAGCCGCTGGTGCATCCTGTCGGCGCCCTCGACGTCGCCGATCGATTCCAGCGTCTCGGCAGCGAAGGCATATGACTCGACGCTGTCCGGCCTGAGCGCGATCATCTTCAGCGCAGTGCGTCGCGCGCCCTCGTGATCGCCCCGCGCGGCGAGCTCGCCGGCGACGCTCCGGGAGGAGCCGGAGTCGTCCGCGTGCGCCTCGAGGTAGGCGCGGCGCATGGCCAGGCTCTCGTCGGGCAAGCCGGCTGCCTCGGCGTAGTCGGCGGCGGCCCGCAGGAGCGCCGCCGGCGGCGCCGGCTCCCGGTCGAGCGCAGATCGGATCTCCGACAGCGCCCAGAGCGGCATCCCCACCTCGGCGTAGACCGCAGCGCGCTCCAGGACGGCCGTGAAGAAGCGCCCGTCGATCGCCAGGGCACGCGAGACCTGGCCCAGCGCGGCCTCGGGACGAGGACCGGTCCTCGTCCACGCGGCCTGGGCGACCAGGAGCTCCGGGTCCTGGCGGCCCGAGCGGCCCGCGGCCTCGGCCCGCGCGAGCATGCGCCCTCGCTCGTTCCGATCTTCGGCGACCTGCGAGGCGAACAGCAGGTTCTCCACCGTCGGCGCGAGATCGACGGCGCGGAGCGCGTGGCGGCGCGCCAGCCGTTCGTCGGGATCGTCGCCGCCCGTCCAGCGCAGGTACCGGGCGAGGTCCATGAGCGCGACGGGAAGACCGCGACCACTCGCCTTTCGCTGCAAGGCTCCGAGGATCCACTCGCGCGGCTCGGCCCGCGGCGGCGCCCCCGTGCTCGCCGCGGCCGCATGCTCAGGCGCCGACGAGAACGACAGCGAGGACGCGGCCAGACCGTCGGGGCCGGCGAAGCGGAGGGCGAGCGCCCACTGGCCCTCCGCCACACAGGTCTTGGCCAGCACGCGGTTCCAGCCGGGCCGCAGGGTGACCGACGCGGCGACGCGGTCGACGTCGACGCCACGATAGGCGCCGTCGGTGAGCGCGACCTCGCCGTTCACCCAGACCTCGACGGCACCTCCGCCCGAGGCGAGCAGGGTCACCCTCTGCTCGCGGACGGACGACACGAACGTCTGGCCGTACGCGCAGACGTTGACGTTGGGGCGCATCAGCGAGTCGAACCAGAGGGTGCCCAGATCGGCCACTCCCGCCGGCACGGACCGCCAGAACACCTCGCGCTCCTTGCCGGCGAAGCCGCGGCCGAGATCGATCGGCCCCGGAGCCTCGGGCGGATCGGCGCGGCCGAACCCGGCCTTGCCCTCGTTGTCGAAGGGCCCGACGACCAGCCAGTCGCGCACGAAGCCCAGCGCCGCCACCCGGCTCCGCGCGCCTGCCGCGTCGCCGCGGCGCAAGCGCGCGAGCGCCTGCAACCAGCGCGCGTACGCCCGGATCTCCACCGAGACGCGGTCGTCATCGGTCACGGCGTCGAGCGCCGCCTCGATGCGGTCCGGGTCGACGAGGTCCCAGCTCCTGTAGAGGTCGAGCAGCGGAACGATCGCCCTCGAATCGCGGAGCGAGAGGACGTCGCCCACAGAGGCGTCTACGTCGTCCTCGTACGGCCCCGCGGCGAAAGCCCGGGATGTGAAGGTCGATGTGGCGAGCTGAAGTACGAGGACGAGGGCTCTACGGGTCACCTTCGATCCTCGTAGTACCCGGCAAGCCGGTCGCGCAGGTAGAGGCGAGCGCGGTGGAGGCGTGTCTTGACGGTCGGGACGCTGATCTCGAGGATGTCGGCGACCTCCTCGGTCGACAGGTCCTCGACGTCGCGCAGCAGGAAGACCGTCCGGTACTTCTCCGGCAGCTCGCCGACGGCCTTGCGGATGAGCGACCTCGCCTCCTCTTGCAGCGTCGTCGAATCGGCGCGTGAGCTCCAGTCGGTCGACATGGGCCCGAGCGTGGGCGCGAGCTCCTCGATGGGGACCTCCGGCGCGCCCGCTCGGCCCTTGCGCAGGTGCATCAACGCGGTGTTGACGGTGATCCGGTACAGCCACGAGGAGAACGCGCTATCGCCGCGGAAGGTGTCGAGCTTTCGAAACACGTTGAGGAAGGTCTCCTGTAGCACTTCCAGGGACTCCTCGGGGCTCTTCGTGAATCGCATCGCGAGCCGGTACACCCGGCTCTGGTAGCGCTTCGTGAGCTCGCCGAATGCCGAGTGATTTCCGGCACGTACGCGCTCGACGAGCGCGGCGTCGGTCTCCGGGAAGCCGTTCGGCAAGACGGCCGGCAGCCTAAGGCATGGCCAGTACCGTGTCAACGCGACCTTCCCGTGGATGCCCTCCTCGTCTCTAGTAGACTGCCCCCGGTGCTCAAGGGCCTCCTGCAAACCCTGCGTCCCCACCAGTGGGTCAAGAACCTGTTCGTCCTCGCGCCTCTGGTGTTCGCCAAGGAGCTCTTCGTCGTTGCGGTGGCGGGAAGGGCGGCCGCCGCGGTCGGCATCTTCTGCATGCTCGCGGGCGCTGTCTACGCGATCAATGACGTCCTCGACGTCGACAAGGATCGCCTTCATCCCCGCAAGCGCGAGCGGCCGCTGGCCTCGGGCCGGCTGCCCGCCAGGGTCGCCTCGGCCGCGGCGGTCGGGCTGATCGCGGCGTCTCTGGTCGGAGCGGCGTTCCTCGGTGTGGCCTTCGCTGCAACGGCGTCCGCGTACCTCCTCCTGAACCTCGCGTACTCGCTACGGCTCAAGGAGGTGGCCTTCATCGACGTCGCGTGCATCGCGATCGGCTTCGTCCTGCGCGTCCTCGGGGGCTCGTTCGCGGTGCGGGTCGAGCCGTCCATCTACCTCGTCGCCTGCACGTTCCTGCTCGCGATCTTCCTGGCCCTGGGAAAGCGGCGGCACGAGATGGGTCAGGGCGAGCGGCAGTCGCAACAGCGGATCGTCCTCGACAAGTACGATGCCCGGACCGTCCAGGTCGCGCTGTACATCACGGGCGCGGCGACCTTCGCGACCTACTGCCTGTACACGCTGGACCCGCACACGCGGGTCTTCTTCGGGACCTCGCACCTCAGCTTGACGATTCCTTTCACCGCCTTGGGGATCGGTCGATTCCTCTTCCTCGTCGCGCGGCGGCCCGTCGCCGAGAGCCCTACCGAGGAGATGCTCAGGGACGTCCCCTTCATGGCCAACCTCGCCGTCTGGGGCGCGGCGATCCTGGTGATCGTCTACCTCGGCGGCTGACCCCGCGGATCGGGTATCCTGCCCGCGTGGTGTGTCCCCGCCATGCAGTGTTCGCAGCGGTCTGGGCGATCGCCGGCTGCTCCGCGATCTTTCCCCTCGAGCAGCCGGACTCGACCGGCTCCTGCAGCGACGCCGGCTGCCCGCCGGGCCAGGTCTGCGTCGACGGTGTCTGCGCGGGCTCTTGCTTGGACGCGGACTGCCCCGAGGGCACCGCTTGCAGCCATGGGGACTGCGTCGACGAGACGCTCGACGAGGATGGGGATGGAACCCCGGCCAGGGACGACTGCGACGACCGCGATCCGGACGTCGGACCTGGAAGCACTTACCCCTGCGAGGGCGCCTGCGGTTCGGGGCTGAGGACGTGCGCCGCGGGACGGTGGAGCGATTGCTCCGCGCCAACGGACTGCGAGTGCACACCGGGCGAGACCCGGAGCGAGGACTGCGGGCTGTGCGGCGATGCGGAGCGGAGCTGCAACGGCGACGGCCGCTGGGGAGACCTCGGGCCCTGCGACGGTCAGGGCGAGTGCGAGCCGGGTGACAGCGGCGAACAGTCGTGTGGAAACTGCGGCAGGCTGAGCCGGACGTGCGACGAGGGCTGCCGTTGGTCGACCTGGTCCGCCTGCGAGGGCGAGGGCGCCTGCTCTCCCGGAGCAACCGAGGACCGCGCCTGCGACGACTGCTCGAGCGAGGTGCGGAGCTGCGGCCTCGACTGCCGGTGGGGCGACTGGAGCGAGTGCGGCGCGGGCTGCGCTCCGGGCGACATCCGCGAGGTGCCTTGCGCGCGCTGCGGCCGCGCGACGTCCACCTGCGGTGCGAACTGCCTCTGGGGTCCGGCTCTGGAGTGCGAGGACCAGGGGATCTGCGAG
The DNA here is from genome assembly GCA_016190375.1 of Deltaproteobacteria bacterium. Taxonomy (GTDB): domain Bacteria; phylum Myxococcota_A; class Polyangia; order JACPQR01; family JACPQR01; genus JACPQR01. The sequence goes on from JACPQR010000196.1 coordinate 19,407, forward strand.
CCGGGCGACGTGGAAACCCTGATGTGCCCCGGCGAGGACGTCGACCACCAGAGGACGTGCAACGGCGAGTGCGAGTGGGGCGAGTGGAGCCTGTGCCCGACCTGCGAGCCGGGCGAGACCGAGAGGGCGAGCTGCGGCAGCTGCGGCCAGAGCACGAGGACGTGCCAGGAAGACGGCACGTGGGGACCCGCCGGCCAGTGCACCGGCGAAGGCGCCTGCCACCCCGGCGACCTCGTGGTCTGCGAGTGCGGAGGCCAGCTCGTCTGCAACAAGGACTGCTCGTGGCCCTGCCCCTGCACCTGCGGCAACGACTACACCGATGTGAACGCGATCTGCGAGGACCAGGATGCGATCGTGGACCGCCTCGATTGCTTCTCTGTCGACCCGCCCTGCATCGAGCTCCACTGTGGGCCCGGCTGCGCGCGGGAATGGGGGGACTGCATCGCCTGCCCGGGGTGAGGCGCCCCGCTCGCGGTCCAGTCGGGTGCGTTGCACGGCCCCGGGTTTCGCCGGTCGTCGATGTCGCCGTTGACGTGGACCTTGACGGCGACGTGGACGTGGACCTTGACGGACCCCGGTTGACTTCCCCTGCGGACCGCCGCGGCGAGGGCGGGTCGCGTCGA
>JACPQR010000197.1 GCA_016190375.1 Deltaproteobacteria bacterium
CAGGTAGGCGAGGATCTCGATCCCCTGAAGTCTCTTGCGCCGCTCGAGGTCGGGCTCCTCCCCCGTCGGGGACATCCCGGGGCCTTCCCCCGTCGGGGACTTCCCGGGGTCGTTCGACGGCAGGAGCCGCTCCTCGGGCAGATCGAAGGCGACGTCGAGGAGAACCACGTCGACGTCGCGGTTTCGCGCCAGCGCCTCGTCAAGCTCGCGGGCGTCGTGAGCGTGCGTCAGATCGCAGCCCGACCGGCGCGGGCAGCTCCAGCAGGGCCCGGCCAGGTCGCAGCGCGTGGCATACGAGTATCCCCTCAGGAGCTCGTGGGCGAGCCCGACGTAGCGGTCGGTGTCGTCGACCACCAGAAGCTTGGGCGCCCGGACGGTCACCGCGACGCCACCATGCGGGCGAAGTCGAGGACGAGCGACTGCACCTCGAGCGCGATGGCCCTCCCGCGCTCCACGGCGGCGGGCTCGGCCGCGCGCAGCCGGTCCTCGAGCCGGTCCGCTTCCTCGAGGAGACTCCGCGCAGTGGCGAGCCGCTCGTCGCCTTCGCCAAAGGGCCCGGCGAGCTCGGCGAGGACCGCCGACGCCCGCCGCCCACCCGCGAGCGAGTAGAGGTCGGTCGCGAGCATCGCGACCATGGCCGGCGTTGCGCCCCGAGGGGGCATGTTTCTCGCGGCGCGCGCCACGTACTTGCCAACGTCGTGCGCGAGCCGGGCCGCGAGCTTGCTTCGATCGGCGCCCTTCATCTCGACAGGAGCGCTCCGATGGCTCGGGCATCGAAGGAGGCCACGGCCGCGACCGAGCCGTAGAGCTGGCGGAGGTTCGCGAGCCGCCGCTCGGGGAAGTCGTGCACGAAGACGGCCGGTTGAGCGTGGCCGGCCGACCGGAGCTCAGCGAGGATCAGCGCGCCCTGCTGATCCTGCAGGTACCTCAGGGCTCGACCGCGGTCGCCGCCAAAGAGGCGACGGGCCGTCGCGTCGACGTCGCCGACGAGCGTCCCGGGCTCGGCCCTGTCGAACCGGAGGTCGAACAGGAAGGCGTCGGCGCTCTCGGCCGCCAGCATCCGGAGCGCCTCCGATGCGGACCGGGCGGTCGTCACCTCGAACTCGTCGGCCAGGTAGAGGCGAGCGAAGTCCGAGTACTCGCTGCCGTCCTCGATCACGAGCAGCCGCCTCATGCCGCCCCCGTCTGCAGCGCACGGAACAGGCGCACCGTCACGCCCTTCGCCCAGCCCTGGCTGCCTGCTTCCACCTCGATGGCACCGGCATCGCGTCGGGGGGACCTACGGCCCCCCCGCAGAACCCCCCGCTCACTTCGGCGGAGTGAATCCGCCTTCGTTCGCCTCACGACGCCACCCCCGAGGAGCTTTGCAGCGCACGGAACAGGCGCACCGTCACGCCCTTCGCCCAGCCCTGGCTGCCTGCTTCCACCTCGATGGCACCATCGTAGCGTGTGAGGGCCGCCGTCACGAGCCCGAGACCGCGATCGACCCTTCGCTCGTAGATCGCCTCGGTGGTCAATGCCTCGGTGCTCGTGTCGCGGACCCTCACCCGCACCGCCTCCTCGCCCGTGGGCTCTAGCTCGACGCCGACGTCCAGCGCGATCCGGCGGGGCGGCGCAGAGCGACCGACCGCGAGGATTGCGTTGCGAACGACGTTCTTCAGCACGAGGACCAGATCGAACCGGAACACCTCGACCGAGACCCCGGGCGCGACCGGCCCGATCACGAGCGCATCGAGCTCGACCCGCCCCGCGGCGTACTCGCTTCGGACCTCACGAACGACCTCCTCGAGCAGCACCTCGTCCACGGTCGTGCGGACGAGGCGCGTTGCCAGCGCGGCGAGATCGGCGTCGAGCTCGAGCAGCTTGCGATGCGCCCAGGCAAGGCGTTCGGCCGCGCGCGCGTCGCCCGCGGCCAGCGCCCGCTCGAGCGCGGCGATCCGACCGATCGCGCGACCGGCTTCGCGGAAGCCCCGGTCGGCCCGGCGCAGGTCGAGCCTGGGACCGAGGGCGCGCTCGAAGGCCCGGACGTGGCCGCGCCACGCCAGGACCAACGGCTCGCCGCCATACAGCCGCGCGGCCAGAAACGCCCTCTGCTCGGCCGTCGCCTCGCCCTTTCCGAGGGCTCGAACCGCGTCGCCGATCGCGCCGATCCTGTGCTTGAGCAGCTCGTGCCTCACTGACGACACGAGGTAGGCGATCGAAGGCTGCAGCTCGGGACTCTCGGCGGCCAGCCTGGCCAGGGGGAGCCCACGCCTGAACAGCCGGGCGAAGAGGGCGACGGCGGCCGCGAACGCGATGGCGCCCGCGGCGAACGCGGGCACGAGCGAGACCGACGGCGGCGGCCGGATTGGAACCGCCGGAGCGGGCGTCTGCGACGGCTCCGGCTCGAAGATGCCCTGCAGCTCCGGATCGAGCGCCCCGAGCTCCAGACGAGCGGCTGGCGCCTGCGGATGGTCCGGGCGAAGGCGCAGGAACTTCTTGTAGTAGTCCTCTGCGCGCACCTCGAGCCCTCGGGCGCGGCACGCCCGCGCCAGGGGCAAGTAGAGCGCCGGATCCATCGGGGCGATCGCCACGCCTTCGAGCAGGGCGTCGCGCGCTCCCGGCTCTCCACGCTCGAGCCGCCGCACGCCTTCGCGGTAGCGCTGGTCGGCCCGGCTCAGCCTCCGCCTGGCCTCTCGCCCCTGCCGGCTGTTCGGATCGACCGCGAGCCACGAGCGGTGGGCGTCGAAATCGCGCCGTCGCCACAGCTCCTCTGCCATCCGCCAGGCCTCTTCCGGGGCCACGCTCGCGTCAGGGAGCTCGAGTCTCGCCCCCTGGCAAGCCGCCAAGACGACGAGACCGAGCAGAACTGGCACCCCGGCGGTTCTCGAGCCAAACACTGTCCTTCGACTGAGTATGCCAGGCCGCCTTGGTTCCCGACGTCAGCCCGCCGCTTGGCGGGTCGCGGGCTGCACATTCCAGGCGATCGCCCGGTTTCGACCGCCGCGCTTGGCCTGGTAGAGGGCCTGATCCGCTCGGGAAACCAGGTCCGCCTTCTCCTCGGCGTCGAGCGGATACGTCGCCATGCCGAGCGAGCAGGTCACACGGAGCTTGCCGCCGTCGATCACGAGCGGCTGGCCCTCCAGCTCGCGCCGGATGCGCTCGGCCAGGAGCGCCGCGCCCTTGCGGTCGGTCTCCTCGCAAACGACCACGAACTCCTCGCCTCCGTAGCGCGCCACGAGGTCGGTCTCGCGCTTGCAGCGCTCCAGGAGCCGCGCGGTCAAGCGCAAGACGGCGTCGCCCACGGGATGCCCGTGCTCGTCGTTGACGCGCTTGAAGTGGTCGATGTCGAGCAGGATCACCGACAGCTTGCGGCCGAAGCGCGCGGCGCTCTTCAGGCGTGAGTCGAGCTCCTCCTGGAAGACGCGATGGTTGCAGAGCCCCGTGAGCCCATCGGTCGTCGCGAGCTCCTCGAGCCGGCGGAGCATCTGCGCGTTCGCGATGCAGACCGCCATCTGGTTGGAGATGATCTCCAGGATCGGCCGGACCGAGGCGCCGAACGCGTCCCTCCGCGAAGCGGCGATCGTGAGCGACCCGATGGCCTGGTCCGAGGCCACGAGCGGGAGGATCACGAGGGACTGCATCCCGTCGAGCCGAGCGTTCGGCGTGAAGACCGTGCTCTTCTGCGCGTCGAACTCGCCGCGGTACGGTAGCGAGGACCTGTTCTTGACGGCCATCGCGGCGAGGGCCGTGTTGTCGCGGAACTGCAGCCCCTCGAAGCGCTCGCGCAGCGGTCCGTCGGCCCGCTTGACCGCGTGGCGGTGGGTCGCGGGATCGTAGTAGGTGACCGCCGCGAAGTCGTACTCGGCGATCTCTCGGACGGCGCGCAGCGTAGCGTCGAGGACCTGCTCCTCGCCCAGCGCGGATCCGAGCGCCTCGCTGGCGCGGTACAGGCGCGATTGCTCCCACTTCGCCCGCTCCGTCTGAACGAACGTCCGCTCGTTCTCCACGGTCCTCAGGACCGATCGCGTCGCGGCCCTGAGGACGTCCTCCTCCTGGGGGGTGAAGGCGGGGCCGCTCGTTCGATCGGCGCAGAGCACGCCGCGCAGGTGGCCGCCCTCGCCTTCGAGGACGGGGACCGCGACGAAGCGGCTCACGCGCGCGCCCGACGGATAGAACGGGATGCCGCGATAGCCCTCGCGGACGTCGAGGTTCACCACGGAGCGACGCTTGAGCGCCGCTCCGACCGCGCCGCCCGCCGCGGGGAACGGGCCAGGGTCGATCTCGTCGCAGTCGGTCGCCACCTCGGCCAGCTTCAGGCTGGTCCCCGTGGGATCGAGCCACAGGAGCGCGGACGTGTGCAGCCCCATCGTGCGCTTGAGCAGGTCGAGGGTCTGGTACAGCGACTGGCGGATCTGCTCCACCGACGCGGTCGCGAGCCGGACCTCGGCCGCCGCGCGGCCGCCGCCGACGCCGGCGCGAGGCGCTCCGCTCAACCGGAAGTCGCGCGCGTCGTCGAGCGTCTTGACGCGCTCGTCCTCGATCATCTTCTTTCCGGCGAGCCTGACCCTGGCGATCTCGCCCCGCGTGAAGAACACGTGGAGCAGCGCGAAGAAGACGATGCACGATGCGTGGATCGCCAGTCGGCGGTAGTCGTCGATCGAGCCGTGGCGGAGCCAGAGGTTGCTCTCGAGCAAGACCGCCCCCGCGATCGAGACCACCGCGACGAGCCGGTGCGACATCGCGACGAGGAAGGCGACCATGACGTAGAGGAGCGGGTAGAAGTCGGAGTCGATCCCTCCGGTGATGTCGATCGCCGCGAACGCTCCGGAGACGAGATGCATCGCGACGAGGGCATCGAGGAGCTCGCGGTGCCTCTCGTGCCGGCGCCGCCAGATCGAGAGGCCGAGCACCGCGAGCCATGCCACGCCGAGCCCGATGACGAGCGGTCGGGAGCCCTCGAATGCCCCGCTCGCCACGGTGACCCCCATGCACGCGATCGCCGCGAAGCCGGCCGCGATCGGCCCCAGGCGCCTGATGGCGACTGCCGCGCGGAGCAAGAGCGGAGCGCTCCGGGAGCGCAGGTCCACAGCGTGATTCACCGGAGCGCCCATCGTGGCTCCGGTCTTCTCAGAGCGCCGCGACGCCGGTCAACTTCCCGGATGTAGGTGAAATCCCACCCAAATGCGGAAGCGCGCAGTCAGAACTGGAAGAGCAGCTCGTCTGGCTTGATCATGCCGAGCTCGTCGCGCGCGATTCTCTCGATCGCTCTCGGGTCCTTGCGCAGATCGTGGATCTCTTCGCGCAGTGTCTCGATCTCCCGACGGAGCTTCCGGTTCGCGGCCCGAGCGTCGTCGAGCTCGTAGCGCATCCGGCGATAGCGCGGCAGGCCCTCCTCGCCGAGGATCATCGCGGGCACGGCGATGACCGAGCCCAGGATGAGTCCCAGCGGTAGCAGCCAACGCCAGCGCGCCATCGCATCGTCATGATCGGCACGCCGCGCGACCGAGGTCAATTTTTGCCCCAGAGTCCCGGATCTGGTATCGAGCGTTCGTCCATGGTGCTGCGATCGAGGCTCCTCGCGGCCGCGGGCTTCGCGCACGGCTTCTCGACGAGGACCGGCGGTGTCTCGGTCGGGCCCTTCGCCTCCCTGAACCTGGGCCGTAGCGTGGGCGACGACGCGGAAGCCGTCGACGAGAACCTGCGGCGGTTCAAGGCGGCCGCGAACCTCGACCGTGCCAGGCTGTACGACGTTTGCCAGGTCCACGGGGCGTCCGTGCGCCGGGTCCTGGGCGTCGAGGATCCGGCCACCGTCGCGGACGAGATGGCCGATGCGCTGGTCGCCGCAGCTCCCGCCGTGGCGGTGGGCATCCGCACCGCCGACTGCTTCCCGGTGCTCGTCGCGGACCCGGGGACCGGACGGGCCCTTGCCATCCATGCCGGGTGGCGCGGCGTCGTCAGGGGCATCGTGCCCTGCGGCCTCGAGGCGCTCGCGCCCGGACCTGGCGCGATCGCCGCGATCGGCCCCGGGATCGGCCCCTGCTGCTTCGAGGTGGGCGCCGACGTCGCGGCCGAGATCTCGTCGGCGACGACCGACGACGTCGTCGTCCCGGGATCCCGCCTCCGCATCGACCTGAGAAGAGCCATCCGGGCGCAGCTCACGGCCTCGGGCGTCACGAACGTCGAGGACGTGGGCACTTGTACTTTCTGTGACCGCGACGCCTTCTTCTCGTTCCGGCGCGACGGGAAGCGCTCGGGACGCATGCTCTCGGCCATAGCCGCACCTCGCTGAAATCGAGTCGCCTCTTGGGCCGTCCAAGGGTTTTGTCGGAGGCTCCAGGCGGTGCTAGAAGAGGGTATCGCGAGCGGAATGAAGAGGTGCCCCACCTGCAGCAGCGAGTTCGCGGAGGACGCGCTGTTCTGCCAGTGGGACGGCGCACCGCTGTCCTTCGAGGAGAGCCTGCCCGACCCCTATCTGGGACAGGTCCTCATGGGGCAGGTCGAGATCTTGGGGCCTGTCGGCCAGGGCGGCATGGGCACGGTCTACCGCGCGGTCCAGCGCGGCTTCGACCGTACGGTCGCCGTCAAGATCCTGCATCCCGACCTCGCCAAGAACTCGGAGGTCCTGGGCCGCTTCAACCGCGAAGCGAAGATCGCCGCCCGCCTGGACCACCCCAACATCGTCCACGTCCACCTGTTCGGGCAGCTCCCCGACGGGAACCTCTTCCTCGTGATGGAGTTCCTCGACGGCAAGAGCCTGCTCGACGTCCTGCGGGTGGACGGCGCGCTCGACGTGCCGCGCGCGCTGCACATCGCCGAGCAGATCTGCTCGGCCCTCGGCGACGCTCACGAGGCGGGCATCATCCATCGTGACCTGAAGCCCGAGAACATCATGCTGGTCCGTCGTGGGACGGACCCCGACTTCGTCAAGGTCCTCGACTTCGGGATCGCCAAGTTCATCAAGGCCGAGGCCCCGGGCGACGTCCACACCCAGGCCGGCCTCGTCTTCGGCACCGCGCGCTACATCTCGCCCGAAGGGGCATCGGGAGATCCGGTCGACAGCCGCAGCGACGTCTACTCGCTCGGCGTCGTGCTGTACCAGATGCTCTGCGGCGAGGTTCCCTTCCACTCCGACAACCCGATCACGCTCCTGTTGATGCACATCAACGAGGCCCCCGCCCCGCTTCGCTCGCACTCGAGGGCTGCGGACGTCCACCCGGCCGTGGAGGCCGTGATCATGAGGGCCCTGGAGAAGAGCCCGTGGCAGCGCTACCGCGACGCGCGTGAGTTCGGCGACGCTCTCGTCGAGGCCGCGATGCACAGCGGCGTGATGATCGCGCGCACCGCGGCGGCGGCGCGGCGAGAGCGCGTCGTGTCGGTCGCGCCCCAGCGGGCCGCCGCGGCCGTCGCGCCGCGACCTGCCGCCCAGGACGAGGAGCCCGTCGGCATCAGGACGCTCGAGGGGCCGTTCGGCGCGGCGGCGGCAAACGTCGAAGCGCTGGCGGCGGCCGCGGCGGAACGCGGACCGAGCCGACAACCTCTGCCGGCCGTTGCGACGGTTCCAGCCACCGGAGACCACCCGGCGGCGTTCCCGGCGACCCGCATGCAGCCGGCCGTCGCGAGCGGCGCCTCGTTCGGCTCCGCGCCGACGCTCCAGGCCACCGGTGAGGTGCCTACCCAGACGCCGAGCGTCTCGATGGACGCGATCGAGCTGCCGTCTCGCCGAGCACCCCTCGTGATCCTCGTGGTCGTGCTCCTCCTCGTCGGCGGGGGCGCAGGGGCCGCGCTCTACTTCCGCAGCCAGACCGCGGCTCCGCGGAGCGGTGACCTCGTTGCCGCGGCGGAGGTCGCGCTGCAAGCCGGAAGGATCACGAGCCCCGAGCGCGACGGAGCCGCCGATCTCGTGCGCCGGGTACTCCAGATCGACCCGACGAACGTCACCGCCCTCGACCTGAGGAGCCGGATCGTCGCGAGGCTCGAGCACGACGCCGATCAGGCGCGCCGCGAGGGTCGTCTGCCCGCCGCCAAGGACGCCCTTCGTCTCGTCCTGGAGCTGGACCCGACCGACGAGAGCGCCCGCGCCGACCTGCAGGCGACCGAGAGCGTGCTGCAGGCCCATGTTCCGGGCCTGCCCGGGTCGCGCGGTGCGGGTCCCGCGCCTGTGGGCGACGGGGGAATCGCGAGCCCCGCGCCTCCTCCCGCGATCATCGTCTCGATCGCCGAGACCGCGGTCGTCGGCAGGCTCGTCCACCTCACGGCGCGGCTCTCTGCAGGCGGGCCGGCGCCCGTGCTCGCCGAGCCGCACTTCCACATTCGCCGGCGGGGGGCCGCCGATCGCGGGATCGAGGTGCCCGCGACGACGGGCGGCGACGCCGGCAGCTTCGTCGCGACGCACGCCTTCGCCAGGGCGGGCACCTTCGACGTCGTATTCCAGGCCAATGTCCCGACCGATCGGAGGATCGAGGGGCGGCTCACGGTCGCGGTGCACGCGAGCGGCGGTGGCGAGATCTTCACGACCGGAGGCGGTGGCGCCGAGGTCGATCCGGGTCAGCCTCCCGGCCCGATCGGATCCGACACGGCGCCGCCTGGTCCCGATCCCGGAGCCGATCTGGGCGGGCCGATTCCGCCAGATCCGGCGATCGGCAAGCGCCCTGGGCGCCGTCCGCCGCCCCCGACTCCTCCGCCCGACCAGGGCGGTCGCTGGATGTAGCGGCGCATTCGGCGACCCCTGCCGGGCTTCGCGTGCAAGGTCGCCAAGCTGTTCGAGTAGCTCGGCGAGAGCGACGTCGCTACTCGTCTTCGAGGCGGGCGAAGACTTCGCCGGTCGGGCGCTGCGACGGAGGGGCTTGCTCGGAAGGGGCAGCCGGCGCCCCGGAGGGCTCTCGGCGGAGTCGCGAGGGCGCCACGGACGCCTGGTCGGCCTCCTCGTCGGTTGGGCGGATTCCCATCACGAAGAGCTGGTTCGAGTCGAAGCTCGTGATGTAGACGCGCAGTGGCCCCGACCGCGAGAGTGCCAGGCCGGTCGCCATCGTCAGATCGTCGATCCACGTCCGGCGCATCTGCATGGCGCGCGTGTCGACCACCGACACCGTGCCTTCGCCGTAGTCGGCGCTCACCACCCAGCGTCCGTCAGCCGAGACGTCGATCGTCTTGGGGCTGCGGCCGATCGGGATGCGCTGCACCGTGTTGTCGTCCGTGTCCACGGTGCCGAGGAGGGACTTCCTGTAGCACGACACGTACAGATGCTCCTCGTCGGGTGACATGACGAGATGGCGCGGGACCGCGCAGACGCGCAGGCGATCGGTCCTGTGCAGCCCACCGCGCGGGCCGTCGAAGACGTCGATGACGTCGTCCGTGAAGCTCGCGACGTAGAGGCGACCCTGGCCCGTGACGACCATTCCGCGTGGGTTCTGGGCCACGCGCAGGGTGTCGACGACGCGCTCCCGCTCGAGGTCCACGACCGAGATCGTGTGGCTCGACCAGTTCGCGACGAAGAGCGTCTTGCCGTCCGCCGACAGCGCCATCGTCTTGGGGTTCTTGCCGACCTCGATCTCGCCGGTGACCTGCAGCGTCCGCGTGTCGATCACCTCGACCCGGTTGCGGCGGAAGTTGGTCACGAAGAGCCTGCGGCCGTCGCGAGAGGAGATGCTCTCCACGGCGTTGCCCTCGAACGAGACGGTCCCCACGCGGCGCAGCGTCGCGGCGTCGTAGACCCAGACGTTGTCGTGGTCGGGCCGCCCGAAGACGGTCACGTAGATTCGGGAGCCGTCCGGCGACAGGCTCACGCCCTTCGGCTGCGAGCCGGTCTCGATCCGGTCGAGAACGACCAGCCGCGGCGGCGCGGACTCGACGATCGTCGGCGAGAGAACTCCCAGGATGAGAACGAGAAACTCTAGTGATTTCCGCACGCAACCCATGTGCGTACAGTGAGGGATTTGTCCTACATCAGTCTACTTTTCTGCAGATGTGCGTTGGTTCCTGGATCGGGGAAGGGTGTTGCGGTAACGTTCGGCCACCGTGGCACGACTGGCCGCAATCGTCTGGGCCGGCCTGACCGTCCTGCACGTCGGCGATTCGCAGGTGTCGGGTGGCCTGACCGCGGGGCTGCGCTCCCGCATCCACGCCGAAGGTGGGCATTACGTCGCGAGCACGTGGGTGAGCTCGAGCGTCAGACAGTGGCTGGTCTCGCGGCGTCTCGGGGACCTGCTCCGCCAGCACCAGCCGGACGTCGTGATGATCACGCTGGGGTCGAACGAGCAGCTCTACCCGAACCTCGACCAGTACGGCGAGCACGTCCGCCGCCTGGTGCGCCGCTTCGCGGGGCGACGTTGCTTCATGATCGGGCCGCCGCGCTGGCGCGTCAGCCGCGTGGACGACGTTCAGGCAGCCAACTCCGCTCCCTGCCCGTGGTTCGACTCGCGACCCATCGAGGCGCCGCGCGGCGGGCGGATGCGCGCGCACTTCACCTACGACGGGGGCGAGCTCTGGGCCCGGGCGATCTGGGACTGGATGAACGCGCTCGATCCCCCGCCGGTGCCTCAGAACTTGTAGGTCCCGCCGAGCTTGAAGTAGACGAGCGTGTCGCGGTTCCCGGTGCCGAGGACATCCTGGTACGCATCGCGCTCGCCGCCCGAGAGCACGCCCTCGAACAGGGCGAAGAGGTTCCAGCGCGAGCTGGTCACGACCTCGAGAAGGCCGCCGAACCGTAGACGGGCGTTGTCGTCGCGGTCGCAGACGCCGAGCGTGATGCTCGGATCGGTGGGGACGTCGCCACACTTCTCGGAGTACAGCTCGATCGGCAGCCGCAGCGTGAAGGCGCCCCACTCGCCGAAGAAGAGCGACACCATCGGTCCGAGCTCCGCGAAGTAGACGTTCCGGCTGTCCGGCCCGAGCCCGCCCCCGAGCTCGCCATAGGCGCCGAAGCCCAGCGCGCCCGCCCTGACCGCGGCCTTGGCGCGGCCGACGAACTCCCAGGTGTTGACGTAGGTGCGCAACCCCACGCCGCCGTCGAGGAACGGGAGCAGACCGACACCGAAGCGCAGATCGACGAAGTACGGCCAGCCGACTCCCACGTCGAGCGCGACCTGGCCCTTCGGCAACGCGCCGGCCGCCCACGGCGTCATCGACCGCCGCAAGGCCGCGAGCTCCTCGGGCGCGAGCGTCTGGTGCACCGACTCGAGGTTCGCCTGGATCTCCCGGTTCTCGCCGGGTCCGATCGTGATCGACTGGGAGTGGTCGCGGAAACCCGGAGCGGAGAGGACGAGCTGGTGCTGGCCCGCGACGACCTCGTGCGACTCGAACGGGGTATGTCCGACGACCTCGCCGTCCAGGCTCACCACGGCCCCGGGCCTGCCGGACGTGACGCGGAGGCTGGCGATCGCCTGGAGCTCCGCGGCGAGCTCGACGTTCCTGCCGGCCTCGAGGACGATGCTGCGCTGCCAGTTGCGGTACCCGGTCGCCTGAACGGTGACGTAGTGCTGGCCGACCGCGAGATCGGCTCTCTGGAACGGCGCGTTGCCGACCGATGCGCCGTCGAGGAAGACCTGCGCGTTCGGGATGGGGGAGACCACGCGCAGCGTCGCGACCGGGGCCGCCTCGGGGATGCGCTCGAGCTCGATCCGCACGACACGGCGCTGGCTCGCCTCGATCTGGATCTCCTGCTGGATGGGCCGGTAGCCCGGCGCCATGACCTCGAGGATGTGCGTTCCGGCCTCGACGTCGCCCGCGTCGGCCGGGACGCCGCCGACCGGATCTCCGTCGAGGACGACCTGGGCTTCCGGCACGTTCGAGAGCACCCTGAGCGAGCCGCTCGGCGGTCGCGTGGGGCGGATGCTCGGGTTGACCGTCACCCGCTGTCCGCCCTGAACGGCCACGGTCTGGGTGAACGGCGGGAGGTTCGGCGCACGGATCTCCACGGTGTGGGGCCCGACGTCCAGGTCGTCCACGACGACGGGGGAGTTGCCTCGCGGAGCTCCGTCGACGAACACCTCCGCGCCCGGAACGTCGCCCGCGACCAGGAGCGAGCCGGCGACTCGCGCCTGCTGCAGCACGATCGTCTGCGCCCGCGTCTCGCCCGCCCGAAGCTCGAGCCACTGCGAGACGTCGATGAAACCCGATCGCGTGATCCTGAGCTCGTGCCGTCCGCGGCGGACCTTGCCCGAGTACGGGACGGTCCCGACGTGCTGGCCATCGATGGCGACGTCGGCGCCCGTGGCGCTCCCGTCGGCGCCCGAGGTCAGCTCGATCGTCGCGAGTGGAGTCAGGGTCGCGGTGAACGTCTCGCGCGTGCGCCGGATCTCGACCGGCAGCGATGTGTCCTCGTAGCCATCCATCGTGAAGATCAGCGTGTGGCGGCCGCGGGGCACCGCGATCCGGTCCAGCGGGGTCGCGCCGAGGTTCTGGCCGTCGCGCGTGTCGAGGAGGACCGTGGCGCCGGGCGGCGTCGACAGGACGCTCACACGCACGGTCTGGCCGAACACGGCTGCCGGCACGAGGAAGGCATACAGGCCAAGCACCACTCTGTTCATGGCCGCGGATGCTATTCGCGCCGCACGTGGCTGCGCAAGCCGATGTACGCTCGTCCTGGTGCGCCCGATCGTCCTCGCCGTGTTCCTGGTCGCGTGCGGCGGGGCAATCCGCGGTGGTCCGGCTCGGGGCCCCGGCGGCGCCGCGATGCTCGAGGGCACGGTGACCTACGAGCGCAGGCTCGCGACCGAGCGTGGGCTGACGCTGTCGACCCAGACGCTGCCGGCTCGGCGTGTCGTCGTCGAGGCGATCGACCGGAGAGGGGCGGTCGTCGCGTCCGCGGCCACCGACGACCGCGGGAGATTCCAGCTGCGCCTGGGGACGACCGAGCCCGTGACCGCCAGGGCGCTCAGCATCTCGAGCGCCGACGGGTTCGACGTCCGCGTGGTGCGCGCGCCGGGCGACCGGAGGGCGCACGCCGTCGATGTAGGCGGCGTGGTGCCCGGCGGCCAACCGATCCGGCTTCATGCGGGCCTGGGCGGCGAGGAGCCGGGCGGGGCGTTCCACGTCCTGGACCGCTTCCTCGACGGGTACCGGGCCGTCCGGTCGAGCCTCGGCGTCACTCTGCCGCCGCTGATCGGCCTCTGGCGCCGCGGAAACGACGGCAGCGAGGCCCACACGAGCTTCTTCCGCGGAGAGAGCGCGACCGTGCCCGGCGCATTCGAGCTTCAGCTCATGGGCGGCGAGCTGGGGCGCGAAGACGCCTCCGACAGCGACCACTTCGACAGCGGGATCATCCTTCACGAGCTCGGCCACTTCGTGTCGCGCGTGGTGGGCGCCGACGCGTCGATCGCCGGCGAGCACGACAGGCAACGGTCGATGGTCCCGGGGGTCGCGTTCGAGGAGGCGTTCGCGACCTTCTTCGCCTGCGCCGTGCTCGACGATCCTCTCTACGTCGACACGGTCGGCGTCGAGCCGGCCGGCAGCGCCAGGATGCGCGAGCACATGGAGGACGCGGGCACCGACCGGATGCGAGGCGTGGGAGCGGAGGCGACGACCTTCGAGCTGCTCTGGGACCTCGCGGACGGCTCCGGTGGGCTCGCCGACCGCGACGGCGACGGCGTGGCGATCGGCTTCGACGGCGTGATGCGCGTGATCCAGAGCTTCGAGCGCTCCGGCGACGACTATCCGTACATCGGGTCGTTCCTCGTGCGCGCCAGGGAGCTGGGCCTGGTCGGCGACGCGCAGATCGTCAGGCTGCTCAAGCACCCGCGTGATCAGGTCCTGAGCTGGCCACTCGCGGGAGCGGACGTGTGGCCGACCGACCTCGGGCTGCCCGCGAGCATCGAGGGCAAGGTCGACGGCGTCACCGATCCACAACCGTCGGGCGGCGCGCCGGATCCGCACAACGGCTTCGATGCCGTGCAGACCTACCGTATCCAGCTGCCCAAGGCCATGCGCATGAGCGCCATCCTGAGAATCGCGGGCAGCGGCCGTGCCGCCGACCGCGAGGATCTGGACCTCGAGCTGTACGACGTGAACACCGACGAGATCGCCTCCGCGGCGACCGAGGGCCACGAGGAGCGGATCGACCGCCTGCTGGGCGCCGGAACCTACGTGCTGTACGTGCGAGACGGCGGCTCCGGCAACCGCGCCTCGTACCGCCTGGACGTCGCCGCTCGCTGAGATCAGAAGCCGACGAAGCGGACGTTCTCGGCGAGAGGCGAGCGCGTGGTGCGGCACGCGTTGACCGGCGCTGCCCCGTCCTCGAAGCCGAGCGCGATCCCGAACAGCACGCCTTCGTCGGCCGGGATGTGCAGCAGCTCCCGCAGCACGCTCGGGTATGCGGCGAGCGCGGCCTGCGGGCACGCGGCGAGGCCCTCGGCGGTCATCGCGACGAGGAGCGTTCCGAGCCACACGCCGACGTCGATGGCCGGGTAGGTCCCCCACCGGCGGTCCATCGAGACGACCGCGGCGTGTGGGGCGTCGAAGATCTCGTAGTTGCGCAGCCACGCGCGGCGGCGACCCTCGCCGTCATCGCGTCCGACGCCCATCGCTCCGTACAGCGCCGCCCCGCACTCCCGGCGGTGCTTCGAGTACGGCTCGGGGTATTTCGTCGGAAACGCGAAGTCGGGCTCGATGGCCATCGTGCTCGTGGCCGCCAGCAGGAGCTTCGACAGCTCGCGGGTCACCTCGGGAGCCGTCACGCACACGCGCCAGGGCTGGATGTTGCACCAGGAGGGCGCGCGCTGGGCCAGCGTGAAGACGCGCTCGAGGACCTCGCGGGGCACCGCTTCCGGCCGGAACGCGCGGGCGCTGTGGCGCGCCAGGATCGCTTCGTGGGAGTCCATCGGAGCTACTCGGGGACGCAGACGCCGAAGCTCGGCTCGTCCGGGTAGGCGCGGCAGGTGTACCCCTCGTAGCAGGGATCCTCGTCGTTCGTCCGGCAGCGACGGTTTCGCCGTACGCACCGGTCCGGGTTTCCGACCTGACAGTGCGACAGGAGGATGCAGCCGTCGAGAGACACGCGCTCGCACGTCGTCTCGCAGCCGGCGTACGTGTCGGTCTTGCAGCCCCGGCAAGCGCCCACGATGATGGGCTCGCACGCCTCGGCGTCGTTGCACGCGTTCTCGCCCATGCCATGGCAGGGATCCGGGTCGCCGTCGGGCCTCGGATCGCAGCCGGGACAGGCGCCGCACACGGGGAACGCTCCGCCGCAGGTCCATGCGACGCAACCGGCGTCGGGCTCGTCGCAGTCGCCGTCAGCGTCCGAATCCGCATCGGTGTCCGCGTCGGTGTCCGCGTCGGTGTCGGCATCGGTGTCGGCGTCCGCGTCGGCATCGCTGTCGGAGTCGGAGTCCGAGTCGGCGTCGCCGTCCCCGGCCGCGTCCACAGCGGCGTCGAGCCCCGCATCCCGGCGCGGCCCGGCATCGAAGCGCTCCTCCCCGCCGCTCGATCCGCAGCCGGCGACGAGGAGGAAGACCAAGAGAGCGAGAAGACGCAGCTTCATGACAGCGATTGTACTAGGGGACGGATCACGGTTTCTCGGTTTTCGAGCTCTCCGAGAAACCGTGCTCCGTCCCCCTCCCGTCCTTCAGGTTCCGACGACGAAACGCGCGGTTGTGTCTGGAAGGCGTTTGGTGTCGCCTACTTGCGGACCCGGTGCGTGTCCCTCTTCAGGTTCCGGCGCTGTAGTCGGTGGCGTACTTGATCTGGTCGGCGGTGAGGCGATCGATGTCGATGCCCATGGTGCGGAGCTTCAGGCGGGCGAGCTCCTGGTCCTGCTCCTTGGGGAGGTCGTGGACGGTGGGTGCCAGGCCCTTGCCCTCGCGGTGCAGCTTGAGCAGGGCGAGGAACTGGTTGGCGAAGCTCATGTCCATGACCTCGCTCGGGTGCCCCTCGGCGGCGGCGAGGTTGACCAGCCTTCCCTTGGCGAGCAGGTACACCTTGCGGCCGTCCTTCAGCGTGTACTCCTCGTTCGCCGGGCGGATCTCGCGCTTCGAGCGGGCGCGCGAGTCGAGCTCGCCGATGTTGATCTCGCAGTCGTAGTGGCCGGTGTTGCAGATCACGGCGCCGTTCTTGAGGACGTCGAAGTGGCGGCCGACCAGGATGTCCTTCATCCCCGTCGCCGTGATGAAGATGTCGCCGACCTTCGCCGCCTCGTCCATCGTCATGACGCGACAGCCCTCGAGCACCGCGCGCAGGGCGGCGGTCGGCGTCACCTCGGTGATGATGACGTTGCAGCCCATGCCCTTGGCCCGCATCGCGACGCCGCGGCCGCAGTGGCCGTAGCCGGCGACGACGAAGTTCTTGCCGGCGAGCAGGACCGAGGTCGCGCGAACGATCCCGTCGATCGAGGACTGACCGGTGCCGTAGACGTTGTCGAAGTCCCACTTCGTCTCGGCGTCGTTGACCGCGATCACCGGGTACAGGAGCTTGCCGTCCTTCGCCATCGCCCTCAGGCGATGCACGCCCGTGGTGGTCTCCTCGGTTCCGCCCGTGATCTGCCGTGCGAGGTCCGGGTGCTTCGAGTGCGTCGTGAAGATGAGATCGGCGCCGTCGTCGAGCGTCAGCGTCGGCTTCATCTCGAGCGTCTTCTCGATGCACCAGTAGAACTCCTCGGTGTTCATCCCGTGCCACGCGAAGATCGACGTCTCCTCGGCCGCCAGGGCCGCCGCCACGTCGTCCTGCGTCGACAGGGGGTTGCACCCGCTCCACGCCACCTCGGCGCCCGCCGCCCGCAGCGTGCGAACGAGCACGGCCGTCTCCTTGGTCACGTGCAGGCACCCGGCGATGCGGGCGCCCTTGAACGACTGCTTCTTCGCGTGTTCCTCGCGGAGCGCCATGAGCACGGGCATGCGGGACTCGGCCCACTCGATCTTCAGCCGACCCGACTCAGCGAGCTTCAGATCCTTCACCTTCTGACTCATCTCGTCCTCTCTCTCGACTCAACGGGGCGGTCCGGCCGAAGCCACTGGTGCCCCACGAAATCCGCGCAGCCGGACATCCCACGGCGCCTCGCGTTCGTCAATCACCAAGGCGTCGGGCGCGCCACGGACCTTCTCGGCGCGACCGGGGTTCTGCGGGCTCGAGTAGACGAGCGCCACGGGCGTGAGCCGCCCGGCGTCCACTCGCAGCGCGAGGAACAGCCCGATCCGAAGCTCCGCGCGGACGTCGGCCTTCCAGGTCACGACCCGCGCCCGGGGATCGCTCAGACGCATTGCGGCCAGAGACCCCGGAAAGGCCCCGAACGGGACGCGGATCCCATCGATGGGCGATCCATCGGCGGAGAGTGTCACGAGCGCCGCCTCGCAGACGTCCGACGGCTCGACGCAGCGCTCGAGCGTGACGGCTCGAAAGGGAGGGACCGCGACCGGGCCGTCCACCAGCTCGAACCGCGCTGCCTCGGTGACACCCATCGCCCCGAGCTTGGCGCGCACGCTCGCCAGCGAGCCGTTCGCGAGCGGCGGCGGCCCTGCAGCCGAGCCGACCGCGCGCGCCACGATCGGCCCCGCCCGCGGCTCGAGCGCGATCGACCGCTCGAAGAGCTCGCGCGCCCGCGCCTCCTCGCCCAGTGCCCTGGCACAGCGGGCGCAGCGAAAAAGGAGCAGGGCCCGGTCGCGCGGCTCGCCTCCCTCGCGAACGAGAGACATCTTGCAGTGCTCGTTCGCCGAGCGCGCGTCGCCAAGGACGAGCAGCGCCCTGACCCGCTCGGCGGCGTCGTGCGCCTCGCCGGCGGACATCGGCCCGTTCGGCGCCGGCGGCGCCGGCGACCGTCGATCGACGCTCACGACGACCTCGACCTCGTCGGAGCCGAAGACCTCGTCGCAGGCGGCGAGCGCAAGCACGACGAGGATCGAGGGGCGCGGCTTCAAGGTCCTGTGTACTGAACGATCGTGAGCTCGTCCGCGGTCTCGCCCACGAGGTACAGAGCTCCGCCCGCGACCGCTGGCGACCAGCGGTTCCCCAGTGGCACATCGACCTGCTGGCCGAGCCAGCCGCCCGCGAAGGGGTCGTAGATCCAGAGCAGGCGCGACGACACCAGGACCCACAACTGGTCCCGGTATCCGACTGCCATCACGCCCCAGTCGGCGAACGGAGCGTCCGGGAGCACCGTCCATTCGGCCGCGCCCGGTTCGAGCGACGCGAACGTCGCGCTGGGGGAGTTGTCCGCGAGCGTGCCGCCGGTCACGTAGACGATCCCACCGACCTCCGCGGCGGTCGGCATCCACACGCCGACCGGGAAGGCGGGCTGATCGGACCACGTGTCGTCGAGGTCGTACGCCTCGACCGTCGCGATGGGGTCGGGATCACCGCGACCGCCCACGAGGTAGACGGCTCCGGCGGCGAAGGCCGCTCCCGCCTCGCCCCGCTGGCGCCCCGCCGGATAGCTCACGGAGAACCATGCCTGGTCGACCGTGTCGTACGCGTGGGCGTAGTTCGCGAAATAGAACAGCACTTCGGGCGCCGCGACGAGCTGTCCAAAGGAACCGCACGCGCAGAAGTCGTCTTCGTCGGCCGCCATGAGGCCTTCATCACGAATGGCGAGCGCCTGGACGTCGAACGACTTGAAGTAGCGGTCCGCACCGTGCCTGGCGAAGTAAACGCGGCCTCGGTGGCCCACGACGCTGGACCAGTCACCCAGGGTCAGCCCGGGGTCGCTGTACACGGTCGTCCAGATGGGTTGGCAGGCGAGACCGTCGCCGAACCAACCCGGCTCGCAGGTGCAATCACGCGACCCTGGACGGTTGTCGCACCTGGCGTTGGGATCGCAGCCGCCGTTGTCCTGCAAGCACTCGTTGAAGTCCCGGCAGTCGGACCCGCTCCCCACCCATCCATCGTCGCACACGCATTCGTCGTCGATGCAGCTCGCGTGGACGTCGCACGTGTCGCATGGGTCGGCGTCGCCGTCGGCGTCGGTGTCCGAGTCCCCGTCGGAGTCGGTGTCGGTGTCGGCATCCGAGTCCGAATCCGCGTCCGAGTCCGTGTCCGAATCCGAGTCCGAGTCCGTGTCCGTGTCGGTGTCCGAATCCGTGTCCGTGTCGGCGTCGGCGTCCCCGTCTGCGCCGCCATCGGTGCCCGAGCTGTTCACTCCTCCGCAGCCCACGAGCAGGACGGCGAGGATGATCGGTGACCGCATTCCTTGACGCTCCGTCGGCGAACGAGCGTTTCACGGACCGGCCGCCGAGCGCAAGCTCGGGCCGGTCCAGGGCAGATTTGATCGGTAGTCGCCGGCGCGCGACGCCGTGGCCACGGCAGGGGTGGTTCTCTCGCTTCGGGGCGACGCCGCGGGCGCAGGTCGAGCGCGAGGCCATGGCCCTTCCGCGCTCGAGGTCCGCCGTGGGCGGTATGTGCTTGCTCCAGGTCGCGACGCGGGCTGGTGGGCTGGTCAGCCGGTTGCGACGACTGGAGGCATCGGGCCCGGCAGCCGCAGCGCTTGCCGCACCCACTCGAAGATCCGTCGCCATGCGGGC
>JACPQR010000195.1 GCA_016190375.1 Deltaproteobacteria bacterium
AGCCGGAACCGCGCTGGTTCGGTCAAGCCGTGAGCGGTGCGTGCAATCCGCTTTCTGGAATTGCCAGTTGCCAGTTGCCTGTTGCCAGTCGCCTGTTGCCTGTTCCGGATTCAAGCCTGCGATGGTCTGGGGCGGCGGCGCAAAACCGGGACCGTGCAACGCACCCCTTTGCGGCTTTGCGCCTTTGCGAGAGTCCTCCCGCCCGGCTATCGTCGCGCCCATGTCGCGCCTCGGCTCGCTGTGCGTCGTCGCTCTCTGCTCGCTGGTCCTCGGAGCAGGCGCCGCTCGAGGGGACGTCGCGCTGGCCGCCCTGCCGGGTGGCGGGAGCGTGATGGTCTGGTCCGATCCCGCCGGGGTCCGAGCCCAGCTCCTGGATGACCGTGGCCGAGCGACTGGCGAGCAGATGGTCGTTCTCGGGTGCCGCGCCGAGGGCGATCGCCTCGCGGTCGTCGCTACGCCGACGGGCGCCGCGGTGATCTTCGGCGCGGGCGGCCGACTCTGGGTGCGTCGTCTCGGCCCGAGGGGCGAGCCGAGGTCGGATGCGCAGCGAATCTGGACGAGCCTGCCTCGACCCGCGACTGCCGCCTCGGTCGGGGGACGGATCGGGATGCTCGCGAGGCGCGAAGCTGGGCCGGTCGTCGTGACGCCGGAACAGGGCGCCATCGGGACGCTGATCGGGACGACGGAGAGCCCTCAGGTCTTGCTCGTCCGCTACGAGGGCCTCCCCGTCGTGGGACCGGTCCTGCCGCCTCTGGCGGGCTGGGGCGAGGCGACGATGGGTGCGCGCGAAGAGGAGCTCGCAACCCTCGCGGCGTCGCCGGACGGCGCGTTCCTGACGCGGGTCGGCCTGGACGGCGCCGCGATCGGCAACCCCGTGAGGCTTACCGCGCCGGACGTCGTCGCTTCCGAGCCGTTCCTCCTCGGGACCAGGGACGGCTGGGTCGCCGTCTGGACGGAGGGAGGTGCCGCGCGGGTCGCGCTCGTCGGACCCGAAGGCGGCGCTCCCAGAGCCGTCGACATGGCGGACTCGCCACGGATGGTCTCCCCCATCCTGACGGCCGTCGGCGCCGGCATCGCGCTCCTCGGACGATCGGGGACCGATCTCGTCGTCGTCCGCATCGATTCGAGCGGGAGGCGCAGAGGCCGACCCGCGACCCTGGCCTCGATCTTCCCCGAGGGGACCGAGCCACGGCACGGGCTCGCGGCGCTGGCCGGTGGTCGGGACGGCCAGGACCTGATCGTCGTCATCGAAGGCTCGCCCCCTCGAACCCTGACCATCGACGCGCGCGGCAGGATCGTCGCCGATCAGAGCTCCCAGTGAAGCGCGCCCAGACCGCCGCGCAGGCCAAGGCCTCCTGTTGCCGCCGGGTCGTCGTCCGGCCCGGCGAGGGCGAACAGCGCCACGGTCGCGAGCCCGAGGACGATCGCGCCGTCGACCAGGACGTCCGTCACGGTGCTGAGCTCGCGGATCTGCCGATCGAGGCCGCGGCGGCGAGCCTCGGACGTGTCCGGCTCGCGGTACTCGCTCTCCGCGGACAGCGCGAGGGCGCCGGTGACGACCGCTCCTGCGGCCAGGGCGACCGTCAGCCCGAGACCGGTCCACAGGAGCGGCCCACGCCCGAGGGGGGTGCTTCGCCCTTCGGTATCACTTCCGGACCGACGCTCGGGACGCGGCGCGCGACGGTGCGGCCCGTGTGAGCTCTCCTCGGTTCGCTCCACCCGGCTCGGCGCAGCGTGGCGACCTGTCGGGATGCGAGGGCGGGCCTCATGCCGCACGGGGACCGGCTCCAGGACGACCGCCAGCGTGATCTCGGCATGCGGTCGGAGCTCCAGCGTCCTCGTGACGGGCACATGTCCGCGCGCCCGGATGACGACCGTGTGAAGACCTGGCTCCAGCCGGAGCGGCCGCATGGGCGCCCTTCCCACCGTCCGGCCGTCGATCAGGACCTCCGCACCCACGGGATCGACGACGAGCCCGAGCGGGCCTCCAACAGGCTCGGCGCGGCCCCAGGACGGTATCGCCGTCACGAGAGCGATGGCGATCCAGGCGTGACGCCAGGCTTCCGAATCCACGCGAGATCGACATTACGACTCGCCGCATCGCCGCCGTCAAGTGCGCGAGTGATCGACGCGGGTTCGGTGCTTGACAAGCGGCGACGCGGCGACGATGGTGACGGCGCGATGGGATCTGCCCTCGAGAAGGTGATCTCGGTCCGTTGAGCAAGCTCGACCTCGTGCTCGCCGGGGGGCGCGTCTTCGACGGCCTGGGCGGGCCGGCGGAGGTCCTCGACGTCGGCGTGATCGGCGATCGGATCGCGGCGATCGCCGCGCCCTGGAGCCTCGACGGCACGCGAAGCATCGGCTGCAAGGGGCTCTGCGTGGCACCCGGCTTCATCGACACGCACTCGCACTCCGACCTGCGGGTTCTCGCGGACCCGGCCCTTCCGATGAAGGTCCGACAGGGCGTGACCTTCGAGGTCCTCGGGCAGGACGGGCTGCCGCCCGACCGGGCCGCTCTCGCTGGCGGCCCTGCGCTTCGCCCCGGTGGGGCCTCGCTGGCCGATGATGGCGAGGGTACGAAGCGCCCTTCGGCGCCCTTCGGTCCCTCGAACGGCCAGTCGACGTGGGCGAGCGTCGCCGAGTACATGGCCGCGCTGGCACAGGCGAAGGCCCATCTCGACCTCGCCTATCTCGTACCCCATGGCACGCTCCGGCAGGCCGTCCTCGGCATGGAAGATCGGGCGGCGGCGCCTGGTGAGCTCGCGCAGATGCTCGCTGCGCTCGACCTCGCGATGTCGGAAGGGGCGATCGGTCTGTCGAGCGGGCTCGTGTACCCGCCCTGCTCCTATGCGCGCAAGGACGAGATCGTCGCGCTGAGCCGGGCGGTCGCCAGGCGGGAGGGCGTCTTCGCGGTCCACCTTCGCAGCGAGAGCGACGAGGTCCTTCGTGCACTGGATGAGGTGATCGAGGTCGCCCGACTGAGCGGCGTGCGGCTGCACGTCTCGCACCTGAAGGTCGCGGGAATCCAGAACTTCGCCGTCCTCGAGGACCTCGTGGCTCGCTGCGAGGCCGCGCGGCAGGCCGGCATTGCGTTGACGGCCGACCAGTATCCCTACGCCGCCGGCTCGACGGCGCTCGGGGCGATCCTCCCGCCGTGGATGCGCGGCGGCGGGGTCGAGGAGACGCTCGCCAAGCTGGGCTCGCGTTCGGTGCGCGAGAAGCTTCGCGTCGAGCTGGCGGATCCCCGCCCCGTGGACTGGGACAACTACTGGAAGTGGTCGGGTCCGGAAGGGATCGTGATCGCCGACATCCCGAGCGGCCGCGGGCCGGAGCTGCTCGGCAGGTCGCTCGCGGAGAGCGCGGCCCGCCGCGGCGTCGACCCGTTCGATCTCGCATTCGACCTCCTCGAGGCCGAGCGGTTCGGCGTCACGATGGTCAGCCACTCGCAGTCGGAGGCGGTCGTGACCCGGCTGATGGCGCTGCCGTGGGTGAACGTCTGCACCGACGGCCTGCTCGGAGGCCGCCCGCATCCCCGGAGCTACGGCTCCTATCCGAGGATCCTCGGCCGCTACGTGCGAGACCGCGCGCTCTTTCCGCTGGAGGAGGCCATACGGAAGATGACGAGCCAGGCCGCCGACGCGTTCGGGCTGGACGGCGTGGGTCGAATCGCAGTCGGCGCGCGGGCCAACATCGTCGTGTTCGACGCCGAAAGGGTGCGCGACGAGGCGACCTTCGCCGAGCCCGTCCGCTTCCCGCTGGGAATCAGGCACGTGCTGACGGGCGGGGTGCAGGTCGTCCGGGACGAGGTCGGAACGGGCCTGCCCGGTCCAGGCCGGGTCCAGCGCGGCGTCGGTCGACGGCTCCGATGAAGGACCAGGTCCTCCTGCGCTTTCTCGAGAGCGTCGGTCAGAAGGCCGACATAGACCTGTACCTCGGCCTCTTCCGCGCCCAGAAGAAGGAGAGCTTCGCGATCCTCGTCGTCGAGGCCCGCGTCGTCGCGAGCGCACTGGACCCTCTTCACTTCGATCTCCGCCTCCTCGCCGGGGCGGGTCTCATCCCCGTCGTCCTGCTGGGCCTGGTCGAGCCGGTCGGGGCCATGGAGCAGGCCGGCCGGATCAAGGACTGGCTGCTCGAGGACGGGGTCGGAACCCGGGTATTCCCCACCCGCCCCGCGGCGGCGGCGCCGTCCGAGCTCTGGCCCGCTCTCGTCGATTGCATCCATGCCGGCGACATTCCCGTGGTCGTCCTCACGGAGGGCGAGGCGCTCGATCGGCGCTTTGCGCTCCTCGGCGAGCTCGCGGCCGCGCTCGAGACTCGCAAGGTCGTGTTCCTCGGCTCGCGCGGCGCGCTCGCCCGCCCGGGCGTGACGGCGCCCTCGGTCGTCAACCTCGCTCTCGACTACGACGCGCTCCTCGGCTCCACGAGCCTCTCCCGCAAGCAGGCGGCGCTCCTGCGAGAGATCAAACGCCTGCTCGAGACCGTGCGCCACCGGATGAGCGCGGCCGTGACGAACCCACTTCACCTGTTGCGCGAGCTCTTCACCGTCAAGGGCGCAGGCACACTCATAAAACTGGGCTCGAGGATCGATCGGTTCGAGGGCCTCGATGGCGTGGACGTGCCGCGTCTGGAGCGTCTCGTCGAGTCCGCGTTCGGCCACCGATTGCAACCAGCCTTCCTCGATCGGCCGCTCGAGCGCGTGTACCTCGAGGAGTCGTACCAGGGGGCGGCCCTGTTCACCCGGGCACCCATGGGTCCCTACCTCAGCAAGTTCGCCGTCGAGCGTCGCGCCCAGGGCGAGGGGATCGGGACCGACCTGTGGGCCGCTCTTTGCGCGGACCATGCGTCCTTCTTCTGGAGGTCCCGGCCGGCGAATCCCATCGCACCCTGGTACGTGAAGCAGTGCGACGGGATGCAGCGCGTGGATCGATGGCAGGTCTTCTGGAAAGGGATCGGCCCCGACCGGATCGAGGAGACGATCCGGTGGGCGCTCGAAGCGCCGGTCGACTTCCGGTAGTGTCCCGGCCATGGCGAGCGGCGAAGAGCGTCCCGACCTCGCTCGCCTCCTCGAGGCGCTGCCGATCGCCGTTGCGCACGCGCGGGACGGCCTGATCGTCTGGGGCAACCCGGCCGCCTGCCTTCTGTTCGGCTGCACCCTCGAACAGGCCGTAGGGCGGCCGTTCCTCGATCTCGTCGATCCGCTCGACCGGCCTCGAATCGCCGAGCGCTACCGCGCCCGGAGCGAGGGCGGGATCGTCCCCGACAAGTACGAGCTCCGTTGCGTGGGGCTGGATGGCAGGCGTTTCCTCGCCGAGGTCCAGCCACGCGCGATCGATGAGCGCGAGCTCGTCGTCCTCTTCGAAGACGTCACGAACCGCGTGCGCGACACCGCTCTCGTGGCCGCGCTCACCGAGCTCGCCGGCCGCGTTCAGCGTGCGCGCACGTTCGACGCCGTCCTGGCCGTGGCGTGCGAGGGACTGCTCGACCTCGGGATGCGGGTCTCGGCCGTGCAGCGAGCGGAGCGCGCGTGGGTGCTCCGGCACGTCGCCATTCCTGCCGAGATGAGCGTCGCGGTCGAGGGCCTGCTCGGGCGACCGCTGGCCGGGCTCGAGATCCCGCTCGACACCGGCGGCGAGATGCAGTCGCTCATGGAGGAAATGCGGCCCTCGTACCACGATGACGCCTGGCCCGCCGTCGAGTGGCTCCTGCGCATGATGGGGCTCGCACCGGATGCCGGAACGCGCCAGGCGCTCGGTGGCGCCGAGCGCGGCCGCATGGTCATCGCGCCGCTGCTGGTCCACGACAGGAGGTGGGGCGCGCTGACCGTCGTCTCCCCGAACCTCAGCCGGGCCGACGCCGCGGCCATCGGGCTGTTCGCGGGGCAGGTCGCCTCCACGATGGAGGTGATTGGCTCGCTGGACGATCTCGAGAGGACGCACCGCGACCTCGCCGGGATCCACGCGGTCGCTCAGGCGACCAGCGAGCAGGACCTGGGCTCGCACCTCCCGCGGCTCGCCGCGATAGCGGCCGGCGCGACGGCGAGCGACATGTGCATCCTGAGTCTGTTCGACGAGGAACGCGCCGAGCTCGTGGTGGGGGCGACCCACGGACTGACCGCCGAGCTGCCGGAATCGGTGCGGCGCCGGCCCCTGCGCGACCCGGTCACGGGGACAGCCGCGCTCGGGACGGTCCCACGCGCCCTCGCCCTGGCCGACATGCCCGAGGCCCAGCGGCGGGCGGCGCTGGAGCAGGGGATCTGTCACGTGGCCACCGTCCCCTTGCAGATCAAGGGAAGGCTCGCCGGGGCGCTGGGCCTGGGCCGTCGCTCGGACCGGCCATACCGGGACGACGAGCTCCGCGCGGCCGCGATCCTCGGCTCGCAGCTCGCGATCCAGGTGGAGAACGCACGTCTGTACGCCGAGGCCCACCGGAGGGTGCGCCTCCTGTCCGTGCTCTTCAGCCTCGGACGTCTCGGCTCGGAGGTCCTCGAGGTCGCGCCGCTTGCGGACCGCGTCGTCGCACTCGTGGGCGCGGCCCTCGCCGCCGATGGATCGACGCTCCACCTGTTGCGATCGGATCGCCTCGAGCTGGTCGCCCACCGGGGCGACTCCGACGTCTCCGGTCTGGGCGACCTGCCGATCGACGAGTCGACGCCGGCCGGCAGGGCCGCCTCGACGCGGCAGATCATGTCGACCGAAGGCGCCCCACCGGCCGCGGCCGCATCGGTCGGGGGCCGGCACGTGGTCGCCGCGCCGCTCGTGGCGAAGGATCGGCTCGTCGGCGTGCTCTGCGTGGTCCGCCGATCGGACCGGCCCTTCGCCGACGAGGAGATCAGGCTCCTCGAGTCGAGCGCCGCGCAGACGGCGATCGCGCTCGAGCACGCGCGGCTCTTCGAGGAGGCGCGGCACGGGGTCGAGGAGCTCCGGCTGCTCCTCGACGTCGGTCGCGTGATCACAGCGTCGCTCGACCTCGATCAGATCCTCGAGCAGGCGGCCGGGATCGTGACGCGCCTCGTCGGCGCCTCGAACTGCTCGATCCTCCTGGTCGACCCGGGCACCAGACAGCTTCGCGGCGTCGCGACCGCGAGCCCGGCGCTCCGCGAGAAGGTCCGGACCGTCCGCATCTCGCTCGACGAGACCTCCGTGGCCGTCCGGTCGCTGGTCGAGCGGCGGCCGGTCGCGGTCGCCGACACGTCGACCTCGACCGAGGTCAACCCGCGGATGGTGGCGCTCTTCGGCGCGAGGAGCGTCATGACCGTTCCGCTCGAGGCCCGCGACGAGCCGATCGGCTGCATCGTCGTGGACGACGAGCGGAGCCGAAGCTGGACGGCCTCCGAGATGGAGCGCGCGACGCTGATCGCGAACCAGGTGGGCGTCGCCGTCGTCAACGCGCGCCTCTACGACGACCTGAGGCGCAGCTACGGCGAGCTCGCGAGGGCGCAGGAGGAGCTGGTCAAGCGCGAGCGGCTCGCCGCTCTCGGAGAGCTGGCCGCGGTGGTCGCGCACGAGGTTCGCAACCCCGTGGCCGTCGTCTTCAACGCCCTGAGCTCGTTGCGCAAGATCCTTCGGCCCACCGGCGACGCCGCGATGCTCCTCGGGATCGTCGGGGAGGAGGCGGACCGGTTGAACAGGATCGTCGGGGACCTGCTCGATTTCGCTCGGCCCAGCGATCCGGCGATCGAGACCGAGCCGCTCGAGGCCGTCATCTCCGAGGCGGTCGACGCCGCCGTGACCGACTCGTCCGTGGCCGAGAGAGCGGTCGAGATCCGCAAGGACGTCGCACCCGACCTGCCCCAGGTGCGGATCGACGCCCGCATGGTCCGTCAGGCGCTCCTGAACGTGCTGCTCAACGGTCTGCAGGCGATGCCCAAGGGCGGCACCCTGACCGTCCGGGCCAGCGCGGAGGAGGCCCAGGGAAGGCGCTTCGCCCGGGTGGACGTCATCGACACGGGCTCGGGGATGTCGCCCGACGTCGCGGCCAAGATCTTCCTGCCTTTCTTCACCACGAAGGCGTCGGGCACCGGTCTCGGCCTCGCGGTCGTCAAGAGGATCATGGAGGCGCACGCCGGCGACGTCAGCGTGCAGTCGCAGCCCGGCGCCGGCACGAGGGTGAGCCTCAGGCTGCCGGTGGACTGACGAAGACGCTGGGGAAGCGCGCGAGGAACGCGATGGCGTGCTGGAGCTCCCGGAGATCGACGCACTCGCCTATCTTGTGGGTGTTCTGCTCGATCCCGGGGCCGATGCCGAACATGGCCGGGTGCTTGTAGCCGCCGGAGGTGACCCAGCGCTTGCGGTCGGGGACCGCGATGGTGCGGTCCTGTTCGGGCACGGGGAAGCCGACACCGTCGGTCGAGAAGATCCAGCGGTCCACTCGCGGGCTCTGGCGGAGAGCGCCGCCGGACTCGCTCGAGGTGCCGACGAACGGACCGACGACGCCGCCGTAGGTTCGCACGGCGGCGCGGATCGCCTCGTGGTCCTCGGGCGTGACCCAGCCCATGTAGATCTGGGGATTCCCGAGGACGTACCCGGTCCACGTCGGGTCCGCGTAGGTCGGGACCAGGACCTGAACCCAGAGACCAGCCTGACGCGCGGCGCGCACCGCGTCGAGCGCCTCCACGTCCGCGAGCGCCTTCTCGGGCGTCTCGCCGACGGTGAGCCGCCGGTCGAACCGGAAGGTGAACCGCTCCGGCACCGCGCAGTCGCTCGGGGTCTCGAGGGTAGCGAAGGAGGCCGTGCGTGTGCCGTGGCCGAGGAACGGATGGTCGGCGAAGCCCTCGCGCCGGTCGTAACGCAGCGCCGCCTCCGCCAGGATTGCGCCGCCATGCTCCAGGGGGTTTCGCCCCTCCCAGGGCATCGAGCCGTGGCAGGAGCGGCCAGTCACTCTCACCTCGATCTGCATGCGGCCGCGCTGGCCCCGGTAGATCCCCAGCGCGCCCTTCTTCGAGTCACCCGTCCCCTCGGTCAGGATCACGACGTCCGGCAGCATCTGGGCGGGCGCTCCGGGGAAGACCTCGCGGCTGAGGTAGAGGGGACCTCCGCCGTCGTTGTCCTCCTCGGAGACCGTCGCGTACGAGCGGACGATCGCGCCGCGAAGCGCGCCCTGGGGGCGTAGCTCGAGTAGGATCTTGGTCGCCACCACCTGGGCGATGACGCCGCCGAGCTGGTCCGCGGAGCCGCGACCGAACAGGAGGTTCTCCCACTCGCCCTCGTCAGGCAGGTAGCCGAGCTCGCCCTGGAGGAAGGCGCGGTCGAGCCGGGACTCGTCGACCAGCCCGTCGTACGGATCGAGGCCCCCGCCGGTCTTCGTGCGCCACTCGGTCCGGAGCGCCCTGACGGTGTCGCTGTGGCCGTCGAGGTAGATCACTCGCTTGTCGCGGGGCGCGATGCCGTCGTCGGGATCCTGGACGCTCCAGACGAGGTTGCCGTATCGGTCGAAACCGACGTCGCCTTCGGATCTCACCGCGCCGATCTCGACGATCCGGCGCTTCAGGTACTCGAGTCGCGGCCCCTCGTGGTTGGACAGGCCCGAGCGCGGATCACCCCCGTCCTCGGGTGACCTGTCGACGTGGTCCGCCGGGATCCTCACGACCTCGCGGAGGAGCTCGGCGGCGAGGGGCCTGTACTGCGAGGCGAGCCGCGCGATTCGTTCGTCGAGGGTCATGCCTGCACCTCGAGGCGGCCGGCGAGGCCCTGCACCTTCGCAACTGCGAGGAGCGCCATGACGACGTACAGCTTCTTCTGCGCCTCGCGCGCGAGATCGACGACCGCACCCCTCATCACTCCCGCGGAGACCTCGGCGCCGATGTCGGCGGGCAGGCAGTGCATGTACATGGCCTTTCCGCCGGCCGTCAGAGCCATTCGCCGCTCGTCGCAGATCCAGTCACGGTGGCCCGCGTTTCGCGCGAGCGCGCGCTGCTCGATGTCCTTCATCCTGCCCGCGTCCTTCGAGCGGTTGGCGGCGACGCGTTCGAGCATCAGGTCGTAGGGGCCCCAGCTCTTCGGATAGACGGCGTCGGCACCCTCGAACGCCTCGTCCATGGAGTCCGTCGTCCGGAAGGAGCCGCCCGAGGCCCTGGCGTTCTCGCGGGCGTGCGCGAGCGGCTCGTCCATGAGGCGGTAGCCCTCGGGATGTGCGAGCGTGACGTCGGCGCCGAAGCGAGTCAGGAGCATGACCAGGCCCTGCGGGACCGACAGCGGCTTGGCATACGACGGCGAGTAGGCCCACGAGACCGCGATCCGCTTGCCCGCGAGCCCGCCTGCGAAGCGCTCCGTGAGCCACAACAGGTCGGCCAGCGTCTGCGTGGGGTGGTCGATGTCGCACTGCAGGTTCACGATCGGGACCTTGCGCGAGTCGGCGGTGGCGGAGAGGTAGTCGTCGATCCCGCGCTTGACGTCGCGCATGAACGAGCTCCCCTCCCCCAGGATCAGGTCGTGGCGGATCCCGAGCGCATGCGCGTTCATCCCCAGCATCGCTCCGGTCTCGGAAGCGGTCTCGCCGTGCGACACCTGCGTCGAGGAGCCGTCCACGATCACGGGTTGCATCCCGAGCCGGGCAGCGGCGCCCGCCCACGCCGACTTGGTGCGCGTCGAGTTGTCGAAGAACAGAGCGTAGGCGAGCTCGTTCGGCAAGAGCGCCGTCGATCGACCCGCTCGGTCCATCTGCTCGATGCGCCGCGCCACCGCGCAAAGCGCTTCGATCTCGGGTGTCGTCCAGTCCTGGGTGGTGAGCAAGCTTCTTCCTTGCAAGCGGCTCAGGATCTCCGCGTCGGGCTTCGCGTTCGGCATGGTGCAGGAAGCTAGCCCATGTCGCGCGTTTGGGGGAGTCCTGTCCCCTACCCCACCCAGCCGCTGAGCGCCCGTCGCAGGATCGCCATGGCCACGTGAAGCCGGTACTCGCGCGTGGAGCGGATGTCGTCGATCGGCGAGATGTCCTGGGGGAGCGCTGCGCAGGCGGCGCCGATGGAGGCGGCGTCGAGCGGCTTGCCGCGCAGGGCGTCCTCGGCCCGCCGGGCGCGCACCGGCGTGGGCGCGACGCTGCCCCACGCGATGCGCGCGTCCTCCACGGCTCCGCCGGCCGATCGGCGGAGCGAGAGCGCCATCGAGACCTTGGCGATCGCCTGCGCGCGCCTGGTGCCGACCTTCCGGAAGAGGACCTGCGGCCGGTCCCTCGCGATCTCGACCCGCACGATCAGCTCCTCGGGCGCGAGCGCCGTCCGGCGGTAGGCCGTCCAGAACGCGTCGGCGGGGACCGGGCGCTCGCCTCGGGCGCGGCTGGCCACCACGATCGTCGCGTCCATCGCGAGGAGCACCGGCAGCGTGTCGCCGGCCGGCGACGCGTTGGCGATGTTGCCGCCGATCGTGCCCCGGTTCTGGATCTGCGCGGCTCCGACCGTTCGAGACGCCTCGGCGAGCGCGGGGGCGTGGGCCCTCACCTCGGGCGAGCCGACGATCCGCGAGTGGGTCGCCAGCGCGCCGACGTGGAGCGCGTCCCCCGCAACACCGATGGTCGCGAGCTCGGGGACGCTCCAGAGGTCGACGACGCGCTCGGGAAGGTGCCGTTCGCCCGCGTTCCAGGCGACCATCAAGTCGGTTCCGCCGGCCAGGAGCACCGCTCCCGGGCTCTTCTCGAGCGCGGCGAGCGCCTCGTCGAGGCTTCGGGGTCGCGTGATCGCCGTGGTCGACGCGTGGATCACGTGGCCTCCTCGCGCCGAGCTGCCGCGGCTGCCAGGACGGCGTCGAGGATCTTCGCGTACCCGGTGCACCGGCAGAGGTTGCCGGCGAGACCCTCCCTCACGTCGTCCAGCGACGGCGCTCCGCCGGCGTCGATGAGGGCCTTGGCCGCCACGATCATCCCCGGCGTGCACATCCCGCACTGGGTCCCGCCGTGCTCCATGAACGCGCGCTGCAGGAGGTCGAGGTCGTCGCCCCCGATCCCCTCGATCGTCTGCACGGTGCTGCCGTCGACCTGACAGACCGGCAGCAGGCAGGAGTTGACGACCTGGCCATCCACGAGGACCGAGCACGCACCGCACTCGCCCTCGCCGCACCCCTCCTTGGTCCCCGTCAGGCCGAGCTCGTGGCGAAGGACGTCGATCAGCCGGCTGAGGCCACCCGCCTGGACGCTGACCGGCTGGCCGTTGAGGACGAAGGAGATCATCGCGAGCCCCTGACGAGATCGAGGAGGCGCTCGGGAGTCGCCGGGAGCGTGTCGACCTCGACTCCCAGAGCCTGCGAGATCGCCGAGGCGAGGGCGGCCGCGGCTCCGTCCATCGGCAGCTCGCCGACGCCCTTGGCGCCGAACGGCCCGCGCACATAGGGACGCTCGACGAGGATCGTCTCGATCGGTGGCGTGTCGAGGGTCGTCGGGATGAGGTAGTTCGTCATCCGGTCGTTCTGCACCCGACCGTCCTTCAGCACGAGCTCCTCGAGGTAGCCCCAGGCGAGCGCCTGCAGCGTCCCACCCTGAACTTGCCCCTCGACGAGCTGCGGGTGGATGGCCTTGCCGACGTCGGCCGCGGCGAGACAGCGCGTCACCTCCACCTGGAGCGTGTCGAGGTCGACCTCCACCTCGACGACGTTCGCGCCGTACCCGTACACCGGGTACGCGTCGCCGCGGTACGCCGCGTCGTCCCAGCGGACGTCCGGCGGGGGCCGGTACTCGCGCAGGACCCGGAGCGGGCCTCGCTCGATCGCGTGCTCCCTCGCGGCCGCCCGGAGCTCGAGCGAGGGGTAGGCCGCCCCCAGCTCGGCGCCGAGAGCCGCCGCCGCCTCGCGCACGACCGAGCCCACGATCATCGTCGTCCGGGACGCCACCGTCGGCCCGCTGTCGGGGACGATGCTCGTGTCCGGGGTGACCACGTCCACGTCGTCGAGCGGCACGCCCAGCTCCTCGGCGGCGATCTGCGCGAGCACGGTCCTGGCCCCCTGCCCCATCTCCGTGGATCCGACCTGCACCTCGAACCGACCATCGCGCCCGAGCGCGACGGCGGCCTTGCCCCTGAGGTGCGCCTCGCCGCTCCCGGTGAACCCCGCTCCGTGCAGGTACACCGACAGGCCCAGTCCCCGCGCGAGGTGCGCGCCGTCGACGCGGGGCTTGTTCTCGAGCTCCGCGTGCCGGAGCTCGACGTTGCCCGCCGTCGCGACGGCCTCGAGGACCTCCCTGGCGCCGACGCTGTCCGTGAGGAGCTGACCTGTCGCCGTCGTGTCGCCGACGCCGATCAGGTTCTTCCGGCGCACCTCGAGGGGCGACAGGCCCAGCGCACGGGCAACTCTGTCCATCTGGCGCTCGACCGCGAAGAGGGTCTGGGGAGCGCCGAAGCCGCGAAAAGCCCCGTTCGGCGGCGTGTTCGTCATCACCGCCCTCGAGCGGATCCGAGTGTTCGCACACCGATAGGCGCCCGCCGCGTGGATCGTGCCGCGGGACAGGACGACCGGCGTCAGCGTCACGTAGGCGCCGCCGTCCATGACGACCTCGACGTCCATGGCGACGATCCTGCCGTCGCGCATGACGCCCGTCCGGTGGCGGACGGTCGCGGGGTGCCGCTTGGTTGTCGCCCTGACGTCCTCTCGCCGGTCGTAGACGATGCGGACGGGTCGGCCCGCCTTGCGCGCCGCGAGCGCGGCGTGGGCCGCGATCATCGACGGGTACTCCTCCTTGCCGCCGAAGGCGCCGCCGGTGACGGTCTGGGCGACCACGACCTCGTCGCCCGCCAGCCCGAGGACGCGCGTCAGCGCCTTGTGCACGTAGAACGGGCACTGCAGGGACCCCTGCACGAGCATTCCGTCCTGACGTGGGATCGCGATGATCCCCTGCGGCTCGATGTACATCTGCTCCTGGTGCCCGACGCGGTACGTCCCTTCGACGATCAGATCGGCCTCGGCGAGGCCTCTCTCGACGTCCCCCTTCAGGATCTCGTAGGACTTCAGAGCCTGATCGGAGCTCTCGTGGTCGAGGACGGGCGTGAGGCTCTCGGTATCCAGCGAGACGTGGCGCAGCGCCTCGCCGGCGGTCCGGTCGTCCGGCGCCGCGATGACGGCGACTGGCTCCGCGGCATGGCGGATCACGCCGTCGACCAGGCAGGGCTGATCGTCGGCGATCGCGGCGATGACGTTCTCGCCGGGGATGTCCGCGGCCGTGACCACGACGACCGTGGACCAGTCGAACGCCGGGTCGAACCGGATGGCGCGAAGGCGCGCGTGCGCTTCCGACGACCGAACGGTGCGCCCGACCCACGCGCCCTCGACCGACAGATCGTCGACGAATCGCGCCTTGCCCGTCACCTTCTCGAACGCGTCCTTGCGGACCGGGCTGTCTCCGACGATCCGGGATCGGCCGGGCACCATCGGTCCCGGAGGCTATCACGAGACGACAGACCTCCGCGCTGCGGCGCTAGGCGTGCCAGCCGAGGGAGCTGGGCGGCTTCTGCACGACCGCGCCGCCGAACCGATGAGGGTCCGCCCCCCGGAGGCGGCCGTAGCCTTCACAGACCGCGAAGCGAACCAGCTCGCCGGCGAGCTCCGAGCGCCGGATGGCTGCCGCGAGCCCCGCGCGGCGGCCGAGGTCGCTTCCCCCGAGCTCCGGCTCCTCGGCGGCCACGACCTCGAGCGCGGCCCCGAGATCGCGGGTCACGAGAAGCGCGGCCCGATGCACGGCGATGCTCCCGAGCCGGCGGACGGTGGCGAAGTCGGGCAGGTCCACGGAGCGCATGCGCTCGCGCAGATCGCGCTGGACACGCGGTGGAAGCAACCGCCGGTACTCCTTGCCCAGCACCGCAGCACGCGCGATCGACGTGTCCACGTCGTCCGCGCGCCCGAACGCCCAGCGGAGCGCGTCGTATGCGGGCCAGGAACGGTCGGCAGGCAGGGCGGACCAGAGCAGATGCTCCGCGCGGGTCGAGGCGATGGCCCTGACGACGCGGAAGCGTTCCCGGGACGAGTCGAGCCTCAGCTCGCGGCCGCAGACGACCGACGGTGGAAGAGTCGGCGCCACCTCGATCTCGGAGCCCTCGGGCCGGACGAACACCGCGGTCCGGGGCAGGTCGAGGCAACGACGGGCGATCGCCCAGAGCACCGCGAGGGGGCTTTCGTCGAGCGGCGAGAGCCGGCTGGCGGGCGAGACGCCGAAAGCCCGCAGGTCGGCCCTGAAGAGCGTGGGGGCGTGCTCCCAGAGCAACGCGCCGAGTCGCGCGGGCTCCCTCGAGGGCACGGGGAGAAGCGCCTCCGCCTCGGCCCGCGAGATCGGCGCGCGCGTCGAGTCCTCGGCAGAGGGCCCCGGCGCCGAGGGCCTGCGCGGATCCAGGAGCCCGAGCAGGCTCGCGCAGGCCGACCGCTGGGCCTCGGCGCCGACCTTCTCGCAAAGGTGCAGGAGGCTCTCCACTGCGTCGAGCTGGCCCGGATCGTCCGCGAGCGTCGCCACGAGCGCCTCGATGGCGCCGCGCGTGTCTCCAGCGAAGTCATCTCGCGACATGGGCTGCCGCCCCGCTCGCCCCCCCGAGACCTGCACGCCGGCTTCCTCGATGACCTCGATCTGGTCATCGTCGACCTGCAGCGAATCCTCGCGACCCGGGCAACACACGCGTCGCGCCCTCGCCCGGGCCTCGGCCAGGAGGGTCTCCACCTCGCCGCGCGGTCGCACGGAGCCGAGGTTCGCCCTGAGCGCGAGGTCCAGGTACGCGACCGCATCGGCAGGCTCGCCGACCCTGAGGAGGTGCTCGCCCAGACCGAGGGCGATCAGGGGATCGCCGCCGGTCCTGCTCCACGCCTGACGGAGCGCGGCTTCGGCCCCCTCGAGATCCTCGAGGCGGGCTCGGACGGTGGCGAGCAGGTACGCGGCCAGCGCCGCGCCCTCGCCGTCGAGGACTGCAGCCATGGGCGTCAGGTCGTTCTCGGCCACGCGCCAGACGAGGGGCCCGCCGACGGAGCTGCCGAGCACGCGCTTCGCCATCCTCTCGAGCGCCGAGGGAATGGACGGCGCGCGCTCCCGCGAGGCGCTCGAGTCGCGCAGGGTAGGGTCCTCACGCGAAGGCGCCTCGGAGTCCGACGCTTCGATCTCGGGCGGAGCCGAGGCGACCTCAGTCACGTCGGCGGGCCGCGAGCCGCCTCGTCCCGCGCTCGGCACGTCGACCTTGCGAGTCGGGTCTTCCCCGGCCCGGGCCCGAAGCGCCTCGAGCTCGGCAATTCGGGCGCGGATCGCTGCCACCTGCGACTCCAGCTCCTCGATCTCCGCGCCGAGATCCTCGAGAGGCGTAGCCGCACCGTCCCTTGCTTCGCGATCGACGTTCTTCACGGCGGCTGCCGGCAGCAAGTCCCGGGCCAGGGCACGGGACGAAGCGACCCGCCAGACGTCCGTGGGGCGAACCCCACAGCCCCGGTTGCCTGCCCGCCAATCCCCGCGACCTGCGCGGCAAACCGCCCCGCGGCTGCAGCTCCACCGGAGCGCCTTGCGCGCCCGGCGCCCGAAGTGACGGCCGAGAGCACCGCATGGAGCGCGCCATGCTCCGCACTTGGACACGGTCGTGTGCAGCGATGCGCGGGGACTTCAGTCGAGCAGGAATCCGACGAGGAGGCGCACCGTCTCTTCCGAAGCTTCCGTCGGGAAGTCGTGTCCGACGCCCCGCAGGAGCTCGAGCCGCGATCCCGGAATGGCCGCGTGAAGGCGCCAGCTCCGGACCGGCGGGATCATGCGGTCGGCATCGCCGGTCACGATCAGCGTTCGAGCGCGAATCGTTTGCAGCTCGCGAGATGCGTCGTGCAGCAGTGCGGCGGCGATCTGCCCGGCGATGCCGGCGCGGGGCACGGGCTCCCGAGTCGCGATCTCGACCCACAGATCCACGACGTCCGGCCGCCGCTCGAGGAAGCCCCTCGACAGAAGGAAGGGCGCCATTCGACGCGCCGCTCTCGCGGGTGGCAGCGTCGCGGCCACGAGGAGTGCCAGGGTGGCGCCGGCGGTCGCTCCGGGGCCGGCCCGACCGCCGGCGGACGTGCAGCCGAGCACGAGCCTGTCGACGCGGCTGGGATGGTCGATCGCCAGTCGCTGCGCGATCATCCCGCCGAGCGAGATCCCGACGACGTGCGCCCGAGACACGCCGGCGTGGTCGAGGACGCGGACCGCGTCGCGACCCATCATCGCCGTCGTGTACGGGGGCCCCGGCGCATCGCTTCGCCCGACGCCCCGGTTGTCCGGCACCACGAGACGAAAGCGGCTCGCGAGCGGCTCGCGCACGCCGAGCCAGTAGCGGCTCGACCGACCAAGCCCGCGAAGCAGGAGGAGCGCTGGCGCCGACGGATCCCCCTCGACCTCGTAGTGGATCTTGCAGCCTCCCGCGGATGCGACGTCCGGCACGGGCGTGGCGGCTCTAGGGAGCCGCGGGATCGGGAGCCGGCGGAGCCGGCGGCGGCGGAGCCGGCGGCGGCGCGGCGTTCGGATCCGGAGCGGGCGCGGGAGCCGGCGCGGGCAGCGGGGCAGGAGCGGGCGGCGGATTTCGAAGCGCGGCCCTCATCTCGGCCATGGTCGGACAACCCTGCCAGACCGAACGCCCGGGCGTGCGGGGGCACTTGTCGTGAACGTCCTCGATCCCGTCGCCGTCGTCGTCCTCCTCGGGACAGCCGTCCTCGTCGTTGACCCCGTCTCGGTCTTCCGCTTGCTCGCCGCACTCGTCCTGGGCATCGAGGACGCCATCCTGATCGTTGTCGGGCTCCGGGCACCCGTCCTCGTCCTCGAAGCCGTCGGTGTCCTCCATCTCGGCCGGGCAGCGATCCTC